>CAUZJQ010000026.1:0-25181 GCA_963580095.1 Lentisphaeria bacterium | reverse complement strand
CTGGCATCCGCCTTGCTCGAAGACTTCAGCGCCGACCAACTCATCGCCGGGATCGACGCCCACGAAGGCATGGTGGCTGTCGAAGGCTGGCAGGAACGCTCGACAGTCACCGCCGTTGATCTGGCAACGGAGCTTTACGATTACGGCATCCGGCGATTCATTTACACCGACATTGCGCGCGACGGCATGTTTACCGGCCCGCACCTCGGAGGGATGACGAAGCTCTGTGATGCATTGCCGGAAGCCAGCGTGATCGCCTCGGGCGGAATCGCGACGCCGGAGCATATCCACGAACTGGCCAGATTGCAACGTGACAATCTCGAAGGCGCCATCGTCGGGAAAGCGTTGTACGACGGCCGCACGACGTACGAAGAACTATCTGATGCCACCGCCTAATATGACTGTCCGGGATCTGCCTCCATGGGACGTGACGCCGAAAGAGGCGGATGCCATCCAGAAGGAACTGACAACGCAGCTATCCGCTCGCAGCAGCGCCCGACGTATCCAGACGGTGGCCAGCGTCGATCTGCGTTTTCCGGCCTGCAGATCCTGGAGATCGCCGAGGCTGTTGTTCCTGTTCACTTGACGTATATTCCCGGTTGCTGTCGTTCCGTGAAGGACCGGTGCCGTTGCCGGCCTTACGTCGTCTGACACACGAGCCGGACGTCATTTTCGCAGATGGCCAGGGACGTCTGCATCCGCGCCGGTTCGGCATCGCTTGTCACCTCGGCCTGCTGCTGGACCGGCCGGCGATCGGCTGCGGTAAGTCGCTGCTGTGCGGTGACTACGTAGTCCCTGGGTCGGCAAAGGGAAAAACCTCCGCCATTCGGCATCGCGGTGAAACAATCGAACGCGCTGTGCGAACACGGGACAATGTTAGTGAGATGTTCAATTCCACCGGTCACAAAATTAGCCTCAAACGGGCCGTCGAGCTGGTCCTGGCAGTGACCGGTAAATATCGCATCCCGGAACCGACACGGCAGGCCGACATTGCGGCCGCCAAACAGAAGCGAGTGCATCATGAATAGAGAGTCGCAGGTCCTCGACAAACTGAAGGCGATTATCGACCCGGATCTTGGCAAGGACATCGTCACGCTCGGATTCGTCAAAGACCTGAACATCGACGATACGGGCAACGTCGCCTTCAACCTCGAACTGACGACGCCGGCCTGCCCTGTCAAGGACCAGTTCCGTGCCTCCTGCGAGGAGTTGCTGGGCGAACTCGACTGGGTCGGTGACGTCGCCGTGACGATGACGGCCCAGCCGCGCAAGGCGCTGACGCAGTCGGGCAAAGGCATGTCACAGGTCCGGCACATCATCGCTGTCGCCAGTTGCAAGGGCGGGGTCGGCAAGTCGACTGTCGCTGTCAACCTGGCTTTCACGCTGTCACGCATGGGCGCGGCGGTCGGTATTTTCGATGCCGATATCTACGGTCCCAGCCTGCCGACTTTGATCGCGGCTCCTTTTCGCGGTCTCTTCCAGAATGGTGACTACATTATTCCGGTCGAACACGATGGGGTCAAACTGATGTCGTTCGCGTACGCCACCGCGAGCCAGGGCGAGGGGCGTCCGGCAATCATGCGCGGGCCGATGGTCACCCAGGTCATCAATCAGTTGCTGACCGGTACCGACTGGGGCGAACTCGATTATCTCATTCTCGACATGCCGCCCGGCACCGGCGACATCCAGTTGACCGTGGCGCAGCTCGTGCCGGTGACTGCCGCTGTCATCGTTACGACGCCGCAGCAGATCAGTTTCGTTGATGTTGTCAAGGGTGTCGAGATGTTCGATCAGCTCAAGATTCCGACGGTCGCCGTAGTCGAGAACATGAGCTATTTCATGTGCGGCAACTGCGACACACGTCATGAAATTTTCGGCCGCGGTGCCCGCACCAAACTGATCAACCAATATGGTTTCAGAAATTCCTTCGAGATTCCGGTCGATGCCGAGATTTCAGCACTGAGCGACAACGGCACACCAATCGTCACGTTCGCACCTGAGAGCGACATTGCGACACGCTACCGTGAACTCGCAGAGGCGACTGTTCGCGAAGTCAGCAGGATCGCTCACAGCGGTGATGCGAAGCCGGAAGTCAGCTACGACCCGGACGGCAAAATCAGCTATCGCGCCATCGACGGTACCGAGTCCCGCATCGATCCAGCCGAGCTGCGGCGGCGCTGCCGCTGTGCCCACTGCATTGACGAGATGACCGGAGACCAGATTCTCCAGCCCGAACAGATCCCCGACGACGCCACGCCCCGGCAAATCGGCACGCTCGGCAACTACGCGATCACCGTCGAGTGGAGCGACGACCATTCGTCGATCTATCCGTACGACGCTTTGGTGTTCGACGATTGATTCCCGCTCGAACCCAAACGGCGCTCCCAGGATCAATCGAGCGCCTGATCGAGGTCGGCGATGAGGTCGTCGACGTGTTCGATGCCGACGGAGAAGCGGATGAGCCCGTCGCGAATGCCCACCGTTTCCCGCTGTTCCCGGGGAATGGAGGCGTGCGACATGGTGGGCGGGTGGCTGACCAGTGATTCGATGCCCCCCAGGCTCTCGGCCAAAGCGAATACCTTAAAACGCGACAGCAGCCGCTGAGTCTGCTCCAGCGACAAGGCGAATTCCGCCGCCACCATACCGGAGCCGCCGCCCATCTGGCGGCAGGCCAGTTCGTGCTGCGGATGCGAGGGCAGATACGGATAGCGCACAAAAACCGTTGACGGATGCTGCTCGAGGTAGTGCGCAAAAGCCAGTGCGTTGTCGGCGTGCTTCTGCATGCGTACGGCCAGGGTCTTGACGCCGCGCGAGATCAGCCAGGCGTCGAACGGCGAAGGGTTCAGGCCGATCGCTTTCTGGGCAAAAACCATCTTCTCATGCCAGGCTATGTCGCGACATAGCACCACGCCGCCGAGACAATCAGAGTGGCCGTTGATGTATTTTGTCGTGCTCGACAACGAGATGTCGGCGCCGAGCGCCAGGGGTTTCTGAAAGTACGGCGACGCAAATGTATTGTCGACCACGAGGGCCGCTCCGGCCCTGTGGGCTTCATCGGCGATCGTCTGGATGTCGAGGATCTTAAGCAGCGGATTGGTCGGCGATTCTATCCACACGAGTTGTGGCGATCTGTTTCTGATCCTGTCGAAGTTGGCGGGATCGGTGAGGTCGCAGTACTCTATTTTGACGCCGAACTTGGCGAACACCTCGTCGTAGATCCGGAATGTGCAGCCGTAGATGTTTTCCTCGGCAATGACCAGGTCGCCGGTCGACAGTGTCGAGATAACCGCAGTGATTGCGGACATTCCGGTGGCGAATACGGTGGCGTGCTCCGCGCCCTCGAGCACGCAGAGCGTCTGCTCGAGGTTGGTGAAATTCGGATTGCCGGAACGAGTGTAGTCGTAGCCCCGTGTCTCGCCGGGTCCCAACTGGGCGTATGTTGACGTCGCGTAGATCGGCGGGATGATCGCGCCGGTGGCGGACTCGGGCGTCTGCCCCACATGAATGGCTGCAGTTTCAAAGTTCATAGGGATGCCGCTGTTATTGGATTCTCTGTCACAGCCAGTACTTTACTCTGCTTTACCAACCCGCAACCTCCTTTGAAATGACTCATCTACTGGCTGGACATCTTGAATCGTTTACGGAGCTCGCCCAAACTTGGGGGCCTCTGCTGATCTTTTTTTTCATGATGATCGAAAGTTCGTTCATCCCGTTCCCCAGCGAGGTCGTGATGATTCCGGCCGGGTTCATGGCGGCACGTCTGGAGCTGTTTCCGGGCACACCGATGGCAGCACTGATCGTTGCCATCGCCGCCGGTGTCGTAGGTTCACTGGCAGGGGCTTATATCAACTACTACCTCTCCATGCAGCTTGGGCGCAAGTTCCTGTACGCCTATGGCAAGTATTTTTTTCTGAAACCCGCGGCACTGGAACGAGCTGAGGATATCTTCCGTGAATACGGCGACATGGCAACGTTCGTCTGCCGACTGCTTCCAGCGATCCGCCAGCTCATCTCAATTCCGGCCGGACTGTCAAAGATGCACTTCGGGCGATTCACCCTGTTCACCGGCCTTGGTGCGGGCATCTGGGTAATCGTGCTGGCGTGCATGGGGTATTACTTCGGCAAGCAGACGACGGAGATGTCGTACGAGGAGCTGGTTGTCAACTGCAAACACCAGATCGGCGCCAATCTGCACTGGCTCGTGCTTGGTCTGGCAGTGTTGGCCGGCCTGTACGTATGCGTACACCGGAAGGTCATGCACCGCCGCACAACCGAACCGGTCTGACGCCGGATTACCCGTGCGCACTGGGGATGATTTGCCGTGGATGTCCCACCCCCTGAGCACAAAAAAACCCTGGCTACCGAAGCAACCGGGGCTTTTTCAAAGCGTCTGCGGGCTGTGCTCAGCCGTTCTTTGCCTTGGCCAGAGCGGCGCTCAGGCGGGCTTTCTTGCGGTTGGCGCGGTTTTTGTGAACGACGTTTGTCTTGGTCGCCTTGTCGTACAAGGAGAACGTCTTGTTCAACAGTTGCTGCGCCTCTTCTAAATTACCTTCCTCAATCGCCTTGCGGAGGTTCTTTTCATAGGTCCAAAGCGACGACCTGCGCGCCTTGTTGCGCGTGCCTGACTTGACACTTGTGCGCATGCGCTTCAAAGTTGATTTATTCGTAGGCATGAGACAGTCCTTGCTAAAGCTACAGATTGACAGGCGCTTAAGATAAACCGGAACCGGATGCAGTCAAGCGTCTACTGAAGAAAACCTGGACCGTAATGCAGCCGCCCATCCGGCTACGTCACGGGCGATTTTGCAACCCCCTCGCCCGCGGTTAGATTCTGTCACTGCGATTCGCCAACTGTACCTCCGAGAACATTGCTATGGTAAAGAAAAAAGTGCTGAAGCTCGCTTTCATCGGTGGCGGCGGCATCGCCCGGCAGCACGCCAACTATTTTTCGAACTACGACGATGTCAGCATCGCTGCTGTTGCCGACATCAGCGATGACAGCCTGAAGTACTGGAAAGACGCCCTCGAGGTACCTGGATATACTGCGTACCAGGAAATGCTGCAGGAAGTCAAACCTGATCTGGTCAGTATCTGTACGCCGAATTTTCTGCATTATAAGCCGTCAATCGATGCGCTGAAGGCGGGCGCACATCTCTTCATCGAAAAACCGATGGCGATGAATTCGCGCGAGTGCCGGAACATCATCTCAATGGGTCGCAAACTCAATCGCAAGATCTCTATCGGCTTCCAGCACCGCTTCGAGCCGCGCGTCCAATTCATCAGCCAGGCAATCGCCGAGGGCCGCTTCGGTAATATTCTCCAGAGCCGCGTGTGCTATCATCGGCGCCGGGGTTTTCCGAACTGGGGCGTGTTCGGCCAGAAAGCGCTGCAAGGCGGGGGCTGCCTGATCGACATTGGGGTGCACGCCCTCGAGATGTGCTGGTATGCTGTCGGCCGGCCACAACCTGTTGCGGTATCAGGCAATGTCTGGGCCTATATCGGCAACGATCCGAAAAAGGCGAAGAACGTTGCCTGCAGGTGGCCGGGCTGGGATACGGAGACCTACGATGTCGAGGATCTGGCGATCGGTCAGATTCGGTTCGGCGACGGTTCGATCATGACGCTCGAGTGCAGCTTTGCCATGCACCACGAGGAGGAGGGTATGAATTTCACCATCCGCGGTGAAAAGGCCGGTGCCCAGCTCGATCCCCTGAAGATCTATACCGACGACTATGGGCACATGGTCAATATCGAGCCGGCGTTCATCCCCGAAACTGACATCTGGGAAACAAAAATTCGCGGGGTCATCGATCATATGCTGTACAACGGGCCCAACCTGGCTCCGGCCGAGGATGGGCTTGCCGTGCAGCAGATACTCGATGGCATTTATCGCTCGGCCCGGACGGGTCGCGAAGTCGCAGTGCGTTAGATCATTTCGGTATGGGCGTCGGCCTCCCGACCGCGGCTCTCGAGGAGCACGGCATGAAGATACTTTCTGTTACAACGCTATTGGTGATTGCGAACTGCGCAATCGCGACGCCCGATCCGCTTGCACAATGGCCGCAATGGCGCGGGCCGCTGGCGACCGGTGAAGCGCCACAAGCCAAGCCCCCGGTGTCCTGGGCCGAAGATCGTAACGTTCGCTGGAAAATACCCCTGCCCGGTATCGGCGTGTCAACGCCGATCGTCTGGGACGACCGCATCATAGTCACAGTATCCGTACCGATCGGTGAGCGGTTGACTTCGCCCGCGCCGTCGCCCGGTGCGCACGACAACATGTCAGCCCGCCATAAGCACGAGTTTCTCGTGATGGCAGTGAACCGCCGGGACGGTTCGGTGCTTTGGGATCGCCTCGCGGCAACCCAGCAACCGCACGAGACCACACACCGGAGCAGCAGTTGGGCCTCTGCCAGCCCGGTGACCGACGGCGAGCACATCGTAGCATTTTTCGGTTCGGCAGGCGTTTGCGGCCTGACCATGGCCGGCGAGTTGCTGTGGCACAAAGACCTCGGCAACATGCGGACCAAGCACGGGCATGGCGAGGGCAGCTCACCGGCGCTCTACGGCAACCTGGTCATCGTCAACTGGGATCACGAGGGCGATTCCTTCGTCGTTTGTCTGGACAAGCGGACCGGCGAAGAGCTGTGGCGGCGGGAACGCGTCGAACCCACGTCGTGGTCAACGCCGATAGTTGTCGTGTACAAGGATCAGCCGCAGGTCATCGTCAGCGCGACCAACCGGATCCGCGCCTACGATCTGGAGACCGGAGACATCGTCTGGGCCTGCGGCGGATTGTCCGGCAACGTCGTCGCCTCTCCGGTCGCGGGCAATGGCTATGTCTATGCCGGCAGCAGCTACGAGCATCAGGCGATGCTCGGGATTCCCCTGGCCACCGCGAAGGGTGACATCACTGGCACGCGCGCCGTCGCCTGGCATCGTCGGGCGCAGACACCGTACGTCCCATCGCCGCTGCTGTACGGTGATGAGTTGTACTTCATCCGGCACATCCAGGGCTTTATCACCTGTCTCGATGCAAAAAGCGGGCGGACGCATTACGGTTCGGAGCGCTTGCCTGGACTACGTCGAATTTATGCCTCGCCGGTCGGTGCTGCCGGCCGCGTTTACGTGATGGGACGCGGTGGCCTTGCCTATGTGTTGAAGCACGGTCCGAAATTTGAAGTACTCGCCCGCAATCAACTTGAAGACGTGTTCTCGGCATCGCCGGTGCCTGTCGGCAACGAGCTGTACCTGCGCGGGCACGACAATCTGTACTGCATCGTCGAAAACAATCACTGACCGTGGAAGGATCGAAATGAAACTCGAGCAGATCGAAACAGTTGCCGTCATTGGCCTCGGCCGCATGGGGCACGGTATTGCACAGACGTTCGCCGTTGCCGGCTACGACGTCCGTGGCTTTGACAAATGCGCCGAAGCGCGTGCCACTGTCCCCGCCCGTATCCGGAGCAACCTGGCTGATTTTGTTGCCGCCGGCATGCTCAATGCCGATAAAGTCGAGCCGAGCCTGCAGCGTATCACCGTGGCCGACAGTGAAGCGGATGCCGTCGCCGGCTCCCAGTTCGTTGTCGAGGCGATCGCCGAGGATCTCGAAGCCAAGCGTGAGTATTTTGAGCGCATTGAGGAGTGCGTCACCGACGACACAATCCTGGCCAGCAACTCGTCGACGTTCACCGTATCGCTGTTTGGCGAAAACATGCGGAACACGGAACGGGCGGTAGTCACTCACTGGTTCAACCCGCCGCACATCGTGCCGACGGTCGAAGTCGTGCCCGGCCCGCAAACTACTGAAGAGGTAATCGAAACCAGCGTGGCGCTGCATCGCCGAATCGGTAAACTAGCGATCCGCATCAATGGTGAAATGCCCGGATTCCTGGTCAATCGTGTCCAAAACGCGATGATCCGCGAGGTCTGGGACCTGTACGAACGTGGTATTGCCAGTGCCGAGGATATCGACACAGCGATTCGCGGCAGTATCGGTTTCCGGCTGGCGTTGTTCGGGCCCTTGAAGATCTGCGACTTCGGCGGCATCGACATCTGGACTACGGTTTACAATGAGCTGGCACCAGACCTGCGCGCCGATGCCGAGGTGCCAGCGATTATGAAGGCACATGTCGAGGCCGGTGATGCGGGTGTGTGTGTCGGCCGCGGCATTCATGAATATGAATCTATCGAGACGGTCACAGCCGAACGCGACGGGCTTATGCTCAAGCTGGCGAAACTGTTGCAAGAATCCACCAAGGAGCCTTAAAAATGGCGAAAAAAGTTATCATCACCTGCGCCGTCACCGGTGCGATCCATACACCAACGATGTCGCCGTACCTGCCGATTACGCCCGACGAAATTGCTGCCGGCGCGATCGGCGCAGCCGAAGCTGGTGCCGCAATCCTGCATCTGCATGCCCGCAACCCGGAGGACGGCAGACCGACCCAGGATCCCGAAATTTTCCGGCAATTTCTGCCGCGCATCAAGGACTGCGTCGACGCTGTGATTAATGTCACGACTGGTGGCGCCCCCTTTATGTTGCCCGAAGAACGGCTGGCCGGGCCACTGTCGCTGAAGCCGGAGATGTGTTCGCTCAACATGGGCTCGATGAACTTCGGATTGTACGGGGCACTCGAGCGTTTCAGTGATTGGCAGCATGATTGGGAAATGCCATATCTCGATGGCTCGCGTGACCGCATTTTCCGCAACACCTTTCAGGATATCGAGATGTTTCTGGAACGCCTTGGCAAAGGCTGCGGCACCCGTTTCGAGTTCGAGTGTTACGATGTCGGTCATCTGTACACACTGGCCCATTTCCTTGACCGCGGCCTGATCGAGCCACCGTTCTTCGTGCAGACTATTTTCGGTATCCTCGGCGGTATCGGCGCTGACACCGAGAACCTCACGCACATGCGCCGTATCGCTAACAAGCTCTTCGGCGACGACTATCAATGGTCAATCCTGGCGGCCGGTCGGTTTCAAACCAGTTTCGTGACCATGGGGGCAATTATGGGCGGGCACATGCGCGTCGGTCTCGAAGACAATCTGTACCTCGGCAAGGGCGTGCTGGCGGAGAGCAATGCAGACCAGGTTGCGAAGGTCCGTCGCATCATCGAGGAGTTGTCGCTGGAGATTGCTACACCAGCTGAAGCACGTCAGATGCTGGCGCTGAAGGGCGCGGAAAATGTTGGGTTCTGAGCACTGGCGCGTCAGGTGACGAGGGCGACTTTAACCCGGCTTCACTCGGAGCTGTCCGGCATGATGCTCGCCGAACGCACAGCGCATGTCGTGCTGTTTCCCCACAAATCGTCGACCGGATCAAAGGTGGCAGACCGATCCCTGCAGTCGCCAGGAGCGATATCTCGCCTGCGATATTTTCTCTTGCCATTCCCATTCGTGATCAAGACGCGGAAACGCTTTAATGTCGAATACCGTGGCGCGCGCCATCGTCCTCCTGCTGGTAACTACTGCTCTCGGCTCTGCCGAGATTCCGCCGCTCGGTCAGCGGACGGAGGCCAATATCACGCCATGGTCGGCTGGTGCCGGAAAAAATGGTTTACCACCGTTTCTAAATGACGACTGCGAGGCCCACGGCAGTTGTCAAATCGTCGGGCTTTCAGGTCTTGGCGGCTTAGTCATGGCATCGAGCCAGTGGGATGGTATTATACTGCACGCTAAATTCGTATACAGATTTCACGCCTGCGGGGGTATGTGGCCAATAATATTGTCATCGGACTACTCGGACCCACGCTCGATCGCGGACAGTCAGACGAGCGATGGAAGCGCTGGCGCCCGTCCGTCGCACTGTCGCGGCACGACGACTTTCTGATCGATCGCTTCGAGTTGCTATACCAGAAGGAACATCAGGCACTGGCCGATACGGTTGCCGACGACATCCGCACCGTATCGCCGGATACAAAACTGCAACTGCGGCCGATCAAGATCGATGACCCGTGGGATTTCCAGTCGGTATACACCTCCCTTCTGGACTTTGCCCGGAGCTATCCGTTTCAGGTCGACGACGAAGACTACTTCATCCACGTCACGACCGGCACGCAGGTGCAGCAGATCTGCCTGTTTCTGCTCAACGAATCGCGCTACCTGCCGGGGTGCCTGATCCATGGGTCGGCGCCGGAGAGTGGTCATTCCGGGCAACCCGGGGAGTACCGGACAATCGACCTGGACCTGTCGAAGTACGACGCCATCGCCTCACGCTTCCAGCATGAGCAGGCGGTAAGCCTGTCGACATTAAAGAACGGCATAGAGACCGGTAACGCTGCGTTCAATCGGCTGATCGAGCAGATCGAACGCGTCGCGGTGCAGTCATCATCACCGGTGCTGCTGATAGGGCCGACAGGTGCCGGCAAGTCGCGGCTGGCCGAGCGTGTTTATCAACAGAAACGCGGTGACGGACTGGTCAACGGCCCCTTTGTCGAAGTCAACTGTACAACCCTCCGCAGCGGCCTGGCGATGTCGACGCTGTTCGGCCACGTCAAGGGCGCTTTCAC
The DNA here is from genome assembly GCA_963580095.1 of Lentisphaeria bacterium. Lineage (GTDB taxonomy): Bacteria > Verrucomicrobiota > Lentisphaeria > JABSQK01 > CAJWLW01 > CAJWLW01. Next base: position 14,673 of record CAUZJQ010000026.1, on the reverse strand, counting down.
GGATGCTGTCGGGGACCGTGCAGGTCTGCTCAATACGGCGCAGGGCGGCCTGCTGTTTCTCGATGAAATCGGCGAACTCGGGCTGGATGAGCAGACGATGCTGCTGCGAGCGCTGGAGGAGAACCTTTATTTGCCGGTGGGCGCCGATGTCGAGATAGTCAGCGACTTTCAGTTGATCAGCGGTACCAATCGCGACCTCAACGCCGACGTTCGCGCCGGACGGTTTCGCAGCGACCTGCTGGCGCGGATCAACTTGTGGACGTTCTATCTTCCGGGGCTCCGCGAACGGCCGGAGGACATCGAACCGAACATCGAATTCGAGCTCGAACACATCGCCGGATTTCTCGGGCACCAGGTGACGTTCAACAAAGAAGCGAAGACGCGGTTTCTGCAGTTCGCATTGCGTCCCGAGACAAGATGGCCGGATAACTTCCGGGATTTCAACGCAGCGATCACGCGAATGGCGACACTGGCAACCGGCGGCCGCATCAGCGTCGAGGCTGTCGACGAGGAAATTGATCGCCTGGAAGGCTCCTGGGATGCACAATCCGGCGGCGGCCTGTCGGCGGACAACGACATGGATCTACTTGAGCGTGTGCTCGGGGACAAGCGCGCCGGCACTATCGATCTGTTTGATCGCGCCCAGCTCGCTACGGTGATCCGTGTCTGCCGCGACGCCCGGACATTGTCGGATGCCGGGCGCAAGCTCTTCGCCATCTCAAGGCAGTACAAGACCAGCTCGAACGACGCCGATCGCCTGCGCAAATACCTGGCACGGTTTAACCTCTCCTGGCAGATGGTCACTACTGCGGGCGACTGAGTACGTCCGCTGAAGAGTGATGGCCACAAAAGGTGCAAAATCGCCAACGGAAATGGCGGGGGGGGATTAAACGACAAAAAGCACCGACAGATTCCGCTGCGCAGTGCCGCTGCACTCGCTTTTAGGAGATGCGTGACGTTGCGTGGCGATCAGTCGTTGGCGTAGCCGGATGCGAGGATGATACGGCGGGCGGCGTCGCTCGCGAGGAAATCGAAAAACTGTTGAGCTGCGACGTTGTCGGCGGCGCGTTTCAGCAATACCGCCTGTTGCTCGATCGGCTCGTGCAGCGATGTCGGTACGAGCCACCATGATCCGGCGGATGCATCATCCGCGGTCAGCAGTGACTGGGCGATGAAAGCGGCATCGACATTGTCGGTGTAGGCGAAGTGCCGGGCCTGGCCAACATTTTCACCGCGCACCAGCCGACGCTGGGTCAGATCGATCCCCCGAGCTGCAAGAACTTCCATCGCGGCGCGGCCGTATGGCGCGATAGTTGGATTGGCTATGGCCAGGCGGTGTAACGCTGGATCATTGAGTACGGTGCCGTCGGGATCGATGAGATCAGGCTGCCGGCTCCAGAGCACCAGTCGGCCACGGGCATAGGTGAACCGGCTGTCGGGGACGATGAGGCCGGCGTCTTCGAGCCGGCGGGGCCGCTCCGTGTCGGCAGCGAGAAAGATATCGACGGGGGCGCCATTGCTGATTTGGGCATACAGTTTGCCAGTGGACCCAACCACGGTGCGGATGACGGTACCGGTGTCTGCGGTGTACTGCTGACTGAGTTGCTCGAGTACGGGAGCGAAATTGGCGGCGACAGCGACGGTCTGGCTGTCGACGCGGTCTGCATTACGGTCGGCACAGCCGCCAGCCAGCAGCACGTATAGTAAAATCAGCCTCAAGGCGCTGGGTTCTCTGCCGATCTTTCTTCGATGTGTCTCTCCTGTTCACCGAAGAGATCAAGCTCGACCGTGTTGGCGTTGCAGCCGTCGGAAGCGTGGACGGAGAGTGTGGCGGTTTCGGTGGCGATGATGAGCACACCGTGGTCGAAGCGGACGGACGGCGGTCCGCTGGACCGGGAGAGGTTCATGAGTTTGCCGTCGGTCACTGGAATTTTGTCGTCGCCGACATCGATCATGCCGAAGACGCTGGGAACGATGCAGTCGTCGGTCGCGTCAAAGTGCAGACCGATGAATCCGTTATCTTCGGCGGTGGTCGAGACGTTGATCGCGGGCGAAACGACATCGATGAGGGTGATGATCTGGGGGGCACTGGTGACGTTACCGCAGACGTCGGTGGCAGTCCACATACGGGTGATGATACGGGTTCTGCCGCAGCCTTTGGTGACTTCATCGATGTAGGAGATCTGGACGGAAGGGTCGTTGCACCGTGCGATGCCGGTGTTTCTCTCGCTGGCGGGCGCGGTGTCGGTCGGGCATTCGAGGGTGACGGGATCGGGAATCTGCAAGACCGGCGGCTCGGTGTCGGTCAAGGTGACAATCTGCTCGGCGCGGGATTCGTTGTCACAGGCGTCCTTGGCGATCCAGGTCCGGATGATGACGCGGATTTTGGCGCACGGCGAAATTTCCTCGTCCTCGAAGGTGATCGCGAATTCACTACATGTGTCGATGGCGGTCGCGAAGCCGATTTCGTTGTCGGGATTGGGTGTTGGATTAGCGGTCAGGGCGATGGTCACGGACTCGGGACAGGACAACGTCGGTGGTGTGTTGTCCATGATCGTGATCATCTGGGTGCAGGTCGAGGCGTTGCCGCAATCATCGATCGCATACCATTCCCGGCTGAGGATGTAGAAGCTGCCACACATGTTTTCGCGGCTGTCGTCGTAGGAGAGCTTGACTTTGCCGCAGTCGTCCGCTGCTTTGGCATAACCGATGATGCTGTCGCGGTCGGGCTGGGTGTCGGTGGGGCACTCTGCCAACACGTCAATCGGACAGCGCAGGAAGGGCGGGCGGAAGTCCTCGTTGCAGTCATCGACTTCGCCGTTGCAATCGTTGTCGATGTCGTCGCAACGGGTACCTGGAGCCAGTTCGGTAGGCTCACAGGACCAGGCTGCGGGCACCATGCCGAGGACACAAAACCATACAGTGAGCAGCAAGATGGAATGGAGGTTCTTCATGATATATCGCGACGTTCCCTCACCCAGCGGCCGTATCCGACGGCTAAATGACGTTTAGTCGCACCACCCCATTGCACGGCCGCTTAAATTAGACTCCATATACAAGTCAAGGTTACTTTCTTAAGAGATTTTATTTAGTCTCCAAAAACAAATTTTTCGCCGCAACCTTATGTGCAAGGTAACGTGAACCGCGCTAAAGTCAACGAACTCAACGTACTTTGGGACGGCAGTGGGCTGGATATTCAGTGCCTGATCAGAAACTGCACAATGACTCGAAATCCGGCTCACAGGCAGGTCCCGTTCAGGCACTATTTCACACAGGAGAATGCAGCGCATGGGTCTGTCGCTAGTCACTGGCGGCGGCGGTTTTCTCGGCCGTGCCATTGTCGAGATGCTGCTCGCACAGTCGGAGTCGGTGCGGGTCGTTGCCCGCGGACAGTATCCCGAACTGGCGGGCCTGGGGGTGGACTGTAGGCAGGCTGACCTTCGCGACGCCGATGCGGTCAGTGCTGTGTGCCAGAGCGTCGACATTGTTTATCATGTTGCGGCGCTGGCCGGCGTCTGGGGGCGTCGCCGCGACTTTTTTTCGGTCAACGTGGACGGCACCGACAATGTCATTGCGGCGTGTCGCCGTCACGGCGTGCCACGGTTGGTGTACACCAGTTCACCCAGCGTGGTGTTCGGCATGTCAAGTCTGGAAGGCGTCGACGAGAGTCAACCGTATCCCCAGCGCTTTTACGCCCACTACCCAGAGTCAAAGGCTGTGGCCGAGCAACGAGTTTTGGCGGCAGCAGACAACGCTCTGGCGACATGCGCACTGCGGCCGCATTTGATCTGGGGTCCCGGCGACACGCACATCGTGCCGCTGCTGGCCTCGCAAGCAAAGGCCGGTAAACTGATCCAGGTTGGGGACGGCAGCAATCTGGCGGACATGACGTACATCGACAACGCGGCAACGGCGCATCTGCAGGCGGCGGCAGCGCTGACGAAGGCGTCCCCGGTCAACGGTCAGGCGTATTTCATCGGTGATGCGACGCCGGTGAATATGTGGGAGTGGATCAATGAGCTACTGGCGCATCTGGAGTTGCCGCCGGTGCGCCGGTCGATATCGTACGCGGCTGCGAGCCGTATCGGGCTGGCAATGGAAATGGCCTATAAGGTATTGCCGTTTCTCGGGCAACCGCGACTGACGCGATTTCTGGCGAGCCAGTTTGCGACTTCCCATTATTTCGACCACGGCAAGGCCAAACGGGATTTCGGTTACGACCCGCAGGTCAACAACGCCGAGGGCATGCGGCGGACGGCGGCGTGGTATACGGAGGGATGCGCCGTCGGATAGGGGATGGCGCAGGGCGATAAGTATAGATCAATACGGACCAATACAACGGATCATAGTTGGGCGGAATCCAGGCCTTCCGCCTCGTCGCAGTTGAGTCGGTGGTTCATTTCCAGGGCAGGGCTATCGCTGGTCGGGCGACCGACGATTCTGGCTGGAACACCAGCAACCGTGCAATGGGGTTCGACCGGATCGAGCACGACGCTACCGGCACCGATTTTGGCACCCTCGCCAATGCGGATATTGCCCAGGATTTTGGCGCCGGCACCGATCAGTACACCCTTGCCGATCTTCGGATGGCGATCGCCGGTCTCCTTGCCAGTGCCACCCAGCGTGACTTCGTGCAGGAGTGAGACGTTGTCCTCGATCACAGCAGTCTCGCCGATGACCAGGCCGGTCGCGTGGTCGGCGAGGATGCCGCTGCCGATTTGGGCAGCCGGATGGATGTCAACTGCAAAGACATCGGCCATGCGGCTCTGAAGCATGAAGGCGAGAGGTTGCCGCGCCTGCTCCCACAGCCAGTGAGCGACGCGATGGGCTTGCAGGGCCTGGAACCCCTTGAAATAGAGCAGCGGCATGAGATAGCCGCGGCACGCCGGGTCGCGCTCGCGAACGGCCTGCAGATCGGTGCGCACAGCGGCCCGCACCGGGGCATTGGTGAATGCTTCGTTGATCAGCTCCATCAGCGATATGGCCTGCAACGTCGGGCTCGCCAGTTTGTTGGCCAGGTGAAAGCTAAGGGCTTCTTCGAGACTGTTGTGATTGCATATAGTGACCTGTAGGAAACTCGCCAACACCGGTTCATTGGCGGCCTCGCGCTCTGCATCGGCCTGTGCTTCGGCCCAGATAGGATCGTCGGACATGGTATGATTGACCCCTTAGTTGCTGCGGGCGCGCAGGAGGCGTATGAAGTCTTCGCGGCGTTCCTGCCATTCCGCCGTGCCGTGAAATTCCCTATCGGTTTTTTCGAAAAGTTTTTTAGCCTTTACCTGTTTGTTGCCCTCGTCCAACATACGATTTATACGGCGAAAATGGCGCTCGATTTCCAGTTTCCGGCTGGGACCCTCGTATGCCGAGTTGCCGGCTTCATTGGCCAGGAATTGTTCGCCGGTTGCGCCCAGGACATTGGCATTTATATGCCCAGTGTAGAACAGGTAAATCGCTTTTAGCCGATCGAAATCGCCCATATCGCCGCCCTGATCCAGGAACACGGCAGCGGCGAGGCGAAGAAATTCCTTTGTGCGAATGTCGCGCAGCGGGATGGGAACGAGTTTCTTGATGCGGTCCTGGGTCTGCTGGTCGAAGACGGAAGCTTCGACAATGATGCTGTCGTTGAGGATGTTGCTGACGGTGACCATGCCGAGTCCGAGCATGTAGATCTCCACATTGGTCTGCTTGCCTTTGAGGCTCTTCTGTGAGCCGGCCAGGACTTCGTACATTTCCCGATGGGCGCGCAGGGTAGTCTCGTGCTGACCAATCCACTGCATCTGAGCAGTCCGGACACCTTCGATCTCGTCGCCCGCGGCGCGCAGGTCATCGATGGCCCGATCGAAGCCGGCGGCGCGGGCGGCGTTCTGCAGTTTGCGGCGGATATCTCTTTCCGGCAAGTCGTAGCGCGTCGAGATTGTCACTCTTTCTTCGTCCGCCTCGTCTGGGAAATTGCGTTCGGTCATACGTTGTATCTGGAAGAAAATACGGCGGTCCCCCTTGTCCAGCCTTTTGATCGAGAAAAACTTTCCGATCTCAGTAAATTCGAAGCTGCCGCTGTGGATCATGATCTTCCGGCGCATATTTTCCCGGTCCTCCATGGCAGCAGCGTTTCTGGCGCCGAGCTGGCGCCGGACTGTGTCGGTGAGTTCGGTGATTTGTCCGCGCAACTTCTGGACATGCGCTTCGATATCTTTCTGGGCAGCGACTTTTCGCAGCATCAGGTCGTGCTGGTAGCGACGCTCCTCGACCTTTTCCCATTCAAGCTCGAATTGTTGCTTGCGCACCAGCAGAATGAGCGCCTCGAGATAGTCGTAGTGGTGTTTGGAGACAATGCCGCCGAGCGGCACGGCATGCTCGTTGATGCGCTCCCGGTGGATCTTGTCGAACGGTGTGAACATGCCCAGCTTGGCGGGATATCCGTCCTTTCCCGGCGCCTTTGTCAGCAGGCTGTCGGGATAGTCCCGAATGAACTTAGCGCCCAGTATCGTGACTTCGCGCAATGCTTGTTGATCGTCGTTGATGAGGCGGGTGTAATAAGCTTTTATCTCCGCGTAGTCGGCCTTTTCGCTTTCAGTCACCTGGCGGCGGTGGTTGAGGTAAAGCACCTCGGCCTGGTATGTGTTGTTGAACAGGAATTTCTTGTAGAATACACCGAAGAGGACGAACGGCGTAATGAAGATGACGGTGGCAAAGAAGATCAAGCAGCCCATCATGGCTTTGCTGGTCGTTTTCGGTTTGGCGATTGCCTGTCGGGCGGCCTCGCCGGCGCCGGCTGCATTGATCAGTGTCGTCTTTTTTTTCCCTGCCGGTGCGGCCTGTGCTGCCCCTGCGGCAGCGGGTGAGGCAGCCGGCGACAGTCTGGTCTTCTTCTTGTTGCCGAGTCTGAGCTTGGTGCCCTTGTCCGTCGTACGAGCGGGGGATTCCCGGCTGAGAACGGTCTTCGGGCGCTCCTTGCGGAGTGTCAGTTTTTTCTTGGTCCCGGGCTGGCTGGCTGGTGCCGCTGGTTGGTTGATTGTGCCTTCCGGCACATGACCTTCAGCCTCCCTCGATACCAGACCGGGCGTGAAATCCACCGGGATACGGCCTTGCAGTACGTCGTTGATCGCGGTTTGCAGGACGTCGGCACCATTGAAGCGGTCCTCGGGCTTCTTTTCCATCATCGTTTCGATGATCCAGCAAACTTCGGCCGGCAGATCCTGAATGTATTCCCGCGGCGACTTGAGCGGTTCAGTGAGGTGCTGTGTGGCGACTTCGGTCGGTGAGTTGCCGACAAACGGAAAGTGCCCGGTGATGGTCTGATAAAGGGTTGCGCCAAGGCTGTAGATATCGCCGCGTACGTCCATCGGCTGGCCCAGGAGCTGCTCGGGGCTGATATATTGCGGCGTCCCCATTATCTGGCCGCCTTCATCCATACGCAGCTCGGCAGCTACCCGGGCCAGGCCCAAGTCGGCCAGCTTCGCGAGACCGTTGCTCGCGAGCATGATGTTGTCCGGCTTGACGTCGCGATGGATCAGTTGCTGATTTTTCCAGCCGAAATCAAGCGCTTCCGCGATCTGCTGGCCGATCTCGAAAGCCTCGCGCCACGGCAGTTTCTGGCGCTGGTCACGGACATCCTTCAAAGTCGTACCTTCGACATACTCCATGGCGAAGAAGTAGATCCCTTCCTCCGCGCCGACGGCATATGACTGTACGATGTTGGGATGGTTCAGGCGGGCCGCGGCACGGGCCTCCTTGATGAAGTCGATGATGAACTCTTTTTCCTCGGCATACTTCTCGAGCAGAATCTTCAGAGCCACGGGCCGGTCCAGAGACACCTGATGGGCCAGATATACTTTGCCCATGCCACCCGTGCCGAGAACGTCCTGAATAACGAAGTCGTTGACGACAGCGCCCTTTGAAAAACGGGATTCAGGCACCATGGTGACGTTTTGGCAGTGGCCGCAGCCAACGGGCTTACCGAATTCGCTATCGTCAATGGCAACGATGCCTTTGCATTTATGACACTGGAAACGCAAGGTCTAAACTCGTCCTGCAATGCTTGTTGGGTGGGGGGGCGGCCGGAAGGTGATCGCCTCTACTGGCATGACCTTATAGTCTATTCAATCTTTCAACAAAAGCAATATTTCGGATGAATCCGGTGAAACCTTGCCGGCCAACCCCGTACCCTGTCAGATATGCGAAAATCGACGCGGATCAATGTCCTGCTACTGCTGATCCTGGTGCTAATCTTTGTACCGGCGGCAGATTTCGTGCTGCTGCTGGCAGCGGGCGGGCGGATCGGCTGGCTGCCGACCCTGGCACTCGCCGTGCTGACCGGTATCATAGGCGCCGGTCTCGCGAAGCAGCAGGGCATGCGGACGTGGTTCGAAATTCGGCGGGCCTTGTCCCGCGGCCAGTTACCGAGTACACCGCTACTCGAAGGGGCGATGATTCTTTTCGCCGGCGCTGTTTTACTGACGCCCGGGTTTATTACCGACACGGTCGGGTTTCTGCTGCTGGTTCCGCCATCCCGGCGATGGCTGGCCGAGCGCATCGTGGCGTACTTCCAGAAACGCATGCAAGCAACGCAGGGGCAGCAGTCGGCAGATGGCAACGGCTGGAGCTTCTCGGCGCAATCGTCGACAAAGCCTACCGAGAACGGCGACGAAATCATCGACATGGATCCGTCTTCGGTTACCGAGGACGTGCCGCGCAACATCAAAGGCCACGACGACTGATTCTACGTCATTCGATCGGAGTGGTGACGGGCGTGTCAGACGCTGAGTATACGCACATCGGAAAAATATTTCCGATGCGAGCGTAAACGCCGACCACACAGCGTAACGTCTGGAAATTTTCCCTGCGCAACTCGCGATACAACGGTCGAGGGAAATCGTTCCACCGGCAGAAGTGCCGTCAATTCTCGTAATTACGGATCCGGAATGGCGTTGCGGAATTCGACGATGTTCAACTGGTCGTTCTGCAGCTGATCCGGCAGCACCCGCAGCAGTTCTGCTTCGCTGTCGACCCGCGCATACCCGATGCCGTACGCCTTTGCAATCAACCCGTAATCGGGCCCCGACAGGGCCGTGCCGAAGGACGGATCGACACCGTCGAAGTTCCTGTCAAGCCCGGCCTGGATAGCGCCGTAGGCGCCGTTGTTCGAAATCAGCAGTGTAAACGGTGTCTGCTCCTGCACGGCCACTGCCAGTTCCGGCAACGTAAACTGCATGCCGCCGTCTCCGATGATCGACAGGATACGCCGTTCGGGACATGCCAGACGAGCACCGATGGCTTGCGGCAGTGCGCTGCCGAGTCCGCCATAGCCCATCGGATAATTGAATGTCCGCGGTTCATACGCAGCAGCGACTCGATACATCCAGTAACCAACATTGCACCGGTCGGCGAATACGATGGTGTCCTGAGGGATGATCTCGCGCAGTGCCTCGGTAAACTGCATTGCCGGCTGGTCCCGGCGCGCTTCGAGGCGTTCGTGCTGCAGTCCCGCAGCATGTTGCCGCCACGTCGACTCGGCACCGGGGATACTCACTGGCAACGCCGCAGCAATCGCTTCCGCAGCCAGCCGGGCGTCGGCATGGATGCTCACGTCCGCCGTATACGTGCGGTCGAATTCATCCGCATCGATATCGATGTGGATCAACCGGCCTGCAGGTGTCGTTTGCCAGCCGGCCGTATCTTCCTGGCGAAACATCGTACCGATCGCCAGCGTGACGTCGGCTTCGGCGAAAATCTTCGTCAGCGCCGACGGTATCGCGCCGTCGTCGAAGACGACCCAGGACTGCACACCGAGGAGCCCGCGTGCCAGTGTCGTAGTAGCTACGACAGCGTCCAGCCTCTCGGCCAGTGCCTGAATCGCAGGTCCGGCACCAGCCAGCAACGCACCATAGCCTGCAATAATCAACGGGCGCGTAGCGGTCTGCAGTAACTCTGCAGCAGCGGCGACAGTCCCCATGTCGGGTGCGAGCCGGTGGCCATCGCTGGAGCAGATCGCCGTGTCGGCGCTTGCCCCGAGAATATTCGTCGGCACCTGGAGAAACGCACCGCCCGGTCGGTTGCAGCGCAGGTTACGGATAAGCTCGGCCAGTTTCGGCGATATTTCGTCGACCGCATCGGCGTGAGCGACGTAGCGGCACGCGGGCCGCGCCAGTTCGATCGCGTCATTGAGGTCGTGTAAGCCGCCGCGATTTCGGCCGATGAGTGCGGCGGATGGGGCACTCGATACGACCACCATCGGCACGTTGTCGGTCGTCGCCTGGGCCAGGGCCGCGACGATATTCGCAACCCCGGGACCGCTGGTCGTTGTCACAGCGGCCAAACGACCGGAGGCCCGGGCATAGCCGTCGGCCATATAGCCGAGTCCCTGCTCATGGCGCCCAAGCACGTGCCGGACCTGACTGTGCCCATACAGTGCCGCATAGATCGGCAGGCTGTGGCCGCCGGGAATTCCAAAGACTGTATCAACGCCCGCAGCAGCAAGGGTTTCGACAACGGCCTCGCCACCGGTATGTGTGGACTTGTTCATACGTCCCCGAGTAATTTGAGAATAATATTGTCCTGCCTGTAGGGGTGTCCCAGGTGTTGACAATACCCCTCACCATAGTCATGCCCGGCGGTGGCTCCCATGCGGCCGGTTTCCCGGCGCATGTACTCGATGTACTCGTCAAGGCCGTGCTGCGCACGCAGCCACTCGCGCTGCGAAGCGTGGCAGGCGAGCATCTCGACCTTTGTCTCGATCGTGCTGGTCACGTTGACAACAAACTGATATTCAATCAACTCACCGAAAGCATTGACGCCGTCAACCGGCGAGGCGTAGTATAGGTAGGGAATTTGTCCGACCGGCGAAGCATCAACGTCGGTCGGGTAGTTGCGCAGGGTTCCACCGAATGTGGCGTCACGCACCAGCATCGACGTCATATCGTGGTCATACATGTAGTCCTGTGGATAGTGCGTGATGACAACGTCCGGCTGGGTCAGACGCAGGATATCACTGGCTTTTCGACGGTTGGGATTGTCGAACACAATTTCCAGATCGGGGATCTCGGCGCAGTGGTAGTCCGCATCGATGACAGCTGCGGAAGTGGCTGCTTCTACTCTGCGTATGTCAGAAATCTCCTTCGGTCCAAGCGTAGCGGAACCGCAGGAACCCGCGGTCATCGTCGCCATAGCGATGTCGTGGCCGGCCTTACGAAGGCGGACCAATGTGCCGGCACATAGAAGTTCGATATCGTCGGGGTGTGCCATGAACGCCAGAATTTTCATCTCGTCCTCCGGATGTTTTGATCAGCGGACAACATAAGAATAATGCGATGGCGGTACAAGGAGGGTTGACTGCAAATTAATCTGTCATTGCGGAACGGAACATTCCTGCCCGTAAAATCGCACAGTGTATTACCGATCCATGAATGACAGTGCGTGCGCCGGCTGTACAAAACACATTGCCTATAGAAACGAACCGCCCCTACAGACCGCTCCTGTCCTCGTTCGATATCGTCTTTTTCGCGGCAATGAAATCCTTGTGTGAAACTTTGAGGCTCCTTGCCATGTCACGGATTTCTTCGATCTCGTCGTTGCTCGTCTTTTGCGTAGCATTGGCGATTCGAAAGAGCGTTTTCACAAACTCTCTGCGGTGTTCCCACGTGGTGCATTCAAAGTATCCGTTGGAAAGGCGGTGGCAGTCCAGCCCTTTGGTCGTACGGTCGCAGCTGATTTCCACCAACAGACGAGCCTCGCTTTCCGACAGCTCCCAGTCTTCGCGGATGACACTGCGAATGGCTTCCCGTTCCTCGCTTGTAATCTCTGCATCGATATTGGCAACGTGGGCGAGCAATCCGACTGCGAAACAAAGCTCACGCAGCTCTGATTCCGACTTGTTGACGGTCGTTCCGCTCTCGTCCTGTTTTCGCTTCAAGTCAAAGTAGATAGTGTTGCGGATGTAGTCGTCCGAGGCATGTTCCCGCAAGGAGGACTCGACTGAGGAATTCCGCTCCCCGATCGCAGATTTCAAGGCCCGGGAGAATCCCGAAAAAAGACCAGTATTGACGTTGGCAATGTCACCCTTGACTTGGTCCAGAAGAAGCTGTTCTGCCGGCGTAACGATACCGTCGCAGAGGAACAGGTTCTCCAGCGTTGCCAAGGTAAGCATCTTGTTCTCACTGGTCCGGACCCCCCCGAGAACACGCTCAAGCAGCTCCTTTGCCTCCGCGTCACTGGGCGGGCTCTCCATATACATCGTGAGCACTGCCCAGTCTTCGCCCGAGACTTCCTCGAGGTTGAATAGCAGGTCTTTGAGCGCATTGATTTCGTCGTTGGACAATTCCCCGTCGGCCCACGCTGCGGCAATCACTAACTTGGCGAGATCGAGGATGAAGGCTTCCTGACTCATGGCATCGGTATCCTTTTATTGATGGGCAGTTCAGCCTGACTACTTGTCTGGCGGCTGAACATGGCACGAACGAGGCACACATTCAAATCTGTGTAACAGTCGCCATGAGCAACAATACATGCAGCAAAAGGACCACGAGCCTCCAGGCTCGCTATTCGACCCGCGCCGGGGCATAGGGAAATCTCAGATCACGGCAGGGCGCTGGCGATGGCGCGGGAAAGGCGGGCGGTCAGCAGCGGCTCGGCTTCGTACATGGTCAGCTTCATCTTGCGGGCTGAGGCAACCACTTGATTGTTGTGGTACAGGAAGCCGTCACTCACCTTGACGCCCTGGTCCTCGTGCGATTCCGATTCGTACTGGCCGCTTTCACCGTATTTATCGCCAGCGTACGAACCGCGCCCTACGGAACCAGTGCCGCTCGGTGTAGTCTCCCCTGTCGATACGCCGTCGGGCACGCGCTCGCCAATGGTCACGTCCACGATCAGCTTGATCTCCACCATCTTATTACGCTTGTCGAGCACATGGCCAATAACACCACCGAGAATAGCGCCGCCCACGGCGCCGGTGGTACGGTCAAATTTCTTGACGTTGTTGCCGGTGGCACCGCCGGCGGCACCGCCGATGATCGCGCCGGTCACGGCGCCGGTGTTGCTGCGCGTGCGCTGTTCGCCGAAATGCCTCAGGTCGGCATCGAGCACGAACTGCGCTTCGTCGATGTTCCGCGCCAGCCGGTAGCCGCGCTGTTCGAGCTGATGTTCGATCGCCGGCGTCAGGTCAATATCGACACCGGCGCTGCTGCGCGCGGTGAAGTAGACGAACTTGTCTTCGGCCGGCACCGGACGGATGCGCGGCTGTCGTCCCGTCCAACGGATATCGGTCTGCACTTTCACGGCATCGGGATTGGTGGTTCGGGTGGCCCCTTCGTAGGCCGAGTCCATCGTTACGCAGCCTGCCATCAAGGCCATGGCGGCAATCGCAAGTGTTGTCCTGTACATTTTTGATCCCCTGATCTGAAGTTGTGAGATCGCGATGGATGGGTTCCGTCGCTATCGTCTTAGACCCAATACAGGCTGAAAGTATTCATGCATCGTCGCAAAACTCTTCGATCTCGAAGCCCATGTCCTCAATCATGCGGTGGTCGGCTTCGATTGCCTGGCCGGGCGTGGTGAGATAATCTCCCACGAAAATCGAGTTGGCTGCATACAGAGCCAGCGGCTGCAGGCTGCGCAGGCTGACCTCGCGCCCGCCGCTGGCCCGAATTTCCTTGGTCGGGCATACAAAGCGGAACATCGCCAGGATCTTCAAATATTTCGCCGGCGGCAACGGTTTCTGGTCACCCAGCGGGGTGCCGGCAACGGCATGCAGAAAGTTGACCGGGATCGAATCGGCATCGAGCCGGCGCAGGGCATACGCCATCTGAACAATGTCCTCATCCGTCTCCCCCATCCCAACGATCACTCCGGAGCACGGCGAGATGCCGGCGTCCTTGACCTTCTCCACCGTGTCAACGCGGTCGTCATAGGTATGCGTTTTGGTGATGCTGTCGTGGTGGCCGGCGCTGGTGTTGATATTGTGGTTGTAGCGGTCGACACCGGCAGCCTCGAGGCGCTGGGCATCGCCGTCCTTGAGCAACCCGAGGCAGGCACAGATTTTGAGCGGTGTAGTCGCCTTGATCTCGCGCACGGCGTCCTCAATGATATCGAGCTGTTTCGGCGTCGGGCCGCGGCCGCTGCAGACGATGCAATACGTCCCGGCACGCCGTTCCATGGCCGCTTTGGCACCCTCGAGAATGACCGACCTGTCGACCATCGGATACTCGTCGATCGGCGCCGACGAAAGTTTCGACTGGGAACAGTACCCACAGTCCTCCGGGCAGTAGCCACTCTTGGCGTTGAGCAGCATATTGAGCTTGACTTTGCGACCGAAATATTCGCGTCGCACGCGGAACGCGGCATCAAGCACAGACAGGAGCTGATCATCGTCGGCGGAGAGCACGGCGAGGCACTCCGCCTCACTTGGGCAGAGACCTTCCAGTGCCTTGTCCGCGAGCTCATGCCAGACCATCGTTGTGTCAATTGTCATCATGGTTGTCCGTCCGTACCCCTTAATGCGCTTTGTTCGATGCAGTCCAGAGCCACATGGGAATCTATCGTTGCGACAAGAGCTTGCAAATCCCTCACCCACGGGATGGTGCCGAGAACCGGGACGTTGCCGTACGACGCCACCAGATAAGGGTTCGACGGCTCGCTTTCAGAGTCCCCGGCCGCTGCTATCTCGGCGACAGAGGAAAA
>CAUZJQ010000025.1:0-25505 GCA_963580095.1 Lentisphaeria bacterium | reverse complement strand
GTCCGGCAAAATCGAGAGACACACCGATTGTCTGGTCTCCATAATACTACATCCTCCGCCAATCGAAGACGACGCCGAGAGTATCGGCCCTGTCGTTCATGAGTTTCGCGTACACCGCCGGTGCTTCGTCGGGCGTGTGTCGCGAGGTAATAAGGTCCGTGACCCGCATCTGGTCACGCTGCAGATAGGTATAAAAAAGCTCGATCTGCCGAACCCGGTTCCAGCTTGCGATACCCGGTTCGAGGCTTTCGTTGTGTGTGCCGCGAATGCTGATCTGTCGGGTAATGATGTCGGGGGTCAGAACCTGCTTGCTCGGCGTGGGGGAATCTCCGATCAGCATCAGCGTGCCGAATTTGCGGACGAGCGGCAGGGCCATGGGAAGAACCGCATAGTGCCCGGTCGCCTCGAACACGACATCGGCCAGTTCGCCATTCGTGTGGTCGCCCACGAACGTTGCTGCATCCGCTGCACTGCCGCAGAAAACGTCTGTGGCACCATGCGCCTGAGCCATTGCCAGACGGCTTTCGATTGTGTCGACGACGAGGATTTGTCGCGCGCCCATCACCCGGACGTATTGTGTCAGCAGTTGTCCCAGCGGGCCGGCGCCGATGATAACGACATTCGCTCCCATGGCCAGTTCGGCGCGCCGGACACCTGTCTGTGCGATTGTTGCCAGCTTCGACCAGGCGGCAGCCTCGTCGCTGATGTCGTCCGGAATCCTGTCGGCCTGGTCAGCATTCACCATGAGCAACTGGTGATGTGGCGATCCGCTGAAGATGCGGTCGCCGATTTCGAAGCCTGTGACACCGTCCCCAATTGTTTCAACTTTCGCCACGTTGCTATAACCGAGGTAGAACGGATGCTGCACCCAATTATGCCAGTGGGAGCCGTCGTCCATTTCGCCGCGATAACAGATTGATTCAGTGCCGGTGCTGATCAGGCTTACCTGTGTGCGAGCCAACAATCCACCAGGTGAAAGCGCCGGCACATCCTCGCTGCGCAGTTCCACCTGCTGTTTGCCGGTCAGCACGATGTTTGTTGATGTCATGTTGCAGCTCCGTTTTGATTCCAGAATGGGTCCAGTTTTTTCTTCGTAGTGAGGATGACATGATTGCGGATATCCGCAATCTCGTCAGCGTTTTTTTTTCAAGGTAATGACGGCTCCGGGCATACGACCGAAAGCCGGGGTTAGGCGATGGTGACTTCGGCAGCGTTACCGTAGCGGTATTGGTTTGGCGGGCTGTACGCGGCCGATCCGGTTTGCACCGTGGAAATGTCTTTTTTCTTCATAATGTTGAGGTCGTCTCCGAGAATGTAATCGAGGGGCCGCAGGTCGGTTTCGATAATGGCGTTGCCGTCGTGCCGGCTTTTCGCGGCAGTCTTATTGTCCCGTCCCAATCTATCGTGCATCGGGCGGGAATGCCGCCGGTCGGACCGTGGTAGAGTGGTTCGTGAAAAACTTGGAATCGTTGACGGTCGCTATCTGAACCGGCACGACGACGGGAATTTCTGTCATGCTTGTGATTTTCATTCGACGTCGGGGCGCGGTGGGTCATCCCAGTGTCCGAAACGATCTTCACCGCTCACCACGCCACCTTCCTCGGTCCAACCGAAGTTGCCGGATACGTCGGGCGTGCAGTAGCGCATTGTCAGTCCGCAGCGCCGGCGTTCGGATCGGTTCACGGCGGAGGAGTGAAGAAGCATATCTGTATGAATCGAAATCTCTCCGGCTCGGAGTTCGATGTTGACGGGCGTGCCATACTGCTCCGGATCACCGACGGTCTGGTCCAGCACGTTCTGTTCCGACTCGTCGCTCTCGTAAAAGTCGAGATGCCCGAATCGATGTGAGCCTGCCATGAATTGCATGCAGCCATTTTCGACATCGACATCATCGACCGCGAGCCAGACCGTGACCGTTTTTGAGGGTGTCAAAGGCCAGTAGCTGGCATCCTGATGCCAGGCAACGGTCTTGCCGTCGCCAGCGAGCTTGCAAAAGAAATGTGCACCCCAGGCGATGACGTCCGGCCCTAACAGGTCCCTGATGATTGCAACGACCGTGGGATGACGCTGCAGGTCATAGACACGGCCATGTTTAAGATGGGCCGAGACGAGGGAATAGCTGCTACCGCCCCGCGCCGTTTCAGCGGCTAAAATTTCATCGCAATATTGCCGCAGTTCATCTGCCTGGTTATTGTCGAAGATGGGCAGGCCATGGAGATAGCCGTGCTCGTTGAACTGCTCGACCTGGGCGCGCTTGAGTACCGCTGGTTCCGTGTTGGTGCAAGGGGAAAACTGCAGATCACGGTCTAAGGCCGCCAACTCGGCGTGGGTCGGGTACGTCTTGAGCGATGCGGGGAATGGCAGTCCTTCTTTTTTCATGACGCGCTCATTGATCTTTCAACGGCTGCACCCAGCCGCCGTCGATAGGTATCGTAGCCCCGGTTATGTAATCGGCATCGTCGCTGCATGAACATGTGATAATCTTGCCAACATCCGTCATAGTGCCGGCCCGTTTCCGCGGAATCCTTTTTGCCACTCCAGCTAAGTTAGCCGAATCATAATAGCTCTTGAGAATTCCGGTTTCAATCCAGCTGGAATTGATGATATTGACATTGATGTGGTGCTCTGCGAGCTCTGGCCGCCAGTGTTCGGCCCAAGTGGTTGACTGCTGCCTTCGCCATGTTGTATGGCACGCTGCCCTTGACCGGCAGTTGCTCGTGTATGGAACTCATGATGATGATCTTGCCGCTCGGGGTCTCACCGGATTGCACCTGGGCCACCATCTGGCGGGCAGCGAATTGGCAGGTGTGGAAGACCCCGGATTGCGACACATCGATCGTTCGGCTGACCTCTTGCCAGTCGAGGTCCACAATCGGCCCGCGCCCCGTGTACGCGGCATTGGCAACGACGATATCGATATGCCCGAAATGCTCGACGCTGTGTCGAACGTTGCCTCGACCGCGTCACGGTCGCTGACATCGGCCTGAACGATGGGGGCCTTGCGTCCCAGTGCCGAAACAGCATCCGCGGTTTGCTGTGCCTCATCGTCACATTTGGGATAGTTGATGACGATATCCGCGCCGTGCTCCGCCAGACATATGGCGGTGCCTCGACCAATGCCACGGGACGCGCCTGTGATCAGTGCCACTTTACCTGTCACCTTCATATTGGTAACGTGACATAGGCGGGCTGGTTTGCAACGGTTTTTTCCGTACCCGTTTGTCGTAAGCATCGGCTGCCCCCGCACAGCGTGCCTGTCAGATTTCAGTTGTCCAATGGACAGCTGAAATCTGACAGCAGGGAACAACTGCTGCACGAATGCACGCTTCCGGGCGAAACTCGTGCGGACGGCTTCTATCCCGGCCATGCCAATGCGGCGCAACTCACTCGCAATCGGTTTCTGATCATTTACTCGACCCGCGGCTGGCGCGGCACGGATGACAACACTGTAATTACTTTCACGATTGCTGTAGAGGACCTGTGCAGGCAATGCGTGAAGCCCGTAATGGAATTTTTGGGGTATTGGTTCTACGTTGTCAAATTGGTGTTGGTGAACTCAATCCCCCCCTGCACCAGACGACGCTGATTCTCGAACTCCGGATCTCTTTTTATGCCTTCTCCCGTCCTTCTTGCCGCACATATGAACGACCCGTGGATGCCAACCACGGGGTCCGGGATCAAGGGGCACTTTTATCAGGAAGGCGAACGCCAGACGGAATTGCCGTCCGATTGGTATTCAATCCTCAGCAGGCTTGGAGTCACCATGTTGCAGGTGGACTCCGAGCACCATACGACCAACGAGACTATGCCGGGCGTCTGGGACTGGGCGGCGTACGACCGGCTGTTCGATGCGATACGGAACGGTGGCTTCCAATCCATTTTCTTTCCGCACTGGCATTGGCCGCCGGACTGGTATGGGGATTCGGACGAATTCATTCCCTGTCGCTGCCTCGAACACGATGAGGCCATTCCCTGCATCTCTCCATGGAGCCCGCACGCGAAGGCCTGGTTCGAACGATGCATCAATGCAATGGCGGAACATTACGGTGAACCGGACGGCGTCGCCGGCATTTACCTGGGTATCCATGGAGACTGGGGCGAGGCCATGTATCCGCTTGGCGGTGAGGTCGGCATCGCCTGTCTCGAGTACGGACGTGGTTTGAAGAACGCGCATTGGCATCCGGATTTCTGGTGCAATGATCCATGTGCCCGCGATGACTTCCGCCGCACTGCCATTCGGAAATACGGATCGCTCACCGCACTCAACGCTGTCTGGCAAAGTCGATACGACAACGCGGCGCAGTTAGAATTTCCGCGAACGCCGGACCCCGACAATCCCCGGCCCTGGCTGGATTTTATTGAATGGTACTACGACAGCATGACCAGGTTCTCGGTGATGGTCGCCGAGCTCTACCGCCGTCGTTTCCCGAATCTTCTGTTGATGCTGCCCCTGGGTGGAGGCACCGAGTCGCTGGTGTTTGGTCAGGACAATACCGGTCTGCCCAAGGCGATGAAGCCATTCAACGTTGCCATCCGGTCGACGGCTTCCGGCTCGACACAATCATGCAGTCAATACTCGACCGCCGAGAAATTCCAACGCAACTATCCAATTCTCAAACGCATCGCCTCAGCCTGTAAATTCTACGGCAATGACCTGTGGCTCGAGCCGCCCTGGCCGCCAAAGATGGGACGTACCGCTACGGTCACGAAACTGTTCGAAGTCCTCTCGTGCGGCGCTGTTGCTTTTTACGACTGGAGCCGCAACATCGTCGAGAACGCGGACGTGTTTGAGCAGTACGCAGAATTGCTGACCGTGCGAATTGCACAAGTCGATACGGCTATCTTTTTTCCCGCCACCTCACACCGGCTCTGTCCTGATCAGTTGATGCCCGCATCCTTTTGGCAGGGGGCGGCGGATATTCGTCGTGTCCTTGACTTCGATGTGGTCGATGAGCGTCTCATTGCCGATGGTGCCCTGGCCGGCTATCGTGTCCTGATCATCTTCGGCGCCGACGTTTCTGAAGCTGAAACCATCGCTGGCATTACGGCATGGGTTGAAGCCGGCGGTGTCGTTCTCCTCAATGGCGCGGGCTCGATGCGAACGGTCGAGGGCGATTGCGCTCCGTATGACGCGCTTGTGGGACTGGCGCCGGAGTCCGGCATCGTTAAAGCCGGTCCGTCGCAGATCGACGTGCGTCACGATGTATTCCTGCAGCATCTGGCTGCGACAGAGCACTGCATTGTTCACCGCGGATATACGGGATTGCGTGAGGATTGCGAAATCCTGGCGGCATCGGGGGACGGCGACGCCGTCGTCTGGCAATGTCCACACGGTGAAGGTGCGGCCATCGTTGTCGCGGGGGATTGGGATGATCACCGGGTGTACTATGAAGTCATCCGCGACGCCGTATACAATCTCTCGGCATTGGATCCTTCATTCCGCGACGCGCCGGCGTATGACGACCACTGGGACGATTGCTTTTCCACCGTCACCGACGACGGGATCATTTTCCTGAACCTCGAACCGATGGCTGTCGAGAAGACCGCCTTTGGCAGGACGCTGTCGATCGAGCCAAATGCGATCGCAATAATATCCGCAGATGTTCCGGGATGACGGCTGGCTTATCACGCCGAAGCCCTCGACTTCATCGATTCCTTCGACCCTCACATCGCCGGGCCCCAGGCGGTCGGCGTCTCGACGAAATGCCCGGTGATCTGCTTGCGCTCTGCCTTCAGGTCATAGTCGATAACGGTCGTCTCAGGATCGGGCGTGATCAGGCTCTCGATTTCGTAATCCACGACCAGGCGCTCGTGCCGGCCGGTGGCGACGGAACACGGATAGGACGCGTCGGCGATTCGCTTGCCGTCGGCACGGTACTGGAAGCATCGCACGCGATTCTCCACATCCCACTGCAGGTAGTCAGGGTCATCGGTCGTAACCATCGCCACGGACACCATGCGGTCCTCCGCATATGTCAGCACGACTCTGTTCCCGTGCCGGCCAAGGTGCGGCGACGCGGCAGCGAAGCCGCAGCGCACGTTGCTTTTGACCGGTTCCGTCCAGGAGCGGCCGAAGTCGTGCGATTCAGTTATCCAGTATGAGCCGCGGGTAGCCTCCGCCTCGTCGCGGTGCAGGCCGATGATCCGGCCGGGTTCCACCTCCATGGCACCCCACTCGTTCAGTTCGTCCCCGGGCGCGTTCGGTACGTACCCGACGTCCCAGGTTTTGCCGCCGTCGCTGGAGATCGATGTCATGCCCACGTGCCCTTTGTCGCTGAACATCGATCGGTAGATCGGCACCAGGATATCACCGTTCGACATCAGGACCGGCGCGGCGCGCAAGCGCGTATCCTTGTCGGTCAGGATGATCGCGGGCGTCCAGGTCTGCCCGCCGTCCGTCGATCGGGTTACCCACGTCTGTGAGGGCCCGCCGCTGCGCATCAACCGCGAATAGCAAGCGGCCAGCAGCGTGCCGTCCGGCAGCTCGATGACACCGCTGCCGCAGTCGTCGACGTCCGGCACGTCGCGCAGCATCGTCGGCGGCGACCACGTGTGGCCATTGTCGGTGCTGCGAGTGATCAGCTGGCGGCCCATCGGGGTGAAGCCGTGCGCGGAGCCCTCGCAGGTTTTGCGACTATCCTCACGGAACATGCACACGAGGTCGCCGGAACGAGTCCTCAGCACCCACGGCCACGCCGGATAGTTGCCTTCGAAGATGACGACGTCGGGTTGGGTTTTGGGAGTCATTGTAGGACCGATCCCTCCAGGTTCGTCGCATTCGTCCTCAGCCGCGGACCAGGCCGTAGGCGGAGAAGCCGTAAAGATAACGCACCGCCGGCGACATGCGGGCGGCGCGCTCCGCGGTGATGCATGAATTGTGTGGCGTAACCTGATTTTGAGGCCGACCGCGGAACGTGGCGTTGCTCCGCACGCATCTTTCGCCGCATTTACTTGCGGCGCAGCACGAACACACGCCCGGTTTCGATCGCGTCGATCTTGAACACAGCCTTGCCGTCGTCGACGCTGCAGGGGACCGGAACTTCGCCGCCGGGGGTGGCCTCGAAGGCGGCGACGGACGCCAGGAAGTCGGGCAGGCGCACGGTGACGGTGACGTCTTTGCTGACCGGGATATTCTCCGGCGTTTCCCGGCTCGCGGGGATATGGTTCGCCGCGGTGATGACGATCGCGTCCGGACCGCACAGCAGCGCCCCGGTCCATACCTTGTCCTTCATCCACGGCTTGTCGAGCTGATACTCGCCCGGCTCCAGGTACCAGAACGACCCGGCCTGCGTCAGGCCGGCGTCGTTGGAGACGATGTCGATCGGCACGCCGAGCAGCAGGTCGTCCTCGAGCAGCTCGGCGATGGCGTTGACGTCGGCGACCGCCTGCTTGAGCACCTCGTCGGCCCGCCATCCTTTCCAGCTTGCAAGCGCCACCCAGCTGATGATGCCTTTGGCGCCGCAGCCCAGCGCCTGGATGGTGTTTTGCCGGTACTCCGGGCCGGTGTTCGGACGCGGAGATATGCTCCCTTCGTTGTACGCCTCCATACAGGCATGCATCACCTTGGGACGGCTGCTTTTCCACATCATCGTGTGCTGTTCACGGACTGTCGTGTGGTCGCCTCCGTAGATGTTGACGGGGTACGGATCGGTGCAGGCGATATCGCTGAGCTGTCCGTAGACGCTCCAGTTCAGCGGGCGCGTCGTGCCGTTGGTGATGAGGTAGCTCGCCCCGTTCGGATTCATCCGCTGCATTTTCAGGAATCTGCCCGTCTCGACCATCATACGGGCGTTGCGCCCCAGCCCGACGGCCCAGGCGCGGCCGGTGTAGCGCGGCGGCTCATCCTTCCACTTGCCGAATTTCTCGAAGAACTCTTGCACCTGGTCCTTGGCGTCGGGCTCGTCGTAGGCGTATTCGTACAGCTGCCGCTTGTGAGATTCGGCACCCGAAGCGCCACCTCCCGTGTAGCAGCCGTATTCTCTGGCTTTTTCCGCTGTAAAATGATGAGCGTGGAAAACGGTGTTCATGTGCATCTCCTGGACCTCTTCCGGCGACTGTGGTGCCCACCGGAAGCTCGTACGCATGAAGACCCACGGCAGGACGCGGAACTGCGCCGCGGTCGACTGGCCCGTGCCCGTCGTCGCGCCGGCGACGTGAAAGTCGCCGATCTGCAGGGACCCGGTCAGTTCGGCGACCGCCAGTGCCAAGTCGTCATCGAAATCGCTGCCGTAGATCGCTGCGTTCTCGAGCGGCACACCGTCGAGGGAGATACCGGTGAGTTCGCCGATTTGCGCGTCGTTGCGGCGCTGAACATAGATATAGAGCTTATTCAGTGCTTGGTCTGCCATGACGTACTCGATCTGCAGGCCGGGGTCTTTAAAGGGGATGACCGTCTCCACCGACTTACCGTCCTCGAGGCGCACTGTCACTGTTGCGCTTTCTCCGGCCGGGCGCCGGCGGAAGCGCATGTATACTTCGGCGCAGTCACCGGGCATGAGCACCTTCGGATGTGTCCGGTACCAGACGACGCCGCGATCGTCCCACTCGCCGTCAAGGAAATCGACGTACGCGTCTTCGATCGGCTTGCCGTTGAGGTCGACACCACTGATCTGCGCGACAGCGTCGGTGTTGTTGCGCAGCACGACGCGGGCACCTCCGAAATCGGCATGCTCCTTGTACAGCCGCTGCATCGGTTCCCAGATCTTCCCGAAATTGCGAGGCTTCAACTCGCCCTCGACGGCGTTCGAATCGGGCGGCGGTGCCGGGTCCGGCATGTAGTAGGCGCTGAGTACGTGCACGTCGTGCGGCGGTTGCGGTTGGGTTTGAGCGTAAACTGCAGACAATGCACCTACTCCCAGTAACATGAAGATTGTTCTTAGCATACTGTTTTCCTTGCGTTTTATGTTGCCGGAAACGAACCCGCTGGGGAATAGCGCTTTGCTAAGACAGAAAGTTCGAATCGTTTTTCTTGAAGTTCACTGCTTCACTTGCGCTTTCTATATCCTGCGGCCTTGCTTAACGTGGAAGAAACAGCACAAGCAGTGATCTCTGTCGATGCTCCTTACGAGGGAGTTTAACCAGGGTGTCCCGCCTTACAAACATTGTCCATTGGACTAATTCGGGTCCACAAGAATCTCGATGTTTGCTGCCTGGCGCATCGTTTGCAGCTGGGCTTCCCGCCGCCACTTCAGTTTGGTGGGCTCGAAAGGTTTCCTGGCCGGCCGTCGTCCCCTTGTTCATCAAGGCATGCATGATCGCCAGATACCACGCCTCAAGCTCGTTGTCGGTCAAGGTGACGTCCGGGGATGTTCTGGCCTGTATCGGCCTGGTTGCCGGTCGGACGGCCTTCTGTCTGTGAGTTTCGTCTGGCGGTCTCGAGAAAGACGCGAAAAGTTTCCCGGCCACCTGCCTGGCCGCCGTCCATCAGTGCGTGCATGATTGCCAGGTACCACTGGTCCAGCTCCATGTCGATCACTTTGACGGCCCCATCACCCAGGCCGGACGTGAGTAATACAGATCGGATCCGGGGACAGTTTCAAGCCCTTCTATCAGCGCCCGCACGCCGCTGACCTGCTGCTGGAACGCAGAACCGGCAGTTTGACCGGCGCTTCTTCAACGCTCCGTCCTGGATTTTCTGGTAGTGACTGGTCTTTATTACCCTGGCGGCGGCGAGCTGGAGCTTGTTCCCTTTAAGCCGGCCGAACCGGTTGCGATTTTCTGCGTGGGTTTGATCTGTACTCCATTACTCGAGAGTGTTGAGGTCAAACCCATATGACAGGCGTTGAGTATATAGTCACATCCTGGGTTTCTGTCCACCTGGTGCTGCCGGCGTAGCCGTGTCTGTATTTCAGGCCGGAGATTGAGGTCAAGGCCCGGGTTATTCCAGCCGAAGCCAGGCATTTCGTTTCGCTGGATTCGCCATTTGCAGTCCTCACAAACACAGGCACATTGATCTTTCCATGAAAGGATACCCTGGTACGGCCACACTTTCCCCCGAGCACATTGCCGCGGTCAACCGCCGTCGCCGAGTCGTCGTCAACTGTGACGCGTCACACTATGTCGACATGTTTGTCGAGGATCCAGTTGCTTCGGTCGACGACGTTTTCACGTTAGCCGACGAACCGGGCAGCCATATCGACAGCTTCTGGTGGAGCTGGGGACAAGGCCAGGCCGCGCCGTATCCGAGCGAGCTGCTGCCCCTCTACGACCGCGACAAGTACCGCCGCTGGATCGCGGAGGGCATCGACGTGGCGCAGCTCTACCTGGAAGCCACGAACCGGCGCGGCCTCGAAGCGTTTTTCTCCTATCGCTTCAACGCCAGCGACAGCGACCTGGGCCCGCAGGCAAAAGTGCCGATCAAGACGGAGCATCCGGAATGGACGATCAAGCCGTGGAAGGACCACCCCGCCCTGGACCAAGTCACCTTGCTGAATTTCGAGTTCGAAGGGGTGCGCGAATACAAGCTGCAGGTGCTGCGTGAGGCGGCGGAGAAGTACGACTTCGACGGCATCGAGCTCGATCTTCAGAGGACCCCTATATATTTTCCTGCCGGCCATCAATGGGAGAACCATGAAATCCTGACTGGTTTCATGCGCGAGGTCCGGGCAATGCTCCAGGAAATCGCCCACCGGCGTGGCCGACCGTATCTGCTGGCGGTGCGCATCGGTTACGATATCGAGGGCTGTCACTTCGACGGGATCGATATCGAGACCTGGGCACAGGAACAGCTCGTCGATATTTTCGCGCTCGGTAACCGCTCGCTCGAGGCGGACGTGTACGCCTTCCGCCGGATCACCGCCGGCACCCACATCAAACTGTACCCGGTCATCGACGATCACCATGCCGCTGACGGCTACAGCTACCCGCCGATCGAAATCTTTCGCGGCGCCTGCTCGAACTGGTATCGGCAGGGGGCGGACGGCGTCCAGACTTTCAACTTCTCGTGTAGCCCGGACACGATACACCCGCAGCAGCAGTATGAAGTTCAGTGCCAGGCGTACCAGGAAATGGGCGATGCTGCGGCGCTGCAGGACAAGGATAAGGTGTTCGTCGTGTGCCGCCGGGGCGGCGGCCACGGCGATCCGGTCGTTCCCAATCCTGAGGACTGGTACACGCCACGGCACATGTACGGGTACACCAACATGCTGGCGCCGCTGCCGATGGCGCTGGATCGCCACGGCAGGGCCGACACAATGCTCAAGCTCTTTGTTGGCGACGATCTTTCCGGCGCCGCGAATCGGATCGAGGGATTGACCCTGCGCCTGCTCCTGCACGACGACGACGGCGAGTATGTACACCGAATCCCCGGCGAGAGGTCGGGCGGACCCTGGCGAATCGAGGAAACGGATGACGCCGCGCCTGTCGAGATCGATCCCGATACACCACCGCCGCCGGTGGACGGACGCATCGAGCGGGGTGTGATCCGTGTCTTCATGCATCGCAACTTTCTTTATAACCACCCGCCGGCCGGCGACATCGAGAAGCGTCTTGAAGTCAGGATCAACAACTCACGTCTGGAAGCGCCTGGCATCGAAGACGGCTGGCTGGTGTTTCGCGACATCAATCCCGTATTGTTTGCCGTGGGCGACAACCTGGTTGGCGTTCTTGTTACTCCGTGCTCTCCCGAAGGGGGCGAATCCCTGGTGATCGAGAAGCTGGAACTCCACGTCAGATACAGAGGTGCTCCATGACGAAGCATATCCTCCTCGTCACCGTTGACACGCTGCGCGCCGACTACGTCGCCTGCTACGGCAAGCACGACATAGAAACGCCCAACCTGGACTCCGTCGCCGCCGCGGGCGTGCGGTTCGATTTTCACCTGACCAGCATCGCCGCGACGCTGTCGTCCCACTGCAGCCTCATGACCGGGTGTACGCCGGCCGTCCATGGCATCACCTGGAACTGGATGACGCAGCCGTGCCGCCGCAAGACCCTGGCCAGGATCGGTGCCGACGCAGGCTATGCAACGGTGGCGGTGACCAGCTGGCGCCACTTCAATGACCAGGCCGTGTTCGGGTTCGAACGTGCCTACTGCGAAGGTGCCTTCAAATGCGAAGAGACGCTTGCCGATGCCACCGTCAGACGGGCACAGGCGTGGCTGGACGACGTTGACCCGACAACGCCGCAGCTCTGGTGGGTCAGTTTCATCGATCCCCATGAGCCGGACACGTGCCCCGATCCTTTCCCGAAAACCTACGTCGGGGAGGTGGAATTCACGGATGTATGGATCGGTGAGCTGCTGCGCCGCTGGGACGAGCGCATCGGGCTGGACGACACCCTGGTCGTGATTACCGCGGACCACGGCGAGGATCTAAACAGCCACGGCGTGACACGCGGGCACGGCACACAATTCCTGACCAATCTGCACGTGCCGCTGTTGATGCAGGCGCCCGGCCACATCGCGCCGGGGACCGTTGTAAGCGAACTGACACGTCAGACCGATGTGCTGCCGACGATCCTCGACTACTGCCGGCTGCCGATGCCCTACAACGTCGAGGGCATGTCCCTGCGCGGCCTGATCGAAGGGACGGAAGCCGACCTGCGCCTCGTGCATCATGGTCACGCCTTCCACGATACCGACGAACCGCTGCCGCACTATCGCTCCACCCTGAGGAACGGCGAGTACGCCTTCCACTTCGGTGACGACAAAAACCTGGAGCACATCTTCGACCTGCGTCGTGACCCCGAGGAAGAGACCGACATCTGGCCGTGAAGTGGAAATTGAAGATGACGGATTGTAACTTGTCTTCTATAGTGCCCCCCCACCGGAGAAACACACCATGCAACTTTCGACACGCAACGGTCAGACCTGGGACTTCGCAGGCGCACCGGCTGAACTCAGCACGGCGCTCGATGCCCCGGACACCCCACCGGCGACAGCGTTCCCCACAACGTGGCGGGCGTTCGGCCCGTTCGACGCATCCACTACGGAAACCTCACTCTGGAGCTTCCACGGCACCGTTGCCACGCCACGCGTCACTGCCGACATCGCAGCGCTGGATTCGATACCGTCGTCGCTGACCGTGGATGACACAACTATCGAAGGACAGGACGTCGCGTTGATCGACGATACGATCAACTTTGCCGAGGTCTTCGACGGCTATGAGGATGGCAGGCAGGCGTATATTATGGCCGAATTCGAGCTTGCCGAAGACGTCGAGGTGATCCTCGGCGCCGGCGCCGCCTACTGGATGCAGTGGTGGCTCGACGGCGAGCCGGTCATGGACACGCTGGCTACTGGCAACCTGCCGTTTCCTTTCTCCCGCACCGACAGCTGCGTCCGGCTGCGTCCCGGCCCGGGCCGCCACGTGCTGGCCGCGATGGTGGTGGCCAGCCTCTGGGGCTGGAAGGTGCATGCCGGATTCGCCACCGAGCAGGAAGCGGCGTTATCCGCCACGCTCCTGGCACCGCACTGGGTTGTCGATAGCAACGGCACCGCGTTCATGCCGCCGCTGCCGTACTGGCAGCCCAACCAGGCGATACGCACCGACGTGTGCCTGGCGGACACGAGCGTCGAGCTCGAGTTCCAGCAGCTCACCGACGGCGTAAACATCGGCGCCGTGATCGGCGCCCGCGACCCCGGCCACTACTACTATTGCTACGTGCCGCGCTGGGGCCAGCTCTGGCGCGCCCGGGGCTTCTGGGCAGGGATCGGCATCGCCGACGGCAGCGGCTTTATCCGCAACTTGACAATGCAACTCATGCCCAACGTATGCACCCACGAAGACCAGTGGCACTCAATCCGCGCTGAGCGCCGCGGCAGCGAGATCCGTATGTGGGTCGATGGCGTTCAGGGGCCGTGCGTTACCGACGACACGTATGGCGCAGGATACGCCGGGATCGCAGGTTTCTCGCGGTACGCCGTGCGCGGTGTCCACATAAACGGCAGCGAAGTCGACAACGCAGACTGGCCGGGCGGCGAGCTTACCCCGCCGCCGCGCCGGTACATCGAATCCGACACAACTATCGGCGACTTTCATGGCCCCGGTCAGTTAATACGCCTCGGTGACGAGATCATCACGCAGATGACCATCGGCCGTGACGGCGTGAGCTGTCACTTCTTCAACGACGACAACGCGTCTAACTACCTGTACAGCTCCGGCGACGGCGGGCGCAGCTGGTCGCGCTTTGCCGGACCGTTAGCCTACTCGTCGATGCCGGGCGGCCCGCGCATCGCCACGGCAGCCGGGGCTATCCGCGTCGTCACCTTCGACTCGGCACGGCGCAGCTTCGTTTACTGCGAATCCGCGGACCGCGGCGTTAGCTGGGGCAGTGAGACCCGTTGCGAGCTCCCTGCCGGGTGGGGCGGCGACTTCCTGAAAGAAGGGACGTGGACCGAGTTGTTCAACCTGATTAAGTTGCGGGACGGGCGCTGGCTTGCCGTGCTGTTGCACGGCTATCCAACGATCAATGAAGCGGCGAAAGCTGCGATCCCCGACTTCGGCGCGGGCACCTGGGGCAGCGAGATCGCCCAGCCGTACGCCACGATCTCGGACGATGAGGGCAGCAGCTGGGCGGAGCCGGTCCCCATGGACAACGCCAGATTAAAACTGGGCGACAAGCCTGACAGCCCGTGCGGCGGTTTTTCAGAGACCGCGATGGCACAGTTGCCGAGCGGCAAAATCGTCGCCGTAGCCAGGCCGTACCGATCCCCGTTCATGTGGCAGACCGATTCTGTCGACGACGGCGGGACTTGGCGGCAGGCGTGCTACGCCCCGTTCTCCGGCGCCGGCGGTCCGACGATGGTGGCAACAGAGTCCGGATATCTCGCCCTGATCCGACGTTGTCACGGCATCGGCATGAACATCAGCACCGACGGCGGCCTGAACTGGGACGAAGGCACAATGATCGACTACACCACGTGCTTCAACGGCAGTGCGCTCGAGGTCGAACCGGACGTCGTCCTGGTCGCTTACCCCGATACCATGGACGAAACCCGTCCGGGCTTCGCTATCACGCAGCGGCTGCGGATCACGCCGGACGGCCCTGTACCGGCGTGGTAGTCGAGACAATCGAATATCAAAGCTCCGTCGACGCGACCGGGCCGCTTGTGGCAGACGTGGCCTTCAAGCCCGACGCTCCAGGGTTCGCGCGTCGGTCCCGCACTCCTGCAGTTGGTCTGCAAATAGCCAGAATCCGTGCTTCATCCGATACCCCTTTTCTGTATTGTTTCGCGGTTTGTCCCGAGGATCCGAAGTATCGCAATGCGGGTCAGACTGCAAGACACAACATGAAATGGGGGTTGCACGGGTGATATCGTACTGGCAATGTACGCTATGGAGAAACTACGACGAATCTACCTCTGCACGCATGCGCTGGCCTGGTCGAAGCATGGAGACGGGTTGCTCGAGATGGACGACATCGAGCGGCACGAAAAGTTGGGTATGGGCGAGGACTGGCCCGGCCGCATCGAGACGTGCCTGCGCCGGGACGCACACCTGCGCGAGCTCCACTTCGAGCGCATCCGGAACGCCGCACCGGACGAAGGTATCTTTATCATCGAATCCCTGCCGGACCTGGTCGACCTGGCCCGCGAGCATTTCGGCCCGCGCTGTGTCGTCTGCCGGCTGGAGAACAACCTCGACCAGTGCTGCGAGACCCGGGGCCCTGAGTTCGTCGAAGGGCTGGAGGAAGACCGCCGCCTGGGCCGCAAGAACCGGGGCTGCGAGGTGCCGCAGAACGAGTTCAGCGCCTGGGGCCGCTCGAAGGCATGGGCCCTCGACATGACGGAGCAGCTGCACGGGCAGGGGTATACGTTCGATCCCGATGATGTCGAGTTTATCTGCTTCGGCGAGAACTGGATCGGCTGCGGCGCCACCTTCCCGATTTTTATCGGCCGCGCGCTTGGGCTGGCGCAGCCGATCAAACGCCGCTTCGACTGGATGAACCCGGACTGGAGCCCGATGTTTCTCGGCGCTACAGCGATCGATCAGGACCTGCCGCTGGCGGAGCACGTGCGCCTGTTCATCTACCAGACCGCCAATGCAGGACCGAACTACGGCCGATACATTGCCCAGTTCTGGGACGGCATGCGCGGCATCATGGAACGGCCCCACCTCGTCGATGTCGAGTTCCCGGCGGAGACAGTTGTGGAGTGTGACGTCATGGGCTATCCATTGTGTCGCGCTCGCGGTTTGGTCGAGTATCCGTATCGATACTTCCACGGGCCGATGACGATGCGTGCGGGCACCGGTGCCCACACCTCGCTGTACTCGACTATCGCTATGGCAGTTCCCGAGTTTCCACTCGAGGATTTCCGCGCCGCGCTGCTGGCCGGCAAGGTCTGTGATCTGGAGGAATTAAATGGAGGATAGTATGGGCCTGAAATTGCGGACGGTGATTGTGGTCGGGTTTTTAACCTGCGTGCTGGGCTCGGGGTTTTGCGCCGCTCAGGTGCGGTCGTGAACCCGGATCCGGGTTACGGTCGAATGGGGATCTACGGCGGCGGGCCGTCCTGGCTCGACTACGAAATGCCCAAGATGCAGCTCGATGGTGCGTTTCCCTTGAGTTAATTGTTTGATTCGTATCGCACGAGTTCGCAATGCCCGATTATGACAAGGCCTTTGCGGAAATCGATTCGGGCAGGGCCAGCAAAGTAATGCTGAGGAACAAACACGAATGATTAATGATGTGACCGCTATTTCTGTGTAGGGCCGCCGCTTTTTAGCGCCACGACCCGCTCGACCAACTGCAGCGATTCGTCGGGGCCGTCAAGCAGCATTAAGGCGTGATAAGGAATATCCAATAGCTTCCAATGTCGTCCTGCTGCATATTTTTGATTGTATATTCCGCCGCAGTTTCCCGGACATTTTCTTGTTGTTGGTCAGGGGCTCAAGATGCAGACTTCGTAGGGTAGCAGTGCGAGTGCGAGCTCGCCGTCGCGTACCGGCAAGGATTCACTGATCGCTGCCGGGCCGGACGTTGCCGATCTGACACCTGCGGGCAGTACCAACTGGGCGATTCGGCACACCGCTGCGGCAGGGGTGTCAGAAAGCTCGATGGTGACGCGTTGGTTCTGTGTGGTTTTGTTGATCAGCCAAATGCGGAGTCCGTCCGGCTGTTCGACGGCGAAGGCGTCTATCGGGCCGTGGGGGTCGACCGAGGTTGGCGCGATCGGCCTGCCGACCGTTTCTGCGGCCAGCTCCAGCACCCGTTGGGCGAAGGCGCCGTCAACGCAGAACACCGCTTCATCGGCGCCCGCCAGGGCCAGATACTTGACGATACGGGCACACCAGGCGCCGGCGAAAGGTCCGCTGTTGCGCGCATCTGCAGCCGGACGCGGGTGGGCCGGTTCCAGTGTGATGGCATCGACGCGGCACCGCGCCGCAGGCGCGAACGAGCGCAGCGTTTTTACCTCGGGCTCCAGCGCGGTGACGTTTTCCATGAGCGTGTCGTCATCCCAAAGGTGCCCGGCGGGTTGGAAGCCGAAGGTCACCGTCTCTGCCTCCCGATGCGAGTCCCGGTTTCGGTTCGGCGCGGCAAACACGGCGTCCGGTGTGGACTCGCTCGCGGGGTAAATTCGCGGCACCACGGCGGCTTCATCCGGCGCCCCGACGGCAATCCGCACCGGCTCACCGGCACTGACTTGCGGGGGCGCTGCCGTATTGACTTCGAGTACTACGGACTGTCTTCCGCGTTGCCCCTTTGTCAGCTCTTTCGAGGTGTATGGATTATGGGTGAACGCCTTGTACGAACTGTCACCGAAATTACGCTGATCCTCCATCTGGAAGAGCCCGTCGACAAGTCGGCAGCTGACGCTGATTCCGTCCGCTGTCTCGTAGCTCAGGCTGCTGTGATATTCGGCAACAAGTCCCGGTGAGACCAGCTCGGGAAACTCCGATTCACTGGTGCTGTCATCCTCGTTGACGATCGAAAACGTTTGCCGTCCTGCCAGTGAATCGCTCCCGTAGAGGACACAGATACCGGTGCGCTGTGACTCGAAATCAGCAAGCACTTCTCCGTCCACGGTGAAGGTGATGGTGCCGTCGGAACTGCCGGCAATATGTATCTCGCTGCGGAAGCAGGCGCTGTCGTAGCCGTAGGTCGCTCGCATGTTGATTTCGAAGCTGTCGTCTTGCCTGGTGAGCTCGATGAGCTCGAACCGCGGCATCGGCGGTTCCCAGTCAGCCTGGCGAATACAGAAATAAATTCTGCGGACGATTTCTCTGTCGCCAACTTTGAGATAGCGAAGCTCGCCGTCCCTGAAAGTCAACCGCACGGGGCCGGCGCGAAGTTCTGAGACAGTTGCAATGGACTTTGTCATGTTTTCCAAATAAGTGTTGTGTTGTATCCGGTTGTCGGAATTTTTGCATATCGCGAACAGGAAGAGAATTTTCGATCAACTGAACACAGTTGCAAGTGATGTTATGACGACCATCCCGGGCACGCGCATAGAGGTACACTGGACGAGGTTCGTCTCCGGGCCGGGCATCCACCTCGGAACATCGTCACAAGAATTCGCGAATTATTCAGTTCCGGTCATCTCGACCCGGATCATGCGGTCGACGGGGGTGATCCCGGTCTGCTTTTCGCCGTTCGTCCAGGTAACGGTGTACTGCACCTCACTCGCATGGCTGCCGAGGCCGAAGTGGAGTGTAAGATCGTTTTGATTGCCCTGGCCGACGCCGCCGCCTTCGACTTGGCGGGTCAGTGTCCTGGATGCAGATCCTGAGCCTGTCGCGGCAAGCTTGATGCGGACCCTGGCGCCGATCGCGGAGCTGTTGACTTTCCTGCCATCGCCCTGCAGGCGAATCTTCAGCCAGTGATTGTCGTTGCCCTTGTTGATAAACAGCTTGCCGGCAGTAACGAGATCAAGGAATCCGTCGTTGTTGACGTCGCCCCAGGCTGCCTGATATGTCGGCGCCAGTTTGGCGAGGCCGGCCGCGTCGGTCACGTTGGTAAAATGCCAGTCGCCGTCGTTGCGGTATAGCACTGGATAGTTTCGGATGTTGTACGATGCCGTGCCGTAGACAGTGGTAAAGTAGATGTCGAGGTCACCGTCATTGTCGTAATCACCGAGTGTGGGACTGGCGTACGACTCCTGGTAATGGACACCGCATTCGCCCTTGTCCTCGAACTTGTAGCCCTTGTCCGGTCCGAGGTTACGCAGAAACTTTGAATGGGGCTGGTTATCCCACGGGTGTGCGAAGTTGCCGGCGAACAGGTCAATGTGCCCGTCGTTATCGACGTCGCCCCAGCAGGCGCCAATCGAATGGCCGCGGCCACCCGTTGCGTTAAGTTCGCCGGCGTAGTTGGACAATTTCCATTGGCCGTCGCTGACGATCAGCCAGTTCGGAGTAAGCCAGTAGTTGGAGATGTAGAAATCTGCGTCATTATCTTCGTCAAAGTCACAAGCGACGACGCTGCGGCAGTATGCCCCAGCCCCTGAAAATGCCCGGGACCACTTGTCTTCAGGGGCTTCAGTTGTCACGGAACTTTCAGGCAGAACTTTTAATTCATAAAGGTCGTTCCAGCTCTTTTCGGTATCGATTGACCACCATGAAGGGCCGCCTCCGAGCGTCATGCGGATGGTCATGTTACGCGTACGGTCGTGTATGTAAATAAAGCCGTCCTCGCGGCGGATTTCCTGGAATGTGGAACGAACACCTTTGTCGATTATTTTTTCGGTCCAGTAGATTGACGTGGTTTCGCCGTGCTGCCGGAAAGTCCCATCTTCGTATGCGTAACAGGCCACGATCTCGACCCCTGGCCCCTGCCGCCACATCGAGTCCGTATGGCCTGAGCCGCCGCCGTAGTATATGTCGATCAGCCCGTCGTTATTGATATCTCCCCAGCTGGCCGCCATGCATTCACCCCCGAACGGACCGGGTGGCGGGGTGCCAGCCTTGAAACCGCCCTCGCCATCGCCCAGGAAATGTCCGCCGGGTCCCTGCACCACGGCATAGTCGAGGTGTCCGTCGTTGTTGATGTCGCCCCAGATGACGGCACCGCCGGGGCCGCCGGTCTTGAATTTCTTGCCGCCGTCATTAGTCCAGCCGCCGCCGTGCGTGGAAAGATCGACATACCCGTCGTCATTGAAGTCACCAAAGGATGCGCCACCGCCGCCTATGCTGTCCTTGCCGCACCATTCATTGGTCTTGTCCTCGAACTCGGCCCGGGTCGGGTTCGGACACAGTGCCAGGACCAGCGCTACAAAGAAACCGGCGCTCAAGAGACGATGCGCGTAATTCACGTTGATGATCGGGTACATTGCCGATGGCTCCATTGTTTTGCTCTGCAGGCCATTGTAGGTCACGGACCGGTGGAAATCAATCCCAAAAGAACTGGAGGTTGAGTGCGGTGAGCATCCGGAACTAATTCTGCCGTGTGATTTTTTGCGGAGACGGTCGGGGGTATCTCTTCGAAGTAATAGCGGGATTCCTCGCCTTGAAAACACGTGGAGTACTGCGGAGTGTCGGCTTGGATGCCGTCATCGTCCGCCTTGAAACAGTCCCATAGCCGCGGTGAATCTTCGATGGTGAACCGCTCCGCGAATTCGGGGCCCCACCTCAGGGTAATAAAAAACAGATTGTTTTCCTTGGCATCACATAGGAAGCGGGTATATGAGGGGGCACCTATGGGATGACGCCAGCGACCAGATCATCCGCCAGTTCGAGAGAACCTGCCTCACGTTCTTCATCGGCGCTGTGTCGCCCTGGCAGGCATTGCTGCTGTACAACTGGCATATCTCGCCCTTTGGCTCAATGTCGATCACCGTATATCCCTTGACCGTGAGCTTGTAGGTGGTATCTGCCGCAATCAACCTGAAGCAAGTTTGTGTCACCATCGGGAAATGGATGTCGACGACGTCGGTGCTCGCCGAGAAGTTGGACGAAACGCCGGAATACGCGAAAGGCCTGAAGGTCCTCAACGCGCGGATTCCGCTGGTGGAGAGCCGTACCCTGAGAACCGATTACCGCAGGTAGACCCCCGAATTCAGCAGTGGTTGCTGCGATTCGTCCTACATTATGCTGCCGCCGGAAAGAGCGTGAGCGACGTACGCTGTAACCGATCGCCGATTAGCGACGACGTTGGTAACCTGATCTGGTTGGCGGCGTTACAATTCATCCTCGATTGCGTCAAGGGCGGCTGAACGACCCGCCTTATCTTCGTCCGAGATGGCCGCTTCGCGCTCCAGGCGCTCCGCTTCCTGCTTCGCCCTCTGGGCATCTCGAAACACGGTCTGGTTCCGGTAAGTCACAAGGACCTGACCGCGGTTGTTGGATACGACGAAGATAAAGATACCGGCCTTCTCGAGCGCTCCCCGGACGTCCATGTCTCTGCGGTATTTTTTCCCGATCAATGTATCGATCTGTTGCAGTGCCTCGGTATCCTGGCCGGTTTCGGGTTTGCCCGGCAATTCGTAGGTGACGCGCACCAGGTGGAGCTGCCCGCCTAAAAACTCGTAGTAGCTTTCGACCGCCAGTCCCTCGTTGCTGATCCGGCAGGATTTATCGCTTACCTCGGCGCCCTCGCCGAGGATCTTGGTGACTTCCTCGATGGACTGGCCCCATTTGGTCGAGCCATACCCCTCGACCAGCGCCGGGGCCGTGTCTTTTTTGTCGCTGCCAAAGGTGATGTTCCCGAGAAGCAGAAGGTTAATGATCAATGCAATCGAAATCAGACGTGTGGGTTTCATAATTTCCTGTTCCTTTTTTATTGTTACGCGTTATGGGTAATCAGCAGTGACTGCAACCACTATTGTACGTCCGTCCAGCCGAAGGTCGATATAGAAACGGTTTACATTGGGCGGTGACCCTGGTGTCATCAGCACTTGCTCAACCACATTGATTGCAGTGGGGGCTCGTTTGTTACAAGCTCATAGACCCACTTCGCTGGACGAAATTATTTAGCCGATTCACTGCGTGTGATCTTAAGAAGGTACATCACCATCACATCGGAATCCGCAAAGGTGAAGTGGTACGCATCGGACTGGCTCTCGACGCAACGGATCTGTTCGAGCTGCTCGATAAACGGCCTGCTGAATTCGAAGAAATTATAATCGACCACCTCAGCTGACAACCCGGTCTCGGCGAGGAGTTCGGCTGACTTGAGCTGGCCGAGAATGGAAATCTGCATGACATAGGCGGTGCCGCCCTCATTGAGCAGATCCGGCAGCAGCTTGAACAGGTGGTCCAGAATGTTGCGTCCCCAGTAATCGACCGAGCGGTGGCTGACGCCTTTGTCAAGGGGGTTGACCGGCATCTGGTAGAGGCTGGCGACGACGATGTCGTAGGTGTCTTCCGGAATGAACGTGTACAGGTCGATGACGTCGGCGGTGACCGTGTCGGCGACGCCGTTCCGGAAAGCGTTCGTCATGGTATTGGCGGTAGCGGCGGCCTGGATATCAATCGCCCTGACCGCTGTAGCACCGTTGAGGGCCAACTGCACGCTCAACGCACCGGCGCCGCAGCCGACATCAAGACAACTCTTGTCGCGGCCGACGTCGGAATGGAACAGGTGCTTCCACATGAGGAAGGTGCCTTGTGTGGGCTTGAAGACGCCCGGGTCACAGACGATCGCCGGAAAGGGCAGCGGATATAACGATCGCGCCTTGTCGTCGAGCCATTGTTCCGGGGCATTATCGCCCGGGCGTTTGCCGGGGGAAGTCGCCATTTGATCCTGCAGCCGGTTCTTTGAGCTGCCGGGCTTGCTGCCGTGCAACGCCTTTGCCGCGGCTTCGATGTGTGCGGCGGTGACGCCGCAGCAGCCGCCGATGATTTGTGCACCATCATTGCGCCATCCCATGGCCAACGCGGCGTAGTCATCGGGGCCGACCTGGTCGTCAAACTTCCAGCCGGGGTCGAGGTAGTGACCGAGGTTCGGGTAGACGCCGAGGGGCATGTCGGTGAAGTCGCGCAGCCATGGGATCATTCCTGGTATGTGATCGATCGGCAGACAATTGATCAGCAACGCGCCGACGTCCATGCTTTCGAAGCGACGTGCTGCCCGGCCGAACATGTCACCCTCGGGACCGCCCCAATGTTGACCGAACACGCCACATACACCGTGGCGGCAGCGGCGGAAACTGAGCCACACCGGGATGCCGCTGGCCTGTACCATTTCGATGGCGCCATAGGTGATGTCGTCGCGGATCAATGACAACGTCTCGAGCAGGATCAGGTCCGGAGGGTCTTCCTCGAATACGCGGTTAAGAAGCTCCAGTGTGTCTTTGCGCTGCACGTGCGGATCGTCGCCATTGATACTGAAGGCGACGGCGACGCTCCCCTCGCGGCCGCCTTCACGGACGGCCTGGCGTGCGAGCCGGATACCGAGCCGTGCAGAGTCCATCCAGTGAGCCTGGTCAACTGCAGACGACGGCGATCGCGGATCCGAGTCCGGCGGGCTCAGGACCGCCCAGGTATTGGTGGAGATCAAGTCGCACCCGGCATCGACATAGTTGCGATGCACGTCGACTGTCACCTGCGGCGCGTGCGTCAATGCCCAGGAACCCCACTGCAGTTGATCGCTGACGCGCCAGTCCACCACGCCCGCGCGCTCGATCTCGGTACTCACACCGCCGTCGAGAATGACGCACTGGGCTTTGGTGATTTTCTTCCGGATGCGTTCGTATTCAGGTGAATGAGTGCTTGGCATGGTGGGGGCTCGACTACAAGGTCATACATCCAGGTTTGGCAACGGTGAATGTGCCACTGTTCCGGTATTTTAGCAATGCAAAAAGCGATTGGAAAAACCGTCGTGTTCGTTTGACAGTGATCCTCTCATAGGCGTGCCAGTCCGGGTTGTCCTTATTTTTCATTTCCCAACACACGTGATGGCTTATGCTTCTTACTCAGTTCCTCGTGTATGTTGCCCTGCCCGAAAAATATAACATCTTCATTGCCTGTGGATGTTGCCGTTCATCATTGTGTTCCTGTTGCTTGAACTTTCGCGGAATTCAACGATTATTCCCTTATCGATGATTTTGTGCTGGGCATGGCTTAGTCGATTTATTGCTATCGTGATCTGCTTCGGTTCGCGTTGGTTTACGATATTGAGCGCTTGCCAATCTCGGCTTATGATGGGCTACATTGGACATAGTGAGGTAACTGATGGCATTGATTCGCGTTGGTCTGATTCGGTGTGACACCCACGGGCTATGGTTCGGGCCGTTGATGGCCGACCACGATCCCCTGCTTTTTCAGCGCCCCAGGTTCCCGGTCAAAAAGGGACAATATTCGTGGATGAGTGGCGGGCTGCACCAATTCTTCTACAGCAATTATCACAACGTCCTGAAAATGACGGTACCCTCCGTCGAGGGTTTCGAGATCACCAGGGTCTGGGACGAGCACCGGGAAGCTGCGGAACTGGCGGCGACAGTCTTTCTCGGCAAGCCGCAGGTGTGCGAGACGTTTGCAGAGGTGAGCGATGATGTCGATCTGGTTTTCGTCGCAGACTGCAATTACGACGGCAGCGATCATCTCGAGCTGGCCACGCCGGGTCTAGAGAAAGGCGTACCGACGTTTGTCGACAAACCCTTCGCCGATTCCATTGCCAGTGCGGCCGCTATCCTGGAGTTGAGCCGCAAGCATAATGCCCCGGTCTATTCGCAGTCGATCTGTCGTGTTGAACCGGCCTTCGTGCGATTTCGTAATCGCCTGCCGGAGATTGGAGTGACGAATTTTGCGACCTTGCACGGTTACGGCACGGCGCCGGCCGGTCTCGTACACACGGTCAGCATCACGCAGCTGCTCTTCGGCCCCGGCATCAAGACGGTAGAGGTTCTTGAAGCCGAGCGTCATTGTGCGGTGTATCTCGATTACGGCGACCGCCCCGACCGCCCCAGGCATGGCGTCATGATCAACTGTGATGTCGGCGACCGCCCGTTCACCGGGATGACGGTCACGGTGATCGGGACCGTGTCCCAGATTCACACCACGGTTCTTGGGGATCACGCCTACGCCCACGGTACTTGCGAGATTATCAAGACGATCAGGGACATGGTCAGCAGCCGTGAAACGCCGTCATCAATGGGCGAAGTGCTCGAGACCATTGCCGTCATCGAGGCATTCAAGAAGGCGCGCGCAACCGGTGCCGCTGTTGCCGTCGAGGATGTCAGTGATCTACAGCAGTACACACAATGAGATCGACAATGACGGACAGATCGACCTGGACGTCGGCAACTTTGTCCAGGCCGTAGTCGGGCATTCCCTTGAATTTCTGTTGTGCGCGGATGGTGCCGAACGCGCCGTCATTCATAATGACCAGTGGTGCTGCGGCGTCCGTCCTGGCACTGCAGCTGGCCTTGGGGCTGCCGCTTCAGCGAAGCATTGTCCTTTCGTGACTTCGCAGTGGGATTGACGTAAAAAAGCGCGGAATCTTTCGATCCCGCGCTTTCTTGTAAATCGACGTCTGCTTGTGCCTACGGATTGACCTTTGCGTCGATGGCAGCATCGATTTCAGAAGAAATATCGCAATCCGGCTCGCAGATATTGGTGCTTACCAAGAGGGAATTGACGATAGTGCTGGCGGCTGCCTGCACTTCACTAAGACTGGTCGGTGGGTTT
>CAUZJQ010000024.1:0-26465 GCA_963580095.1 Lentisphaeria bacterium | reverse complement strand
GATCCGCATACGGCACCGCATTGTCCGGTGTCAGCTCGATGACTTTGCGGAGATCGCCAATGGCCAGCCCGTCCTCACCGAAGTTGGCGTGA
Source organism: Lentisphaeria bacterium (assembly GCA_963580095.1). Classification (GTDB taxonomy): domain Bacteria; phylum Verrucomicrobiota; class Lentisphaeria; order JABSQK01; family CAJWLW01; genus CAJWLW01. The sequence continues at coordinate 26,373 of CAUZJQ010000024.1, read as the reverse complement.
AGCAAACCGCGATTATACCAGGCTGCGCTGTTCGCCGGCTCCAGCCTAATCGCTCGACTGAAGTCGCTTAGTGCCTGCGGCACGTGCACGGTCGAACGAACCATTGCACCTCGGCGCATATAGGCCAGGCCGCGATTATTCCAGGCACTGGCATATTCATCATCGAGCTGCAGCGCCCGGTGGAAATCCGGGATCGCCCGGTCGAACTTGCCCAGGCCCATCAGCGCCTGGCCGCGCTTGTTGAAAAACGACGGTTGCGGGATCAGCTCGATCGCTTCGGAATAGTCGCGTATCGCAAGCTCATGCCGCCCCTGCTGCGCATAAACGTCGCCCCTGGCATCATAAGACGCCGAGTGATTCGGATCGAGTTCGAGGATCCGGGAAAAACATCCAATCGCCTTGTCGAGTTCACCCCGGGTCAGTGCAACCTTGCCGATCGGCCCCCACGGAAACGGCAGATCCGGTTGCAACCGGATCTGTTCCTCGCAGATCTGCAGCACCTTGTCATACTCCCCGGCCTCGTAGGCGAACGGGACCGCCTCTGCCAGTTCGTGGTACGCGATGAGATCTTTGGGATCTGCCTTCGACTGGTCGAAGCTAAATTCCTCCTCGATCGGCCCACCTATATATCCAAGACTTTCAATGCGACGCCTCGTCTCCGTGTCGAACTCGGTTCGACCGTCGGTGGCAGCCTGCGCAGCGGCATCGATCATCTGCGCCAGAGCCGCTTGAAGAAATTTGGCCTGTTCCGGGTGATCGGCAATCAGATTGTGTTGTTCGGCCGGGTCCTTGATGAGATTGTAGAGCTCCGGCCGGGTCGTCTGGATGTATTTGAACCGATCAGTCACTACGCCGAGCAGGGAATTGGCTTGGTACTTCGTTGCCCACAGGCTTTCGCAAAACAGTTGACGCGGTTTTTGGGGGGCGGATTCCCCCTCGAGCTGTGGTGTCAGGTCGAGGCCCTGGACATGCTGCGGAACATCGATGTCGAGCTGGCCGCAAATTGTCGGGACGATGTCCACGATGCCAGCGATGGAGGAAACTCGGCGCGATTCCCTGTTGCTCGGCGTTTTAACAATAAGCGGCACCTTGATCGCTGACTCGTAGATAAAATAAGTATGGGTGCCCTCACCATGCTCGCCCAGCATCTCGCCGTGGTCAGCAGTAATGATGATGAGCGACGATTCATAGATCCCAAGTGCCTTGAGCTTGTCGATGACCCGCCCTATACAATGGTCGGTATAGGCAATCTCACCGGCATACAGGTTGTCGGCGTAGCGGCTGGCAAACGGCTCGGGTGGCTGATAGGGCTTATGTGGATCGTAGTAGTGCAGGAAAAAAAAGCCCCGATCGTTTTTATGCTGCTCGAGCCAATCAATAGCAACTCCCGTAGCTTCGTCGGCCGGCCGCTCCCACACTGTGGCGCCTTCGCACGCCGCCTCGAAGTCGTCGTAATACGTCTGAAACCCCTGGGCCAGTCCCAGACTGGCCTCTAAAACAAACGCGCTAATGGCAGCACCAGTGACAAAGCCATTGTCTTTCAGGATCTCCGCGATTGTTTTTTGCGCGCCGTCCAGCCGATAGTCTTTGTTGTCATGAACCCCGTGGTACAGCGGGATCGTGCCGGTCAGCATTGAACTGTGCGCCGGCAACGTCTGCGGCACCGGGCTGACGACGTTCTCGAACAGGCAGCCCGCAGCGGCGAGCGCATCGATGTTGGGTGTGGTTTCCCGTTCGTAACCGTAACACGACAAATAGTCGGCACGGCAGGTGTCGATACTGATCAGGATGACATGGCGAATGCCGGATGCGGTCTCTGCACCTGGCCCCGCTGGTCCCCGGTTGCAGTCTATCAACCAAAACACCAACGCCATGGTAACCACCAACGCAAGCAGCAGACGCGAGTAGCTTCGTTTTCTGCAGTTTACTTTCAGTTTAGTTGCCTCCGACACTCCTTAAAACATTTGAATCCTGCTACAGATAAACCTATAGTTGGTAATTGTGGTTGCAATTGTTATAGCTACGTCCCTGCCTGTTCCCTTACCAAATGCGAGTGAAATCATCGAAACTACGATGCCTAAGCGAAACGTCTCGAAATCCACCCAACTTGGGATTCGGCAAATCTCCCGGTTTCAGCATCGGCTTCGGCATCACCCCTTCAAACTGCTCTTCACGCTGATCGAGCTGCTCGTGGTGATCGTCATCATCGCCATCCTGATCTCTCTGCTGCTGCCGGCCTTGAGCCGCTCAAAAGAAATCGCCAGACGCACACAATGCATGAGTAACCTCAAGCAGTGGTACGGCGGCTACCAACTCTCGGCAAACGACCACGACCAGTACTATCCTGGCATCGTCTTCCTGGAGGGGGAGAGCCATTATACGTCAATGATCGGCTGGCAGTCGGGTTCCTATCCGGCTTGGGCACAAGAGCTGACACAGCGCGTCAGTGACGAGATCGATCAGGACCTGTTGTTCTGCCCAAGCCTGGAGAACAAAAAACACCGACGCAGCTCGACCTGGCCGTTGGTTGGCGCCGTATACTGGAGCAGTACGGACTACTACATACAGGCTGGTCATCAGAATCGGGGTGCCGAATGCGCACCTGGACCGCCGTGCTCGTCGTCAGGGGGAAATTACCACGGCTGGAGCAGGGCCGGCAATCGTTTCGGGGGACGCATTAATGAAGGCCGTGGCCCAGCCGTCCGGCGAAACGACAGCGATAGCACCAACCAGGTGATGTTCGTCGATCGCGCTTTCCAGAAAGGAGACATAGACTGGGCAGGAGGCCCTTGGTCCTGGTCACATCGGTTTTACAGATACGGTGGCTCCGGTTACACGATGAATGACGTGCAAAGCAATCACACGAACTCCAGCGGAGTCTACGCGGAGGGTGTCAACGTCGCGTTGTCCGATGGCAGAGTAAAATGGTCCTATATCGGTGGAAAAGATGCGTTTGTCTACTCTCAATCCTATTACCAAGACGTCATAGTCGGCCAGGACCTGGCGCAGCCATAGGTCTGCGATTCAGGCTCGTCGACTCTTGGACAAGTACCACAACGCCTCCTATGCTCGTGTCCGCATGACAATCTGCGACGCGTGTGCTGAATGTTAAAAAGTAGGTCAGTAAACAGCGACGGGGTAACGGGGTGGCAATGGCTGAAATGACATTTCAGATAGACGATACGATGGATTGGACCGATCACTTCGTCGAACACGGGTTCGGCATCGCGAAGGGCCTGGTCGATCCGGCGTTCTGCGAGGAGGCGGTCGAACGCATCAAGGTCTTGGTCGACGATCCCCGCCCGCTCGAACAGTGGACGACCGAGAAACCCGGCATTTTCCACGAGGAGTTTCGCGGGCAATCCGATCCCGTCCTCCGCAAGATTTACGAACAACCCCGACTGTTGGATGCAATCGCGACGATGCACGGTGGCCCAGAGCACTGGAACCGGCGGGAGACGTTTTATTTCTTCGTGAAACCGTACGAACCCGACGTCACGACACGGGAGGGCGTCAATGGCCATATCGATTTCGGCAAGCAGCATATTCCAATCTTTTACCGCGGATTTGCGATGTTTATCCTGCTGGCGGACAACGAACCGTGCAGCGGCAACACCATCGCGTGGCCGGGCAGCCACCGCAGCATTCAGAAGCAGCTGATCGCAGACCCGACCATGCAACAACCGTCCGAATACCTCGATGAAATGCAACGTCATCAGTCGGGGCTTTACGAATTCGTCGGCGAAGCAGGGGACGTGATGTTCACGCATCACCTGCTGTTTCACTCCGGCAGCGACTCGCACAGCGCCAACCGCATTCCGCGCATTGCGTTAGTGTGTGATGCGTGGCGCGATCAATGGCTGACGGAAATCGATCCGGCCACGCCTGACCTGGCCCCGTGGCTGCGCTCCCTGTCGCTCAACGGCGCCTACAAGACGATCTACGACGAGCGCGCCGAACGCGCCAAAGTCAGTAAAGAGGTGCGCGACGAGATCGAGGCGGAACAAAGGAATGCACCCTGAGAGGCTTGGTGTTCCGTGTTCAGCTTGGCTTTTTATGCAGCCCGATCCGGCTTGACTGCCGGACGGTGCAGCTTCGGTCTTCAGACCGAAAAAAACGATCCGTACAGCGAGAACGCAACACCGATCACTGAACACTCCCCGAAGCTGTCATAGGTTGACATGAAAACTAACTACGACGAATCATTGCATTGGACCGACCACTTCGTCGAACACGGGTTTGGGGTTGCAAAGGGTTTGGTCGATCCGGAATTCTGCAATGAAGCAGTCGAACGTATCAAGGTGCTGGTGGACGATCCCCGGCCGCTCGATCAGTGGACGGCCGAGAAGCCAGGCGTATTCCACGAGAAGTTTGCCGGCAAAACGGATCCCGTCCTGGACAAGGTGTACGAGCAGCGCGCCTTCATGGACGCGATCGCCACGATGCACGGGGGACACGAGCATTGGAACGGACGGAAGCGGTACTTTTTCTTCGTCAAGCCATACGACCCCGAGGCTGAAGCACGGTTTGACGATGGGGGACACATCGACTTCGGCAATCAGCACGTGCCGATTTTCTTCCGGGGTTTCGCGCTGTTCGTGTTACTGGCGGATACGGAACCGTTCAGCGGCAATACTATTGTCTGGCCGGGAACGCATCGTGACATTCAGAAGCAACTGATTGCGGAGCCGACCATGCAACAACCGTCCGAGTACTTCGATGAACTGAAACGCAATCTGCCGGCCCCGTACGAATTTGTCGGCAAAGCAGGGGACGTGATGTTCGTGCATCACCTCCTGTTTCACGCCGGCAGCGACTCGCACAGCAGCAACCGCATCCCCCGGCTAGCGCTAGTGTGTAATGCGTGGCGCGATCAGTGGGTGACTGAAATCGACCCGGCAACACCTGACATGGCACCGTGGCTGCGGTCCCTCTCGCTCAACGGTGCATACAAGGCGATCTATGACGAGCGCGCCGAACGCGCCAAAGTCAATGAGGAAGAGCGCGAGGAGATGGAGGCGGAACAAAGGCAGGACAAATAACCCGCAACCAAATAATTGCCGATCCGCCCTGGTCGATTGGGCCTAATGAGGAGACCGAAATGACAGAGATGCCTTGTCCCATGAAAGCTACCCATGGGCGTTCGAGGTTCGACGTCCGATCCCGGTGCCGGGCGGGATTCGCATTCATCCTCCTGCTTTTCGCTTCGATCACGTGCGCCGACGCTCCACCAAAAGCGCCTTTCCCATATGTCTGGGGCACAGCCTATCATGTGCTGCCCGAGACACACAACAACGAATCCGGTTACTTCTCGCTATGTGAAGGGCTGGATGGCAGGATTTATGTCGGGACCGCGGAGTACGGCATCAATTCCTATCTCGTGGAATTCGATCCCACGACGGAGAAGCAGCGGATCGTGATCGACACCAATAAGGTGTGCGGCCTCGATCCCGGGAGCTACAACGAAGCGCAGTCGAAGATTCACAGCCGCAACTTCGTCGGCCGCTCCGGCAAGATCTACGTGTGCAGCATGGAGTCGCCGAAGGCGGACGACCCGACCACCTATCCCGGCGGCTACGTCATGACCTACGATCCACGGACGGATACCGCGGAGAGCCTCGGTATGCCGTACCCGGGACAGGGCGTCATCGATGTCGTCGCAGACGAGGGGCGCGGCATCATCTATGTCGTGCCCCTAAATGCCGAGAAGCCGTGGATGCTGTACGACATAAAAACCAGAAAGTACAGCGAACTCGGCCCGATCCTTTCCTCCTTTTCCACGACGCTGATCGATAACCGCGGCCGCGCCGGCGCCATCACCAACGACTTCGAACTGGCACAGTACGATCCCGACACAGGCAAGCTCACCGTGCGGCCGATCGAGGTGGACGGCAGAAAACTGGAGCCCGGCACCAAGTTCGCCTGGGTACCAAACTGGAATCTCGGAAACGACGGCAGGACCGCGTACCTGATCCAGATGACAGACCCCACGCTGTACGCCATCGATCTGCACAGCGAGGGACCGGTGGTAAAAGCGGTGAGCCACGGGCCGATGCTCACCGGCAAGAACTTCGATTCCCGTTGTGCGCTCAGCGTCGCTCCAGACGGGCGCGTCTACATGGTTATCCGGGCCGACAACGAGACCGGGTTCGGCGCTTATTACCTGCACCATCTCGTACGGTTTGATCCAGCCAGTTCGAAGGTCGACGACCTCGGTGTGCTGGCGGTGAATAATCCGGACTTCTACTTCAAGTCACCCGGCACCAAACACGGGCACCCGGCAACGAACGATGATCATCCACCCTATTATGGTTACCACAAACTGCCGGACGACACGCTCACGCCGCTGTACAATCACCTGGCAATGATCGTGACGCGGGACGGGACGATATACGTGACGATTATTTATCCGTTCACACTGCTGAAGATCGAGAACACAGCGTCGGCTTCACTGCCCTGAAGATTGCCTTCCAGTTGCTCACGCATCGGTGCAATATACAACGCCAGCTTCGCCGTAGACCAGTTCCGCTTCCAAGGCACCGGGTTACTCCCGGCAACGCCCTACAGAAGGTTGTGTGGACTGCTTAACGCAACCACAAAAACGCTGTGCGGACCAGCACCAAGTGCGCCGGATAGAAAACGTAGAAAAACCACTTGGCACGGCGCATCCACCCGAACTCCAATGAAATGAAGCCAGAGAGATAGTAGGCGAAAGCCACGGTGCCAATCGACCAGCCGCAATTGGAGCCATCTAAAATCCACAGCGCAAAAGCCACCAGCACAGCCCCCGACAAACTCACCAGCCGATGCCTCTGAAACAAGAAGAAAAGTGCGGGCATCAGGAGTAGGCCCGAGAATCCCCCATCCAGGAAACTAGCGTAAGCGCCACCCGATACATATCCGAGCACGAGGCCAAAAATCGTTACCCCCCAGAGCGCTACCCGATGGCCCTTGAACCTAAGCGACTCGAAGAAATGAATGATCAAAAGCCCCGCCGCGAGCGACGCGAAGATATTCAGATGCAGCGGAAAGGTGGGTATCTGAAACGCCCACTGGTAAGGCCATTGGGATACGACGACGAATGCGCACAAGCGCGCAATGTAACGTGCTCGATTCCGAGAATGAAACAGATAGTTATACGTTAACAGAAAGCAAAAAAGAGGAAGGGCAGCCAAGCCCATCACTGTGGCCGGTGACCACTGGCGGTCAAACCCGATGAGGTGCACGTGGTCTATGACCATCGATACGACAGCCACCAACTTAAGCACATTGAGATTGACGGGCCGCGGCTCTTTTGGCATCGTGTGAAGCAGAGCGTCACTCATGTTTTTTTCGAGGCGGATTCAGCAAAACAAGATCACGCATCGGCGCAATGCACGACGCCAACTTCGCCGTAGGCCAGCTCGACTTCGAAGGCACCGTCGGCCAGCGCCAGCGCCTGGTCGTTCAGCAGGTCGTGCGCCGTCGTGATGCCCCAGCGCGGTTTGACAGTCGTCTTCGCGATGCGGTCTTCAACATTGATCAGGAACAGTAGCGAACCGCCCTGCTTCGAGCCGCGACGAAATGCGATAAGCCGATCACCGGTGATCTCGAACCACGAACCGACACCGGCGCTACCGAGCATCGACATCGCCACATCATCATGCACCAGCGGCCCGCTGCCCGGCTCGTACGGCATGCCCGAGACATTGGTCGACGACGTCGCCGACAGCGAGAACCCGTACCAGATGAATCGGCCGTCGGCCGACTGGACACCGACGCACCGGTCACCGATGTGGGCGATCGCCTGCATCCCCCCGCGCGGCTCAAGCATGGCGTAGGCTGTGTCCGCCGGTAACTCGAATTCGCCGCCGGGCATCGCCACAACGTTCCTGCCCGCCTTAACATCGAACTGGTTGATCACGTCAAAGTCGGCGAGGCGGCAGTCGATCAGGTCGTCGAGGCCCTCGGGCGGTTTGTAGCTCCAGTGGCCCTTCCCGGCGAATGTGCCGAAATAGCCATCAGCCACAAGCTTCGGACCGTCCGCCTGGTCGAGTACGCCGCGGATGGCACTGAGCGCCTCGTCATCGAGCGCCGCAAAGTTTGGCAGGTAGATAAGATCGTGGCTGGACCAGTCCATCTTCGGCGTCACCATATCGACCGCGACATTATGAGTCCACAACGTCCGGAACATGGCGCGATGCCGGCGAACGAAAGCGTTCGAGACCCCGTTGCAGTCGAACAATCGGTGGCTCGCCCCGCTGTAGCCGATTGCCATATCAGCGCGCGGGATCGTCACCGGCAGGTGGTCTTCTATCTTGTGGATGTCGGCGATCGCCTTTGTTGCCGCGACGAACCGCTCGGTCGGCTCACCGTCGAGCGCCGCAAGGTTGAGGCCCGGCGCCTCGAAGGTCATGTACTCCGGACGATACTGCCAGAACATGGCACCGGCACCACCCTCGATCAGCGTCAGCCAGACGCAGATCGATGACTCTTCACCGGTGGTCATTTTCTCACGCGGGTTCAAGCCACCGACGAAGCTGCCATAGATCTCTTCGTTCCACCAGCGGTTGTTGCGGCCGACAGCGCGGCACCATTGGAAGCCGTACGCCTGGTTGGCGATGCTGTACGGCTCGTCAGTGGTCAGATGATCGGCAGAATGATGCGACAGGCCCCAGCTGTCGATGACCGGACTGATCGTCTCGTGGCGCACATCCGGATACGATCCGCCGTGCGAGCGCTGCTCGTGTTTGCCGTCGAGGCGGTCGATCAGATCGGCCATCCAGCCGAGGTGATCCGCCATGTTTTCGTTTTGGAACTGCTCCCACAACCCGTACTCAACCAGGGCCTCCTTGCTGCGCGGTGCGTCGACGTCTTCCCAGGACCGGTAGCGGCGCAGGAGTCGCTCGTTGAGCTGGTCGAGCGTGTAGCGCTTGTACAGCCAGTCCTTGTACTTGGCGATGGTGTAGTCGTTGTACGCCGGGTACCCGCCGCCGCCCCCCGCCCACGCAGCAGCAGCACTGATACCGTCCCAGGTACCCCAAATGCCCATGGCCTCGTGGTCCTTGTAGCGCGGAATGAACTGGCGCAGATAGCGCTCGGAGTAAACGCGCCACATCGGGTGATCGAAATTGTGGGTCATCGTTCCCTGCGGCGACCACTCGCCGGCACAGTCCTGCTGGACACTGCCGTCGCGCCAGACCGCCCGCATGTCCGGGTGCTCACGCAGCATCCAGGCGGGACAGGCCATGTGCGTCCCGAGCGTCGAATCCGCCCAGACCTTGAGGCCGTGCTTGGCAGCGGTGTCAAAAAACAGGTCGAGGTCATCGAATTCGTACTCGTTGGGCATCGTCTCGACCCAGTTCCACTGGTACCACGTACGCACGATGCTCATGCCGGCTGCCTTGATGCGGCGCAGATCTTCGTCCCAGAATTCGGGCGGTGGTACCGGCGGGCGATAGTATTCGACGCCGACGGGGAACGGCGTGTCGAAGGTCGCGGAAAAGTCCTTGTCGTGACTGCGCAATTGCAGCCATTGATCGTCGTGGGGAGTGTTCATGGCAATGACAGAGGTTGCAAGTTTCGGGTTTCAGTTGAGTAGGTGACGGTGACGGGTTTCCCTTTTCACTCTTCCGAGTTCGTTGCTACCCGCTGCGCTTGGAAGAGCCTCCTGCCGATCACGCACGGCACCATTTCGACGTCGAGCACCGGGTGCAGGATAGATTCATGGCGATGCAGATAGTCGAACACGATGTCGAATTTCTCCTTGATATCCGGTGACGCCTGCAGATAGGCTTCATGATCTTGAGATAGTATACAAGGTACTTCCATGATTGCCCGACCGTGCCGGTCAAGTCGTCACCTGCCGATTTGCCAGCGGCTCGATAGCAGCTACTGCACCTTTCATCTTCGGAATATTCCTCAGACTGGCGGCCTGGCGTCGGGCATCGAGCTTCGGTATGTAGACGCATTCGAAGAACGGCTTCGCAAGGCGTGACATCTCGACGAAAAACGTAGCGACCTTCGCACTACTGCGACCGAAGGCATCGCTGAAGGTATGGTCAACGATCGCCTTGAACGACCGCTTCTTGTTCCACAGCGTCTCGACCAGGACGTTCATCGTCAGGCTGTGCGAAAACCACTGGCGCTGCACCTGACAACTATTCAATCCGTGCAACCCGATGTCGTCGACCGCTGTGAGACCGCGGGGGGGGCATGCCAAGCGTTTCGCAGAGACCTATGGTGAATGTCGCCGCGGCGGAATCGGCAGCCATAACCGTCTTGCCGGTGGCCTTCCGTAAATATCGATTGAGTTCGGTGGCTGCAAAGCGGACTGTCGCGTCCGTGCCGATCACTCGTAGCGTATGTGCCATCGAGATCCCTGTATGCGAAAACTCGTTTCAATGCAGGCAGGTTAGTCGGATTTTCATCCTAAGCCCTGTGGCGGATTTTCCAACGGATTAAGAAAAAGGAACGGATGGAAAAATCAGGAACATCGGATTGGCGAAGTAGATTAGGACAAGAGAACGAATACCCAAGCCCGACTGCAAGTGCCATGAAAATTGATCATATCAACGTCATCAAGCTGTGCCATCGACACCCAGATGACGGCGGTTTTCGAGGCGCCGGCGGGCAGTGCAACTCGCGAGTGACAGCACACGTGCTGGTTTACGCGGATGGCCCGCACATCGGCAGCGCCTACTCGCACCCTGGGCTGGTGCACCTGATCTTCAGACGGCCCCGGTAGTGATCCGCTGCTCTGCTTCGTCAGCCTCGGCGATCTCATTGTCGGGTTCGGCGCGATTGATCGTCACCGGGGAGGACGCGGGCTCGAGCACCACCGTTTCCAACTGCCAGGCGTCCCGGATATATCGCGTCATGTCCAACCAGCCTGTGGCCCAGTCGATGGTCTGGTAGGGGACGTCGTTGGCGGCGGCCCAGCGCTGCACGATCGGGATCGCGATGTGCATGCGCTGATGGGGGATCTTCGGGAACAGATGGTGTTCGATCTGGTTTCCAAGCCCGATGTACATGTAGGGAAGGATGCCCGGCAGGTTGATGTTCCGGGTGACCAGGAGTTGAAGTCGCAGGTTGTCCGCGGGCGCCTGAGTTCCGATCGGGAGATTCATGTGTGCCGGCCCGAATATGGTAGCGATGATCGGGCCCACCAGGGACCAGACTACGACGTAGTAGGCGATGGAGAGGGGGCCCAGGAAGTAGATGGGGATGACCACCCACACTACGTAATGCAGAAAGAGAGAGAAGACATCCACCCACCAGCCGCGAGTGATCCGTCCGTGCCACGCATCTCGCGCAAGGTGGGCGAAGCTCTCGTAGCGCATGGACCAGACAAGGCCGAGGGTGAGCGGCCAGAGCGCCCACCCCTGGAGGTTGCGCTGGAACCACTGCTGGATCTTCGGGGATTTGCGATACGCCGTGGCATTGGACGCCATCGGCCAGAGATTCAGATCGGGGTCCGAGTCCATGATGTTGGGGTGCTCGTGATGGCCGACGTTGTGCTTGTGCCGCCAGTATTGCGCGCCCTTCCCAGCCATGACGGGGAACAACAGGTACAGCGCAAGGCTGTTCCGGAAGTCGCTGTTGGAAATGGACCCATGTCCGCCTTCATGCCCGAGCATCACGGCGGGTACGAGGAAGAGCAGGCTCACGAGGAGGAGCAGTGCCGTCGCAGCGAGGGGCAGAACAGCTGCGCCCCAGGTCAGGAGACCGAAACCGCTGAGCAGGAAAACGACCTTGACCCAGGTGCGGGCTTCACACTTCTCGAAGGCTCCAGCCTCCTCGAGTTCCAACTTCAGGTTTGAAATGTCCAACATGCGTTACTTCTCCGGCTTTCAAGTGGGTCGCCATGGTCGCCCCAGAGCTGCGCGATCCCCGAACTCGAATGATTGCCATAAACACTAACAGGAAATTACTTTTGGGAACTCTTGCACGGTACTGGGAAGCGTGGTGAAATGCAAGCGAAAATCAGGTCAATTCTGTTTTATACCCTACCGCTTGGCCGGTCCTGGCGGTAGGGTATATTCTGATCATCTGCATCCCAGGGTCGGGAATGTGCTGTGTGATCTGGGCGAGAAAGTCCAGCGGGTCGAATGCCTCGAAGTTGCGGCTGATGCCCCGGAGCAGCTTGGCGTTGCCGAGGATGGGGAATGGCCGGCACTGGGATTTTCGGATGCGATGCAGATGCCGGACGGACATTATTCCGATATGATCTTCGGCCCGCAGCATCTGAATCCGGTCGGGCCGAATGAGACCATGGAGTAATCGATGACCAGTGGGGCGCCCATGCACATAGCTGTCGGTTCAATTTTCATCGAGTGTAACCAGTTCGGTGGCACGCCGGCGGACTTGGCGCGGTTCGAGCAGTACGAGCTGCTGCGCGGCGAGGAAATGCTGGGCGTTAGCGAGGGTGTTGTCGGCGGCATGCTCGAGGCACTTCACGCCGACGAAGCCCATATTCATCCGCTGCTGGTTGCCAGTACATGCTCGAGTGGGCCGGTGACCCGCGACTGCTACGAGCAGCTCACCACAGAATTACTCGCGGCGCTGGTGCCGGAAGATGTCGACGGTGTCCTGCTGGGACTGCACGGCTCCGGCGTCGTAGAACCGGCGACCGACCTTGAGGGTGACCTGCTGGCCGCGGTACGGCGGCATATCGGCCCGGAACTGCCGCTGGTTGCGACGCTCGACCTTCACGCCCACGTCAGTGCGGCAATGGTACACAATGCCGATGCACTGGTGGCATGGGAGACATACCCGCACAAGGACGCTTTCACAACGGGCCAGCGCGGGGCGCGCCTGCTGATGGGTATCGCCGATGGCAAATGGCAACCGACGATGGCGGTGGCAAAGGTGCCGGTGCTGGTCGGCGCTTGCCGTGGGCAGACCGAGGGCGACGGCGCCTTTCCAAACCTGATGCGCCGCACGAAGTCTTTTGAAGAGCGCGAAGGCGTGTTGTCGACGAGCCTGTTCATGGTTCATCCGTATCTGGATTTCGCCGGAATGGGTGGCGGCGGGTTGGTGATCACCGACAATGACATGGACCTGGCCGTCGAGCTGTCAACGGACATTGCCGAGCGCTACTGGCAAAGCCGTGAGGTGCTCGAGCAGCCGGTAATGAGTCCCGATGCCGCGATCCGAAAGGGGCTGGAGATCGACGGTGGGCCGGTGCTGCTGATCGAGACGGCCGACTGCGCAGGCGGCGGCGCGGCCGGAGACAGCGTTGCCTCGATCAGGGCCCTGATCGACGCCAACCTGGACGTGACATCATTGGCGATGGTGGTGGATCCGGAGGCTGCCACCGCCTGTCAGGCCGCGGGTACAGGTAGCGAACTGCGCCTGAGCCTGGGACACAAGCTCGACCCGCACTGGGGTGAACCGATCGACGTGACCGGGACAGTCGAAAGAATCAGCGACGGCAATTTTCGCTACGACGGCGGTATCTGGGCCGACAGCGAAGCGACGATGGGACCCGCCGCGGTGTTTGCTGCCGGCGCAGTGAGAATCCTTATCGCCACGCACGCGACCTATGACTGGGCCGACGAACAATTCCGGTCGATCCGCCTCGAACCAGATAAGGCGAAGTTTGTCGTGGTGAAGAACCCGATGAACTACCGGTTCGGCTATGCGGATATCACCAAGGCAGCCTTCATCCTCAATACGCCGGGCCCAACGCCGGCCAGCGTGCGGGGCTTGCAGTACAAACACATGCAGCAACCGTACTTTCCGGTGGACACGGAGATACCGGGACTACAGCCGACAGTGCTACAAAGCCCGACACGATATTCTTAATTGACGCCTCTTGATCCATGAGCAAGAGGCGTCGATTGAAAGGAGACGGTCAAAATGGGAACGAACTCAAAGAACAACGTGGTGGTGGCCACCGGCGCTTCCGGCGGTATCGGGTCGTACCTGTGTCGAGGCGTTCGCGGCCACGGGGGCGCGGGTAGTGATGGCCGACATCGATCCAGCAGGGCAGGACCTTGCCGCAGAGCTGGGCGAGGCGCAATGCCGCTTTGTCGAGGCAGATGTCGCTGACGAAAAACATGTGCAGCAGATCATTAGCACCGCGATGGACGCTTTCGGTGGTCTGGATGTCCTGGTAAACAACGCCGCCTACTGCAGCGTCGACGAGCCTGTACAGACAACTTCGCAGGCGGACTGTTGACCGGTTGCTCAGCGTTAATCTCAAGGGGCCGTTCATGCTCTGCAAGCATGCGTATCCGCACTTGCGCGAATGTCGCGGCTGCATCGTCAATGTGTCATCGATGGCGGGCGTGCAGGGCGAGCGGCATCACGCCGTGTATGCAGCGACCAAGGGGGCACTGAACGCCATGACAAAGTCGATGGCCGTGGACTATGTGGCGCTGACGGCATCCGCTGTAATGCGTTGTGTCCATCGAGCGTGCTGACGCCGAACCTCGATCAACTGATCGACGAGCTGCCGAATAGCAAAGAAGTGATCGAGTTTCGCAACGCCATCAACCTGCTGGGATACACCGCAACCCCGGACCAGGTGGCATCGGCCGTCGTCTTTTTGGCGTCGCCGGGGGCAGCGTTCATGACCGGGGGGATCGTCCCGGTGTCCGGCAGGAGTGAGTGCGGGTATAGGGTTAAGTTTGTCAGTAGAACAGATTTCTACATCCGTTCATGGCGACAAGGACCATCGATGCCAAACCCAATCCACAAAGCCGATTGACACGTTATGTAGAGGTTGAACGCCTCTCCTGTACGGCCATGGCGCATTTCTTAAGCAGCCAGATTTCCGGCAGGTCAGCGGTCCCCGGCAATGACGACTCGTCGACCTGCACGGCGTCGGATTCGAGAATTTCGTCAGTGCCCCTGTGCTTCCAACTGCCGAATCAACCGCTCAGCCTGCTTTTGTCTTTGCGGATCAGCATCCCGGCAGGCAATACGCTGCAGAGCCGACAAGGCCCGGCGATCGCCGGCCTCGCCCATCTCGATTGCCATGTCATTGCGCCGGGCAATATAACTCGGGTCATGATCAACGATATCCAGGGGCAACTGCTGCCAGTAGTAACGTATCGGTTCGTCGTCCGGCCAGCCGTGATAGATCTCGTCCCACCCCGCAACAGCGTCTACATGCGGGGTCAATGACATTTTCGAGACGGGTTCGTGCAGAGACTGATAGCGGGCGTCCGTCGACAACCGCAGACGATTGCCGCAACAGGGCATGCCCTGGTGAACAACCATGCTGTGGAATAGGATCAGATCGCCCTGCCCGACCGGATTGAAGCGCCAGTCCTCGGAAGCCACGCCAGTGACTTCGACGGCACCGGCGCCGAGAGTCGGACGTACCTGGTAGACACCGCTGCGATGCGAACCGGCACAGACCTGCAGGCCGCCCATCTCCTCGGTCAAATCGCTGAACGGTACCCAGGCGGTATAGGTCGCCTCGGTGCCCTGTATATGAAACCAGTCCTGATGCGCCGGCGTCGTGAACTCGGTTTTCTGTGGAAAGATATACCGTGGAATCACTTTCGGATGCGGCAACACCGGGGCATCCAGCAGGCGACCGAGCAAATCGATAATGTTCGGATGATGCAAGAGCGCCAGGAACTTCGGCAGCCGATACAGCTCGACCAACACCTTCATATAATGTGCCTCCGGCTCGACACAGAAGCCGTTGAGGTCGGCAATGCCGTCGGACAATGGCGCATCGTGATCGACGCAACCCGCCTCACGCAGCAGGCCCAGCCAGTGCAGCCGAATTGCCTCGACCTCATCCCTTGGAAAAACACCGCGGACGTAGAGATAACCGTCTTCCTGCATCCGTTCGCGAAGCGCGGCGCTGTCATGCTGGATCTCGGTAGAATCGACGAAAGGCTGGATCATTTCAAGGTGCTCCTGGTGAATCGTTCGGCAACGAAACTACACGGTAAACGGGTTGCGATGCTGGCAAAGATCCCTTAGTGGAACGGTCGGCTCGGCCGATGCTGCGAAATTTTACAGGAGAATTATAGGACACGGGACTCTGAGGAACTGGCAATCTCGCCGCGCGGATCGCGATGCTTAACAAAAACTTCGACAGGCGTTAAGCCGTCTGTCCGACGGCGCTGGGCACCGCGTTTCATTGAACGCTACCGGACGGAGCGGATCAGTAGAACCAGGTTTGACCGTTGGCGTTGTGAACGATCGATTCGCCATCCCAGGTTGAATTTGACAGCGGAACACCATGTCCCAGTGAGTTTTGATGGCGATGGACCTGCGCGTGCCCGTCGGCAAAGCCGACAGTGGTTTCCGTGACATGTTCATTTGCAGCGATCAGCCAATCGTCGTTTGACGCGTGTGGCCATATTACATTATGTTTGCCAGACTGATGGTATGAATATTCCCAATCTGATATGATCGGATCACTGCCACTGCGACCATCCATTCGCAGGATATACTGCCCGCTTGGGGGTGCCGACTTGTTGTGTGCTTTCTCCTTTGCGTCATCAAGCATCTCCACGCCACTGTTGGCCCAGCCCGGCGAACTATAGGGTGCCCAGCCGGCATAGACATTGTAACCGGAATCATAGAAATTATGGGTTGAATTCCAGTAAGTTTTTCCGCCAAATGCCTGGCCCGGGAGATCCGTCGGCCCCCAAGGTTTGTTGATCGAGAACGGGCACCACAGAACCTCCCACGAACCGCCGCATTCCTCTTCGATAATCTCGCCGATTGTTTCGGCTGCTGGAACATTATAGTAGGCGCGGTCAGCCCTTTGCCACAACCCGGACGGACTGTCTTGCGCCAAGGCAGCATTGATCACTCGGTAATTTCCATTATGGTCCATCGCCCAATTCGTGACGCCCATGGCGCGCTGGTGGACGTTCGACAGACACAGCGTGATTTTGGCCTTGCGCTTTGCTTTCGTCAACGCCGGCAATAACAACGATGCAAGCATCGCGATGATCGCGATGACCAGGAGCAATTCGATCAGAGTAAATCGACGTTGATGCGACTGGATATACATGGACAATAGAAGGGGCTAGATCACCTATACGAACAAGCCGTATAGAGCTGTTATAATACAAAATAATGGGTATTTCGCAAGACTCTTTGAAAAAGACACAGCACACCCTCATTCAGACGCTGTTCGCCCGAACTCCCCTCCATGGCGACCGCAACGCGCCGTTTTACAGCCATTGAAATCGATCGACACCTCAACCGATGCACTTGCACTAATGACGAAGACCAGCATGGACGTGAATGCTGTACGTCACCATTCGAGATATGAAAACAGGGTATGTGATTCGCAGGGATCGAGGTTTGGTGTATGGTGTGCGACAACCTGACTTTCGGCAGTGAATCGACGACGAAACTGGGAGTGATGGCATCCCCGCCATCTATCTCCACGCCTGCAGGCTCCAAAGGCTCCACCACTACGCCGCCCCACTCCCTCCTCAATTATGATCGACGCACACTCCCATGTGTTTCCCGACGTCAACGGCCACGTCGGCAACGGCCGGACACGCGGTATCGGGCACGGCCGCGCCAGCATCGGCAAAGACGCCCAGCAAGTCATTCCGGACTGCGGGGAGACAACCTGTTTTACCGCAGCCATGTCCGTCGCGGAGCTGGACAAGGCCGGCATCGAACGGACAGTGCTGCTGCAGGGGCCGTTCTGGGGCGAATGCAACGACTTCGCCGCCGCCGCAGTGCGCCAGTATCCGGACCGGTTCGTCGCGCAGGCCTATTTCGACCCGTGGACAGACGGCTGGCAGACGCGCCTGGACGAGATCCTCGAGACCTCGGGGTTCCGTGGCATCAAGATCGAGTTCAGCGTCCCTACCGGTTTGAGCGGCGTCCATCCCGGCGCCCGGCTCGACGATCCGGAGCTGGATCCGGCGTGGGCCCTTCTTCAGCGCGCAAACCGCGTGTTGACACTCGACCTTGGCGGCGTCGGATCGGCATCATACCAGACAGATGCCGTGGCGCAGATCGCTACCGGCCATCCGGACCTGACAATGGTCATCTGCCACCTCGGCCAACCCGGTCCGGCGCTCGCCGGGAACGAGGTACTGACTGAACTGTGGCAGGCGCAGATCGAACTGGGGAAGCTGCCCAACGTCTCCTTCGACACCGCCTCGCTGCCGGCCTACTTCCAAGACCAGGGTGATCCGTTCCCGAGCTGCCGGAACTATATCGAGCAGGCCGTCGACCTCGTCGGGCCCGAGAAAATCATGTGGGGCAGCGACATCCCGGGAAACCTGCGGGTCTGCTCCTACGTACGCCTCGCCGAGCTGGCCCACAGCCACACCGATTTCCTGTCGGTCGAAGAACAGGCACTGGTGCTGGGAGGAAACGCGAAGCGGGTGTATGGAAAATGAGGCGGCCCAAAGCCGGATCGTCACCGTCTGCGGCTTGGTACACGGGAATCCGTTTTAAAATGCAACCTGCACGGGTAGAGTTATCTGTATTGATCTTGATGTGGGGTCTCTGCGCCAACTCGCAAGACGCTAAGCACAACACGAAGTTAAAAAAGGAGAGTGGGAACAATGAATCAAAGTAAAAAAAACCTCAAGCTGCCGGCTGCCGTCATAATATGCTTGTGCTCAGCCCTGGGCTGTATGCTGCTGGCGGGATGCTGCCACCTCGAACAATCGGGGACCGAATTACCTGCTCCCCCGAGTCAACCCGTGACCCGCACGTTCGCTGGGACGCCGGCACCGGGCCGACCGGAAGGCAGCTTGTGGAAAGTCGGCAAGCCCATGGTCTGGTACATGCAAGGACCCGGGGCAGGCGGCAACAACAGCATGTGGGGAGACGAACCCAAGAAAACACCACCGCCGGACGCCGGGCCACCCCGATTCGAGCTCATTTCGCCGACAGTGGCAAAAAAGCTGGCCGAAGGCGGCTTCAACATGATGTTCTGCCGAAATCTCGATGACTTCGACAGTGCTCAAGCTAACGGGATGCGTGGGATGCTGTATGTCCATGAGGCCAAGCCTCCCTGGCGGAATGTGTTTCACGAGGATGCCTTGGACGACCCGGAGTGGCTGGCAAAACTCGATGTACTCATAGACAAGGTCAAGGATCATCCGGCGATGTACGGCTACATCTCCGTCGATGAACCCGGTGCCACCGAGTTTCCGGGATTGGGCAGGCTGGTGGAATACGTCCGCAAGCGTGATCCCAACCACCTGTTTTACATCAATCTCTTCCCCATGTACGCCAGCCCTGGGGCGCAGGGGACGTCCGGCGATAAAGTGACCGCATACAGAGAGTACCTCCGCCGATTCATCGAGGAGGTGAAACCCGACTTGATCAGCTATGACCACTACCAGATGCGCTACACCAGCAGAGCGTACGATAACAGTGAGTACTTCCATAACCTGGCGCTGGTCCGCGAGGCGACGGTGAAGTACGGCCTGCCCTTCATGAACGTCATCCAGGCTTCCTCGATGGGACCGGGCTGGCGCCAGCCCAACGGTGACGAGGGAAGATACCTGGCCTTTACCACCCTGGCCTACGGCGGCCAGGGCATCTGCCAGTTTGTTTACAACGCCTGGGAGGAGGCGGAACATTGGGGAGGAGTTGAGTATCCGGATCGCACCCCGACCGCACTGGGCAAAGCGTTGCGTCAGATCCATCCCGAGTTTGTTGCCGTCGGCGAGCAGGTGCAGCCACTGATTTCCCTGGGGGCGTATCATCTGGGTACCGTTCCGGCGGGCGGCATGGGGCTGCCGGCCGAGGCGTCCTTTACCGTGGACCCACCTGTACCGCCAGACAAGGCAAGGGGGGGCATCCTGCTCGGCTACTTCGGCACGGCGGCCGGCGCTACGCATGTGCTGGTGGTGAACCTGAACTATATCATCGGCATCACCACGACCGTGGTTGGGCCCGGACCGCTGGCGGTGTTCGACGCCGAGGAGCGGAACTGGCACCCGGCCCCAGACGGGGCGCGGGCGACGGTGAGTATAGTACCCGGCGGCGGCAAGCTCCTGCGCCTGCGGTCACCTTGACGCCTGACAGCCCAATAGAAGGGCCCCCGAGAAAAGTGGAGAGCCAGGAACCCCAGACCCCGATGACACCGCGTGGCAACAGGCGCCTGCTCTATGTCAGCGATCCGTCCAGCATCGCCGGCGGCGTGCTGCCCGATCCGGTGGAGGCCGATGATCTGCGGCAGTGGATCGACATGCTCGCCGACAGCGGCGTGGACGCCTTCCAACAGGATGTCTACGCCCAGGGATTCACATTCTACTGGCGGTCAGACCGGTTCGAGTATGGCGGGCGCGAGCAGCACCAGCGGTTCCTGCCCTTGCTGGATGCGGGCATCCAGCCGCTGCAGCTGCTCCTCGACCATTCCCACAAACGCGGGATGTCATTTGTGGCTGGGTTTCGCATGAACGACAACCATGGCGGGGAACATTTCCCTGCGCCAGTGGACTTCATCGCGTCGCACCCGGAATGTCGATTGTCGGAGCCCGGCCAGGACCACGACCCCGATCAAAGGATGCTCGATTTCACATTCGACGAGGTGCGCCAGTTCGTGTTCGAGGTGATGGAGGAGCTTGTGAGCCGCTTCGATGTGGACGGTATCGAACTGACATTCCGGGAGGACATATACTTCCCGGCCCCGCACGGCAAGGAACGTGCCCCCCTGATGACCGCCCTGGTGCGTCGTCTCCGCGGCATGCTCGATGAGTACAGCCAATCCCGCGGCAAGCGGATACAATTGGCAGCCAGGGTGCACGCCTCGCTCGAGCAGTGTCTGTGCCTGGGACTCGATGTGTCGACGTGGATCGCCGAGGGACTGATAGACTCCCTCAGCCCGATGGACCCGATGTTCGCCTGCTTCAACGCACCGTATGCAGAGTTTGCCGCCCTGACGCGACAGAGTGAATGCATGTTGTATCCGGGAATGGCGCCGTGGTCCAGTGAAAACGCGAGAAAGCGGGTTCATTTCACCGCGGAACGACACGTTCCCGGATGCGCCAGCATGACACGGTCAAACGACAGGGCACTGGCACACACCTTCTATGGCGCCGGCGCCGATGGAATTTCCATCTACAACCATTTCGTCGGTCACTTGTGGCCGCCGCCGTTCTATCCGCAGGCGTTGCAGGCATTCCGTGAGCTGCGCGATCCGCAGCGGGTGGCACGCGGCGATCGGCACTATGTCTTCGACCCGACTCGGGATGAGGAGAACCATTTAGCCGGGGAGCCGCAGCGGGTAGTCCTCGACCGCAGCGCCGTGAGACCTTCTGGCCTATTCCGGTTCCGGCTGTATGAGCAAAGGGACCGGGTCCACCACGCCACGCTGATGGTCCGGGGTAACCTGACCCGCTATGACGAAGTGGATCTACAACTCAACGGTGTCCCCCTGGCAACCGGACCTTTGGGCAAGCACGACGACAGGTACCTCAGGCCGTTTCCCAACGTCCGCTGGTTCCCCGTGCCCGCCGCCGCGACAAACTGGGGTGAGAACCAGCTGACCATCACCCTCGCATCTGCGGACCCCGGGGCCACCGGAGAAATGGTGATTGACGAAGTGGAAATCTGGGTGGAGCCGCGATAGTGGTACGTGAGGCATGACGCATCACCAAAAACTGGTCGAGTAACCGGATTCTATTCAAAACATGAAACTCAGCAGAAAAATCGGCATCCTTTCAGGAGTAGTCATTGCAGCACTGGTGGCATGGTTTGCCATCAGTGCAAAGCAGACGCCTGACAGTGTACCTGAAAATGTGATCTTTATTACTGTTGACACCCTGCGAAGTGACCATCTGGGCTGTTACGGATATGAGAGAATAAAGACCCCCAACATAGATGGTTTGGCCGAACGCGGGACGATGTTTAAGAATGCCATCAGTCAAGTGCCCCTTACCCTTCCTTCTCACTGCAGTCTTTTCACGTCCACGTATCCACAGTTCAACAACGTAAGAGACAACGGGTCTTATCGCCTTGGCCAGTCGGCCGTCACCTTGGCGGAACGGATGCAGGAAAACGGCTATGCGACCGCGGCATTTGTCAGTGCCTTTGTCCTGGATTCCAAGTTCGGCCTGGACCAGGGATTTGAAACCTATGATGACAGGATGCAACAAAATATCGGAAAAAAAATCATCGAGCATATGGAGGCAGAGCGCACTGCCGACAAAGTTACGGATGCCGCAGTCAGCTGGCTGCGGAACAAGAAAGCCTCCAAAACCTTCTTGTGGGTACATTATTTTGACCCGCACGCTGTTTACAATCCGCCCGCCCCTTACAGGGAGCTTTACAAAGATAATCCGTACGATGGAGAGATCGCCTTTACAGATGAGCATATAGGGGTGCTTCTAGCCGCCCTGAAAGAGCTGAAGCTTGATGAGAATAGCCTGATAATCTTTGCCGCCGACCATGCCGAGGGGTTGGGTGAACATGAAGAATTCGGCCACTCTGTGTTTATCTATGATACCACCTTGAAGGTCCCTCTGATATTCTCTTGCCCGGGCCTGGTTACGGAGGGAAAAGTTATCGAAGGACAAGTCCGTTTAGTTGATGTCATGCCGACCATTTTGGATTTCTTACAAATAGAGAGAAACAAGGAGATCCAGGGCAAGAGTCTCATTGGCTTGATGAAGGGCCGGATAAAATCACTTAATCTTCCGGCCTATAGCGAGTCCCTGTATGCCAAGCTCCGCTATAACTGGAGTGAACTGAAATCCTTTCGGACAGCAGAATGGAAGTATATAAAGTCACCGGAGCCGGAATTATATAACACCAAAAACGACCCTCAGGAACTGGTCAACTTAGCCGACAGCAGAATGGATGTGGTCAAGGAGATGGATAATCGGCTGGAAACATTTTTGACTGCGACCAGTTCTTCCGGAGAGGCTCCGGCCACGGCGGAGATAGACGAAGAGACCAGACGAAAATTGATGAGCTTGGGGTATATCGGAGGCGATGCTGCCCCTGGTTCCGAAGAACCGGTGCCCAGAAAACTGATTCGGGTTATGGAAAAAATGAATCTGTCAGCCAGGCTTGCTAATGAAGGTTTGATAGATAAGGCAATAGAAGGATTCCGGGAAGTCATAAAAATTGACCAAAAGAATACTGAAGCATATATAAACCTTGCTCAGTGTTATGAAGGCTTAGGCAAGTATGATGAAGCGATAACGCATTTTGAGATAGCAGCTTCTTTCAAGCCCGATGACCCTGTTACTATCAATGACATTGGCACCTGTTATACAAAAAAAATGGACTTTGGAAAAGCTCTTGATCAATTTAACAAAGCCATTGAACTGGATGCAGAATTACCACAGATCTATTACAATCGAGGGCTGGCTTATAGGAAATTGGGCAACTTGGAGCACGCAATAGAGGATTACGACAAAGCCATTGAACTGGATGCAGAATTCGCGGAGGCCTATTCCAATCGAGGGGGCGTTTATGAAAGAACAGGCAACTATCAGCGCGCATTAGAGGATTACGACAAAGCCATTGAACTGGCACCCCAATCTGCAGAGGCTTATTACAATCGGGGGGTTGTTTATCAAAAATCAGGCAACCAGCAGCAGGCGATCAAGGATTACGATAACGTTATTGAACTGAAGCCCCGATTTAAGCCCGCTTACTACAATCGAGGGCTGGCTTATGACCAATCAGGCAACCAGCAGCAGGCGATAGGGAATTATATTAAAGTCATTGGACTGGACCCCAAATTTGCACTGGCTTATGTGCGTTTGGCGAAAGGCTATGAGAAACAGGAACAATATGAAGCAGCGATAGAAGCCTGGAAGAAGGTGTCGGAGATCCGTCCCCAGCAGCATGAAGCTCGAAAAAACCTCACCCGACTCAGGGGGCTGACTCATCAGTAGGTGAGAAAGCCTATGAAAAGAATGAGAAGTATGCGGAAGCGATAGAAGCGTGGAAGAAAGTGCTGGAGATTGATCCCCAGCACCATGCCGCCAAGGCACGCCTCACTCGGCTTAGCGCTCTGGGGATTCATGAATAGTCAGTCCACAAGTCGATCCGTTTCGGTGTGCCCGGCACACATCGCACTGGCAAAGGGGAAAGGCAACTAAGGAAAGGCCACAAAAATTGGCAGGCAATTAACGGTTGATTTATCGCACTATCGGTCATACTTTTATGAATCAACTTTCAACTGATTCAACTTGTTAGAATAGAGCTCCAACCGCGTTTTTGGGAAAAGAAAACAGCCCTGTGTTTCTGCAACTAGCCAATTGGAGGAAAATCATGACCGGTCAACGCATCATCATCATAATAATCGCTGCCATGTTCACGGCAATCGGGTCGCAGGCCGAGGACCTTGCTTTACTAAACGGGTACGGCAGTACGAAGTGGGGACAATCAAAAGAGGAAGTCACGGCCGCGGTGCCGAATCTGGCAGAAGAAGACAGTCCAAAGTATGTTGAGATCCTCCGGCAGCCCGGCGAAGACGGGGGCGTCATCCAGTATACGAACTACGTATTCATAGATGATACGCTGTTTAGAGTGTCCACCTTCTACAGGATGCCGGAGGCGCCTGAGGATGGGCCGGACGAAGCTGGCCTGACCTTTATCAGGGAGAAGTTGGCCTCAAAATATGACACTGTAAAAAGTGCGCTCAAGACGGCCGGCATCTTTGTAGGCGCCGCTAACGTCGAATCGGGCATCGTCCGTGTCACGTACTCCAACACCAAAATCGAAAATGAAGTCATGAGGCAGAGAAAGGCCGCAGCCGAGGAAGATTCAGCCCGGGAAAAGGCCGAATCCGAGGCAGGGGAGAAAAAGGCGTTCCGTGAATCTTCCCGCTACAAAGCCATGGAAGCGATCGACATTAAGGATGGGCTGTAGGGCTTGAACGGACCATGGACTTGCAATCGTGCTTGTTTCAATAATCGGCCAGTCCGCCTCTGCTATCACAGCATCACCGATGACCAATGTCGCGCTCGCTACTGGCCAGTAGCTCTCTAGATCACAGGCTCCGCTAAAACAGTTCAGAGTCAACCATCATCGGCTGGGACGCTTTAACCGTATCCCAGCATGCACCGTTGTCGAGACAGATATCCGGGTCTTTGAGACCCCCTGCACGGCGGTGAGGGGGCCCCGTTATCTGGCGTGACTGCTTAGATTAAATACGACTCGAGATCGCGCTCGACCTCTTTCAGCAACAAGCTGACAAAGTCCTGCACCGGGAACACCCGGGACTCGGCATCACCCACGTCTCCCCTTTGCAAGCAGCCCGCCCGCTCCCAATACGCTCCAAGCGCCACTCGATCGATCGAAGGGTACGCCGCCGGATCGCACTCGAGGTGCCTGTTCCAGTGAATGACTTCGACGAAGTGGATGTAAGTGGATGACTCATAGTCCACCCCCAACATGAGAACCTTGGCCCCGGCCTGCCAGGCCCGATACATCGGCGAGTGCAACCCGTAGGTGTGCCCCCATGGCTCAAGATCCCACGGTGACGCGTAGCCCTCACGGCTGAGATGATCCGCCACCAACGCCGCAGCTTCTTTTCCCCGGGCCGCTACCGAGTGGGAGTAGTGGTCGGACCGACTTGTGCCGGGCATCCGGCGGAAAAATTCGGTTAGCCATCCAACATTGGTCGATCTCGTCGAGATATTCCAGGTCGGCGCACGCCGCTCCGGTTCCACCATGTTGAACGAGGGCATCAGGAGAAGACCGTACGGTCCGAGCACTTCCTCTAAGGCACCAATCACGGTTTCGGCGCCGCCTTCGACCGATCCAAGACTCTTGAAGGATGAGTGCACGAAGAGCATGTCGCCCGAACCGACACCCAGGTTGCCCAGGTCCTGCACCAGCTTTTGACGTGTGTGAGGTGATGGCATCTTCTCTCCCAAGCAACTGGCCTCTTAAAAACTCGTCGAGGCGGGGCCGCACAGCCTGCGGTCTCCCAAACCACACAATGGCGGCCCGTCGCAGAAGAATCAAGACAGCGGCCGGAATTCCAAAGGAAGGCACTGTTTAGCCGATGACAATTCTCCCTCAGAACGGCTTGATCTATTCTTTCGTATTATGTACACTACAAACGTTATGTTCTTAATTTAATCGGAACATGCGAAGCCAATCCGGAAAAGTCATTGTTGCATTGTCCAGATTTGTCCGGGAAAGCTATACGGTCGAATACGTTAAATGACTACAGCCTGTTATTTTTCAGAAAGGCGCGAACAGACAAAGCATCACGAACGGCTTGGTGTCAGTTGCCGGAATACCATTGTTTTACGCATCTTAAATCCAAAGCACCTTCGCAAGTGACAGGTTTCTCCAACAATCGAAGACTGTTCGCCAAGCCAATCCGATCAGCATTCACCCTCATCGAACTGCTGGTCGTGATTACGATTATCGCAATCCTTGCGGCCATGCTGTTACCGGCGCTCAATCGGGCCAAGGGCACTGCCTGGGGGATTATCTGCTTGAGCCACT
>CAUZJQ010000023.1:0-26466 GCA_963580095.1 Lentisphaeria bacterium | reverse complement strand
CCGAGACGGCGCACCTCCTGGCGCACCCATTCCGGATCGTCTGCCGGAGTGACGAAAAAATAGGTGCAGCACGTATCGCCGCCGGCCCGCGTCTGCGCTGAAGCCCATTCGTTGACCGACGCAATAAATTCCGGTTTGAATGAAAACGGAATGAACGCCGCACCGACCTGCCGCCCCGGGTGCAGCCAGTCACAGGCTGCCTGGATGTCCGTGAATCGCGTTGGCAGCGTGACGCCGAACGTGCCTTTGAAATGCTCATGCTCACCGGCGTCCCACATCTCGAAGTGGGCGTCGAACACCTGGTCCGGCACGAACGCGTCCAGCTCAGACGCAAACATCTGATGGGCTTGCTCGAGAATTTGATTTGGATCAGGCGTGCTCACGGCGTGAGTATAAAAGAGTAGTGTTCTGTATTCATTTTTCTGTCAATTGCTCCCATAGCAGGTACTCAACGCTCTCCCTCCGCAATCGTCACCCGTGATCCCACCAGGTATCGATCTCGACCGCCCTTCGACTTGCGACGCACCGGTTCCCAGAGCTCGTCCTCGTCGAGTGCCTCCTGCTCACGGCCGGCGGTGGCGTATGGTTGGTCGACAAAACTGAAGGGCCCCAGGACAAACCACTGGCGCATGAAGTGGCGCCAGTTCACGTAGTCGTGGTACGGGTCATCTTGGACCAGAAAGTTCGCACAGATTTTCTCACGCGGTTCGGACATTGCGATGCTCCCCCAATAGGACGCAGAACCTAACACAAAAACACTGGGACTGCCACGCGCACATGACGGCCGTAGGAACGTTTGTCTGATCAGCCCCACTTGCAACCGGCTATGCTTTATGAGCCGGCTTGTCAAGTTGGTGGTCATCTGTTCAACTGGCCTGCAAACTGGCGGAGGATGCCACAAGCTTCGGAGAGCTGCAAGCGTGCGCCAACGTGGTCGTCAACACGCTCCTGATCAGCACCAACATCTGCGAAGCTTGCTTTTTCCGGAGCCATTCATGATCAAGCGAAATCCTTTCCCCGTCATTGAGAGCCTCGCAATTCTTGTCGCCGCTGCTCAGCACGCCGACGCTCAGACCACGGACAGGAGGGTTACGATCAACGACCTTGGGGATGTGTTGACGATCCGATGAACGTACGAACTACTCGAGTCATCACGCAACCGTCTCGTTGCAGGGACGTTACAGGAACGCCGTCCTGTCCAGGTCGAAAAGATCAGCGGCAACGGGTACTTGCAGGGTATGCTGATCGGCATATAGTAGGGGGCATCAACAAACTTACTTTGGCCCGGATTTAGCGATTTTATACCCCTTTGGAGAGGTGGCTGAGCGGCTGAAGGCAACGGTTTGCTAAACCGTCGTACCCTTCACCGGGTACCGGGGGTTCGAATCCCCCCCTCTCCGCCAATTGCTGTAATAGCAACGATTATCGCGTCCTTCTGGGCGCGCTTTTTGTTTTCAGGCCCGCCGTCAAAAACGGCCATGTAGCCGGAAAAGCTTGAGAGCGCCCATTCCAATGGTATAGGTTACCCCAACGGCACTGAGCGGATCGCCTTCGCTCTGCACGCGTTCGTGCGCGGCCGCTCAGTCTTGGTGTTTCATGGGCAACCCGCGCGAGTTACATCGGACGCATAGGGGTGAACCTCTGGCGGCGGAGTATCAGATCCCCTACAAGGAGGACACATTCTGATGAGAACCAGACTCCCATCCGTCGTCGCGTTGGCAGCGGTCACTCTGGCTGGCTGCCTGTCTCTGTCGCCAAATCCCACACCGACAGCCGCCGATCGACACTTGGCCGAGGAATTGGAAGCCGCCATCGAGCTCGCCTGGGGTACACCCGCCAATGAGATCGCCAACATGATCACATACGAAAGCGATCTCATTCCCATTCTCAAAGGTGAAGTCGACAGCACCCCCGAGCAACTGGATTTCGCCCGCCGGCAGGGCACCAACGTCACGGCCGTCTGCCAGGGCGCCGCCGCCTGGCCAAAGCCACCGCGGTTCCGCCTGCCTTACGCGCAGTCTGCCCTCACGATCGACGGCAAGACGGATGAAGCGGCCTGGCAGAACGCCGCTGTCTTCCGTACGCTGTATCCGTTCAACAAGAGTGAGCCCGCATCCGAGCCCGCCACGACCTTTCGTGTGCTTTGGAATGAGGAGTATATGTTCTTCGCTTTCGAGTGCGCTGACACGGACGTCCAGGCCAAGGACGTCGAGCGCGACGGGCCGGTCTGGGAATGGGACTGCGTGGAGGTGTTCCTGCTGCCCGAATTCGAGGCCGGGCAGTACTGGGAGATCGACGTCACGCCCGCCGGCTCCATCTACGACGCGCTCAACGCCAAGAACTTCCGGGGCTGGGGCCCGCTCGCACGTCCGGAACTCAGCCTCAAAGGCCTGCAGACAGCCTGCGCCGTCGACGGCACCATCAACAACTCCGACGACGTGGACGGCGGCTACACCATCGAGATCGCCGTGCCGTTCAGCCAGATACCGTCGTACACTCGCGGGAACGCGCCGCAGCCGGGCGACACGCTGCAAATGATGCTGATCCGCATCGATCGGAACGCGGCGGTCAACACGCCCTATGCCTTTACGCCGCTGCACAACTGGGGCCACAATATCTGGAACCACGCGCAGGCGGAACTGACACGGTAAGTGAGACGGGACGCGAGACGAGGAGGACTCCGCGATTGCGCCTGCCCACCTCGCGGTGCAGCTCAGTCTCCCGAGCGCCGGTGACCGAGTACTGCCGACGGGACATCCCCTACTGTCTCGTTGGGCGGCGAGCTGGCCGCGATGGAGACGGTGCGGGCGGCTGGGCTGCCGGGCGCCAGGGCCGAGCTGCCTCTTGTTGGCGATCCCTGCGTTCGTGAAACGAGCCAGTGCCGGCGCGCCGCACTGGCAGGGGCAGGGGGCGCGGAGAGGGAAAGCGGTAATCGGTCAGTGATAGGTTGACGCGAATCCAAGCCGCAGAATGCAGACAGGCGGCGCAGGAGTTGTCACAGTACACGGAGCAGCTTTCCGGACATCAACCGCGTCCTCACTGAGGGACGGAAAAGTCAAAGGAACTGGCAGCGATGGAAAAGAGAAGAACGTCGGCATGGGCCAGGTCGTTCACGTCGCAGTTTTTTCACCGAAGGGAAAGGAATTGGAGTGGTACCGGGACAACCTTCTCTTCGAGGGAACTGATTTCGAGGCGGAGCTCCCGATCAGCTTCTCCGAGGAGCCGGGAGAGTATTCAGTCAAGGTCGAGTACCCGATCACCGGCATGAAGAGCGAAGCAACGTTTGAGGTCAGGCCTTGATTAGTCGGCAATGCTCGAAAAGGCGAGGAGATCGTCAAAATAATGATGGACCAAACTCTTCCGAAGAAGTAGAAAGGAGTACTACTGATGGCTAAAAGGACTGGCTTCTCTGTTGGCGATCTGTTTGGAATCAAGAAACACCCGTTTCTTAAGGCGCTTGGGCCTTCTCCGGGGTTTACCTGTGCTGCAGACGGCATCGACCATTCCCATTTCCAGGACGAGGTGGTCGCACGCTCCGTAACCACGGATTCGGCGGGTACCGGCAGGAACGTCAGATGGGTGCATCCGAAAACGGGCCTCGAAGCGGACGTAGGCTATGAAGCGTTTTCCGATACCAACGTGGTGGAGATGGAAGGAACGCTCACGAATCGCAGCAAGCGTACCGTCCGTAACATGCGGGGACCTTTCAGCCTTTGTATCACGATGGACGTAACCAAGCTGGGCACACCGCGCATGACCACGGTCTATGGCGGTGGGGATACCTCGGCGGCCTACCCGCCTCGGGCGTATAATGTGACGACCACCGATGGTCTGCGCACCCTTATCGGGGGACGCGAGGGTGGACGTTCTACCGAAACTGAAACGCCTTACGCGTTTATTACCGACCCGGAGGAGAGCTGCGGATTCTTTATTGCGTTGGAATGGCCGTGCCGTTGGATATTCTGTTCCGAAATAGCAACGATCGGGTCGCGCAGACTCCTGACGCTGATCGCCCACGTTGCTTACACTGGATTCAACCTGAAACCTGGGGAATCCGTCGGTCTTCCAAGAGCCGTCCTCGGCTTCTTCGAGGGTAATGCAGTTGCCGGAAGTAACGTATTGCGGCGCCATGTAGTCAGACACGTCCGCAGACCTGTGCAGGGTGGATCGGACCTGCCCCCAGTCTTCTATAATCATTACTACGGGCTCGATCACGACTGGACAGTGACGACACAAATGAAAGAGGCCAAAGCGTACGCCGATCTCGGCATGGAATATTACGTAGTGGACGCCGACTGGTACAAGGACGGTTTTCGCAACGGTAACGGCAACTGGGAATTCGACGATCCGAAACGCTTCCCCGATGGGATGGCCTCGTTTGCGGACTATGTGCGTTCTCTTGGCATGAAGTTTGGCTCGTGGCTCGAGCTCGAGTGGGCTACGAAGACCTCCCACTGGGTCACGGAGCATCCCGACTGGTTTCACTATTCCGAAAGTCGCAACTACATGTATGGCGTACCGAAGTACGACGATGTGCTATTGAGACTCGACGACGAGAAGGTGCGTGGCCATGTGGCCGATTTTCTCGAAAGTTGGGTGCATAAGTACGGGATCGAATGGCTGCGCTGGGATTGCAACAATGTACACGCCCCGTTCTGGGATGATAACGAGGATCCCGAGCAGTGGGGCCGACTGCAACTCGATTACGGACACGGCCTATATGCGGTCCTGGACGAGTTTATGAGCCGATGCCCACAGGTGCACCTCGAAGCTTGCGCAACAGGCGGGAACCGCATTGACCTGGGCACAATGCGACGGGCCCACTCGGCCTGGATGAACGATAACTCCGATGCTTATCACGTCGTGCGGCGTTTTCAGTCAGGACTCAACCGTATTCTGCCCGGCAACTACGGAAACTCCGCGTTCCTGTACGCCACCCATCCACGCCAGCGTGTACAATCCCTTACCTCGACGAGAAAACACGGCTATCCCCCGGCGGTATTACGCTCCCGCATGGCGGGCTCTCTCTGCTTCTCGGAGCAAAGCCGTATCTTCACGCCAAGTATGAAGGACTACTTGAGATCGGAAATCGAGCACTACAAGGCTCAACGACATTTGCTCATGAAGGACTACTACTCGCTATTCGACCCGCAAAGCCTGGCGGAATACGATGGCTGGCAGTTTCACGATCCCGAAACGGGCGAAGGCTTCTTCCAGGTATTCAGGTGCGACTCGCCGGAGAGCACGACAAGAGTCGTGCTGCCCGGTCTCTGTTCTCACACAACTTATGTACTGAAAGATGTCGATACCGGAAGAAAGCGATCTGTTAGAGGTGGGAAACCCCTGCGTGTGGAGATCCCCCATGCGAACGGTGTGTCCTGGTGCCAATACAGGCCCAAATGACGATGATCAAACTATCCTCAAAGCATATCGAAGCCGTTAACCGGTCGAGGCGCATCTACGTCAACAACGACGTGGGCTACGGAGCGCCGATGGGCCCGGACCCCAGCCCTGTTACGCCAGAGGAATGGATCGGCTCGCGCTTCAGCGCCTTCACCCAGCCCGGTAGCCAGGTGGACAGCGTCGGCTGGTGCCTCGATGAGGGTAACATTGTCGCCTACCCCAGCAAGATCCTGCCGGCACTGCAATACCCGGCATTGCTGCGCTGGCGGAAGGAGGGCGTTGACTTCCTGAAGCTCATCGTCGAGGAGAGCCAGCGTCGCAAGCTCGAGGCGTTCTGGGAATACCGTGTCAACGGCGCCGACCGTGAGGTCGACGTCACCACGCCCGCCCGCATTCCGCTCAAGGATCAGCATCCCGAGCGGTTGGTGAAGGACAGTTGGTGGAAGCCGGGTATGTGGAACTTCGCTGTGCCAGAGGTGCGGGAGCATAAGGTGGCGATTCTGCGCGAGGTGGCTGAAAACTACGACTTCGATGGTATCAACCTGGATTTTGCCCGCCACCCGCCTTTCCTCCCCACGGGACGGGAGTGGGAGTGCCGCGAGGCCTTGACCGACTTCGTGCGCAGGGTGCGCGCGATGCTTCAAGAGGTGGCCCAACGGCGCGGAAGCCCCTTCCTGCTCGCAGTCCGCGTGGCCGACACGGTTCCCGGCTGTCACTTCGATGGGTTGGACGTGGACACGTGGGTGCACGACAACCTGGTCGACATCATCATAATTGGGACGCGCTCGATCCAGGTGGATATGGCGGGATTCCGACGAATTGTCGAAGGCAGCCATGTGAAACTCTACCCCTGCATCGACCAGCATCATTCCCCTGAGGGCTACCACGAAATGACGCGGCTTGAGTTCCTGCGGGGTTTGGCTGCCAACTGGCGCCACCAAGGGGCCGACGGCGTGGCTACCTTCAACTTCTGGAACGAACTACCTGAGTCCGCGTCGGCAGTCGGCACCAAGGGTCCCCGGCTGGCGGACGGTCGGTCGGTCCATGCCCAAGCCTATCAAGAAATGGGCGATCCCGCGGGACTGGCGTTTCTGGACAAGTGGTTTGTCGTCTCGCGCCGCTACGGGGGCGGTTGGGAGGAGCGGTGGAACTGTTACCTGAACATGAACCCCCAGGCGCCCTTGCCCTTGGCGCTTCCGCCCGAGCCGGCCTGGGTCGAGGTCTACGTGGCTGATGACGCGGCCGCCCACGCTGATCGTGTCGAACGCCTCGAGTTGCGTTTGCAGACCTCGGGAGAGCCGGATCCGCAGCACGTTTGGGTGAAGTTCAACGGCGTCGAACTCCGCGATCCCATGATTGATGCGGGCTGGTGGACCTACGCGCTCAACCCCCAACAGATGGCAGTAGGGCGCAACCTGCTGACGGTGCGCTACACGCGTCCGGGCGCGGCCAAGAAACCGATTGCGCTGGAAAAGGTCGAGGTCCACTTGGCTTATGGGCGGTGACTGCGGCTAGACCAGAATGGCACGGACTTAAGGGTCTTAAAAGTGCGATTCTTGGTCACTCCCGGCCTAGAGTCCCGCCTTTCAGGGTTTGTCGATTTAATTGTTTCCCGCGTACCACGATGCCTCTGTGCTCGTGAAGTCGGGGGTCCAATTCAAGCTTGTATTTGCGCATTGCGGGCCCCTTAGACGCCGTGACAAAATAGTACTGTACCGTTGACATCACGAGCGCGGAGGCATCGTGGTACGCGGAAGAAAACAGATCAACTTCCGCCTAAAGGGGCTGTTGATTTAATCCGTCGCATCGCGATTTCTCGGTCTGCAGGGCCACTCTCACCGTAGCCTGGAGCAACGCCCCAGGCTACGGTGCCGATGCCCCCTTGGGGCGTAAGTTTCGATTAAATCAACAGCGCCTAAAGGCGGGACTCAGACGGGGAAGCGTAATGATCAGAGCCACCTTATTCAGCCCCTCAAGTCCGTGCCATTCCTGGCTAGGCCAGGCAACTTCTCCTTGTAGAGTTGTGCCATGGTGAGCAGGACGGCTGCCTTGGGATCATCCGGCTTCCTTCCTCAGAGCTCAGAGCTCGACGCCTTCTCATAGGGCAACGGATAAAGCGGCTTGATCTCCTCGTGCCGGTTAACAATCTGGGGAATCGCGATCGGCCTGTGATCCTCTTTCGATTTCTTGACCGCGATGGCGCCGGCACACGTCCGCGCAGCTTCGTACACGTTGACCTGCGACATGTGGTCATTCTCGATGGATGAAAGCAGGTCCAGCCAACTGAAGAATTCGACCCCGTCATGCCCGACCTCGTCGGCGGTTTCCTGGGTAACGCCATCGGGCAGCGGAATGGCAGGGACTTCGACGCGCTTCATCTCATAAGGTCCCTCGTAGGGCTCAGCTCCCGCGTCGGCATCCGTCAGGCAGGCGTAGAGGCCCGTACTGTCAGGCGGTTCGGGCAGATACCCGGTACATTCCACTGTGCCTTTCGTTCCCCATACGGACTTGATGATCTCCTTGTACGGGCGGCGGGTTGCCTTGGAACACTGCACTCGGGCAATCGCGCCGGAAGCGGTTCTGAAAAGTGCGACGTCATGATCGTCGACGTTGCGCATGGGCAGATTCATGCGGTTGCCGTACGCGAAGACTTCCGTGAACTGTTCGCCCAGGAACCATTGGGCCGTATCTACGGCGTATATACCGGCTCCGGCAGAAACCGGGTCTTGCGCTCTGACCCCGTACCCCATGCGGAAATTCGTTTTCGCCAACAGCACACCCCCATTCTGCTGACGTATGTCCTGCAGGTACTCACAGATCACATAATAGATGTTTCCGACCTTGCCATCGTCTATGAGCTGTTTGATCTTCACCGATTCCGCGATCCACCGGTCGGCGCAGTCCATCTGCACCTTGAGGTTTCTGCGTTCCGCCATCTGGATAATCTTCCAGAGCCTGTCCGTGGACTCATTCTCCATCGGCGTTTCCACCATGACATGTTTGCCGGCATCAAGCGCTGCCAGTACCATCTGGCCATGCATATGACATGGCGTGCAGATGCAGATGATGTCGATATCGGTGTTCGAAAGAAGATCAGCGTAGTCCGTTGTCGCGTCTTTGATCCCCGCTTCCTCGGCTGTGCTCTGCAGCACGTCTTCATTGACATCGCAAATGGCTGTACACTCCGCATGCTCGAGATGACCAATCGCCCGGACATGACTCTTTCCGTGCCCCAGTCCGGCTACTGCGATCTTGTATGTCTTCATTCCCGTTCTCCCAGTAACTCATCCTTCGTGGACAACTTCGACTGGCTCCGAATGGCACTTAGTTAAGGGCTTAAAAGTGGAACCCAGTACGTCAGTTTGATATGTATGATGCCGTGCCCGGTAGCGAGCGTGATAGCCGTCAGTAGCCGGCTGGGCCGCGCGCTCGGAGACGCAATGACTGCAAAAGCTGCGTCGCAGTGTGGTTTTCAGCGCGTGCCTTTGCAGTTGCCGCGCGTTTCCTGCAACCAGCACTGTCCCATGCGCACGGCGCGACGCATGCTACGTCTCCCACTTTTAAGCCCTTAAGTCAGTGCCATTCTCGACTGGCTCCTGCTGGCACACGGCAAGGGGCTCAACACTGTCTATGTCGAGGCAGTGCCAGATGGGTGCCTTCAGATACTCTCTTCCAGCCCTAACGCTTTCAGCTTCTTCGTGCGGGGCTCCTGGGCACGCCGTTCAGCGTCTTCCCGCTCTTTCTTTTCGCGCATGGCTTTATCGGTAGCCTCCAGCATTTTTATATTCTCGTACGTCACCTGAATGGTCCCGTCGGGCTTTGCGAGGGCCTCGATCCTCATCCGGTGTTTCAGTTGCATCAGATCTTTCGCTTCCCGATCGGGATGGTACTTCTTCTTGATCAGGTCATTGATTACTGCCAGGCCGTCCTCGTCTGCCCCTTCCTCGGGTCTGTCGGGCAATTCGTAGAAGATCACGATCGAATAGAGTTGATCGTTATAAAATTGCGCGACCCTCCCAATTATCGGCGCTTCGTCGGCTGCCGCAGAGGCCGTGTAGGTTAAAAAAAGCTTACGCTGCTCATCTGTCTCGCCACCGGGCCAGATCGCTTGTACGTCGGCGAGAGACTGTCCCCAGGTCGTCTCGCCGTAGCCGGTGACGATCGGGTTTGTCTGCGCCTGCATTGCGGGCGTCATAATCAGGAAGCCAAGCATGCACAGCATTGTAAGGCTGACTCTAAGTAACATGGAATTGACGATTGGCATAGCCGGTTCTCCTTTGGCAATGGGATTCTGATTGATTGTCGGTATCGATTGCCCGAATCCAAAATTAGTGCCGTTTGGCGCGAGTTGCAACGGTGGGCAAGCGCCGAATGGCACTGACTTAAGGGGTTAAAAGTGGAGAACCAAAGCTTAATCGTAAACCTAATCGTCAACCATAATCCCGAATTCACAGCGTTTCGGTGGATGGCAAGGCTCGCCAGTAGCCGCCCGGGTTGACGATTAGGTTGAGGGATTTGGTTTAAATTCAGACCTTAAGTCAGTGCCATTCTGGGCAAGCGCCGGAGTACAGGACTGATCGCTGGTCGAAGGCTCGCCGGTAGCCGACTCGGTCGCCGACCCGGTCGCGAGCCTTCGACCAGCGACTTGCGACTTGCGATAAACAGCGGATTGGGACGAAAAAAAGGGGGGAAGTTGCCTTCCCCCCTTTTTGAGCTTCGTCGAGGCCGTTTAGTA
The DNA here is from genome assembly GCA_963580095.1 of Lentisphaeria bacterium. Taxonomy (GTDB): domain Bacteria; phylum Verrucomicrobiota; class Lentisphaeria; order JABSQK01; family CAJWLW01; genus CAJWLW01. The sequence continues at coordinate 16,328 of CAUZJQ010000023.1, read as the reverse complement.
CTTGATCTTCAGTGTGCCACTGGGGTATTCCCAGTAGAAACTTCCCGCACTCAACCCGACGTCTGAAGTTGGCAACCCGACAACTGCCAACCTGCTCCCAGGACTATCCGTCCCGATGCCGACCTTGCCGCTATCGTCTATAAAGAGCCTGGTTGAACTATCATGCTGTAACCTGAAGTTGTGTTCCGGCCATCCGCCAATTTTCCAACCATGCCCGAAATGAATCTCCTGATACATTTGCCAGGTCAGGCCCCCTTCTTGTCCGATGAAAACCTTTGTCGGGCTATTCGTGGACCCGAACCTAAAATGCTGCTCACCGGGCGCCGACGCATCAATTAACGCAGTCGGAGTCGTCACCGTCCCGATGCCGACAGCGGCCGTTGTGGTCACCTGGCCAGTGCCGTCGACCCATGAGCTGGTGCCGGCCCCGCCGGCCGGGCCGACTTTACCCTGTACGCCCTGGGCGCCATCTGTACCGTTCGTACCATCGCCGCCATCTGTACCATTGGTACCGTTCGTACCATCGACGCCATCTGTACCATTGGTGCCGTTCGTACCATTCGTACCGGCCGGGCCGATCTTGCCCTGCACGCCCTGCGGGCCGGTCGGGCCAACAACGGTGTTGAGGACGCCCAGCGCGTACGGCGCCGCACACAGCGGCGTGTTTGGTGCCATGGTGTCGCCGTCCACAGTGATCTCGAGCTCATAGGCGGAGTCGAACGGGACGCTGCACATATCATTCACGTCACCGATCTTCAAACTGAACAGACCGTTGGCAACCGATACGCCGGTGTGCGTCTCACTGAAGACAGCAGCACCGCCGCCCAATGGCTGCAGTACGACGTCGATATCGACGCTGCCGTCGATCTTCACACCAGCGTTGTCCTTGAGGACGCCCTGGTAATTGATCTTGCACGGTACGGAAGCGGCCTGGACGATTCCGGCTAACACGATTCCCATGCAGACAAACGCTGCGGTGATGTGGTTCTTCATTTTAGTGCCCTCCTAAAGGCTGTGTGTGTGTGGTGGTTAGGGTTCGAAATTGCTGAGGATAAATGCAGCGCAGGCTTCCGGGCATCCGTCGCCGTCGCTGCCGTCGGCGCAAATATCTGCGCTGAACAGATCGCTGCTTGCCAGCAGCGCTTCGAGAAACGGCAGTGCGCCTGTCTGGGTGGTCTGAAAGTTTAGCTGTAGCGACTCACAGGTGAGATCAACAAAATCAGCGCACGGCACGCAGTCGCAACCGCACAGGACTTGCGGCGCATAGCCGATGTCCGATACGAAAGCGGCGCTGGATTGGGAACCGCCGAAACCGCCAACGCTGTCGTGCAGGGTAAAGACAGCGCCACTCGAGTTGCCGCCGCCCTGGGAAATGGTGTCGGGACAGACATCGACAGCATGAACGTGTATCACGGCAAACAAAAGCGTCACTGCCATTGCCGTCCACATCATCGATCTTTGTTTAATCATTACATCTGCTCAGTTGTTTGATTGGCGAAATTTCGCTGCCATAAACGCGGCTCATCTTTACAACGATGCAAAAGTGTCGGAAATTCTCAGGCAAATTGCAAGTATTTTTTTTAGAACCTTAAGGCACTACCGCAATAGAAGAGAACCACGGATGGACACAGATCACGAAAACACAGTCCAGAGGCTTCTTATCTGTGGTTCGTTTGTATCGCCTCCCACATTGATTCAGCTTCAACCTAAGGCACAGCCCCGTAGCTGTCTCTTATCTGTGTTCATCCGTGTTAATCCGTGGTTCTCTTCTATTGCCGCTCTGCCGGCGCAACGCCGCACTCGGTCTTCATCGATGCCATGGCTGTGGCGTACTTCGCGACCATTTCGTCAAGGGTGCCTTCATGATAATACATCCGCCCCTTGATTCTCCAGGTGTGTGAGTCGGGCAGCACGGGGCAGAACGCATTACTGTGAATGCAGCCGTGCCAAGGCTCCGCCACGTTGAACCACACCTCATTGGCCGAAGAGAAGAATGTCGCGATCCATTCGCGTTCCGTCCCGTTGTGCAATAGCACCATCGAGCTTTCCACTTCGTCATTGCTCAACCCAAACCCGTATGGCGTAGACTGTGACATTTCCCATGTTGGAGATCGGTGCGTGCCCTTCACGGGATAGACAGGCATAACGCCATTCGTGGAGGCGCTGCGGTCAGTGTCGATGATGCGACGGTACTGTCCACCAGTTTTCACGTAAGTGTGTTCGATCGCGTTCGTCATCAGTTCCGTGGAATTGCGGAATCCGCAGCAGATATCAGCCACGACGTCGCGCATAACCGCGCCGCTGTGATTGTGCAATTCCAGGTCGGCCTCGACGTAGTCATCCCGCACCGATACCCGGCTCGTGTATGATCGCAGATCGTCTTGCCGGCGATGCATCACATAGCTCTTGTTGGGCTCCAGTTCCTCCCACCTGGCCATGGGCACACAGAAATGTTTCGTTTCGAACCCGGTCAGATTCTCGGGCAGGAGCCACAGCATCGGCTGCCGCGGCCTTTCCGTGTGATACATGTGAATCTGTGTACTCTGGGCCATCGCGACAAGGTAGATGTTCCCGCTCATAACAAACCCTCCCTTCGGGCACACAATCGGGGATAGGGAGGGGCCCTCGCGGGCGCCCCCCTCCCACACCACTCGGCATACGGATCACGTACCACAGCGGTGTCGACAGGTCTTTCGGTATACTACATGTTCCACGATATCCGTTCAAGCCCCGGCCACTTCGGCCGGGCCAATCCTGCGTCCCTGGATGGTGGCAAACGCGTCCATGCCACGTACAGTAGACAGTCCGGAACCGGCGTCGACGTCAGATGTCGCAAGGCGGGATGAGGCCAGGCAATTTCGAGAATCTCATAAAAACCCGTAAGTTCAAGGATCGGTTGACGATTACCGATGACGAGGCGTGGAAACTCCCAATCGTACTCCGTTGTCGTTCACCGGAAAGGCAAGAAACTGAGGAAGAACGATCCGAAAAGCGGGGAACATACGCATGTTCAATCACACAATGACCAGGCGAACCGCGTGCCTGGCCCTGGTTATCGTCGCATTGTTCAGCGCGAGCGCCATTGCCACCCCACCCTACGGCGACCCGAATCAGCCTTACGACAGGCTTCCGGGAACGCTTGAGACGTATCACGTCAAGTGGGCCAAACCGCTGGCCGGCAAGAAGCTGAACGTGCTGTTCGTCACACCCTATAACACATCGCGCGAGATCGTGGAAACCGCGCAGCGACTCGACCTCAAGGCCACGCATATCATGGCCGCCTCGAACCGGCACTGGACCGAGGGCATCTCCGAAGGCAACAATGCAACGCCGCTGTCTCCCACCGAGGCCAGAACGGTCATTGCCCAACTCGTCCAGGAGCGATTGAACCTGGACCGTCGCTACGATGCGATCGTCATCGGCAGCATCGCGTGGGATGCCATCCCCGGCGATGTTCGGGATCTGATCCTTGCTCACGTTAAACGCGGGACCGGTTTGGTCTATGTGAATCCAAACCAGCTGAAAGCTGACGGGGCCGGGCAGTTTTCGACCCTGTTCGAAACCACGACCAGCGACGACGTTGCACAGAGTATCTACGCGGCGCTGCCCATGGACAGTATGCCGCTGCATCGCGTCGACACGCCGGCCGCGTTTAAGCCCATCACCGGTCAGGAGCGCCACCGCTGGGCCCAGGCCAGCGTCTGCATCACGGCCACCGCCCACGGCGAAGGCAGAGTCATGGGCCTCGATTACTTCGATCAGCAGCATATCAACTATGCGTTCCGAAATCAGCGCAGTCTCTCGCCCTGGATACCCGATAAGGGCGACGTCTCCCTGATGCATGACCGGCTCATGTACGACTACGCTTTTGCGCTGCTTACGCGCTGCATCCTCTGGGCGTCCGCGCATGAGAGTGATGTCGCTCTCGCCGTCTCGGTCGAGGCCCCCGAAACCGACCTCACGGCGCCGGTCGATCAGAACATCGAGGCAGTGAGTTGGTCCACCAAAACCCCGGCCGTTGTCATCGACCGCGACGACTGCCCGGAGAGCAGCATCCAGGTGACCTTGACCCCGCACCGGGACTTCAGCAACAAACTGCGGATTCACTACACCATCAGGGACCGGACGGGCACGATTCTGAAAGTGCAGACCGTGCCGGTAAAGCATGAGAAGGACGTTCCGGTGACACAGGCGCTGCCCGTGCCGACCCTCGGCCGCGGAACGTATTTTGCCGACGTTCGCGTTATCGACCACGCCGACAACGTACTGGCATTTGCCTCACAGGGATTTCGGATAGAAAGCAAATCCACTGTGATGTCTGTCACGACGGACAAAGACGCGTACGCGCCTGATGAAACGATTCTAGGTGAAGCCATTTTCTCCGGCGCGTTGAGCCATGACAGGCACGCTGCGATCCGGGTTGTGGATACATGGGGCAGGACCGTGCACCGGGCCGCAGCCGCACTGGGCCCGGACCGGACCCGGGCCACCTTCACGATCCCCGTACACCGGCCCCTCTCACGCATGTGGGATATATACGTTGAGATAAACGACGCCAAGGGTGTGGTTGATGCGCGAAAGATCTGGGTCGGATTGCCGAACTGGACGTTCGACGACTTTATGTGGATGACGATATTCGCGCCCCACCCGGGTGCGGGCTGGATGGGCAATCTCTACCATGAAACCGCCCGCAAGCATGGCATCAACAGCGTCTTCACCTATTTGATCTACAATATGCGCGACCTCTACGAGCACAACGAACGACTGCATATGCAGAGTGTCTCGTACTTCGACCACTTCGGCGAGGCCCAGGGGGCGCGCGCTGCTGCGGGTGAGGATATGGATAATTCAAAGGAGAACAGCAACAGCTCCCTTCCCGAGCTCAGCCGCATGTATGACAGCATTGCCGAGACCGGAAAACCTCTCGACCCCGAAGCATTTCCGTACCAGTTTCCGCAGGGCCATCATGTCCGTGATGCCGGTATGATCAATCGGAAGATGGAGGATCTCAAAGTTTCCGCCAAGTTCGGGTCGCCCCTGTATGTGGTTACCGGGGAGGAGTACATGCTCGGTGGCGGGCCCGGTGGGGACAGAGAGTTCTCCGGCTTTGATGACCTGACCACGAGCCGGTTTCAAGCCTGGTGCCGGGAGCAGTTCAAAGCGGATCTCGGGGCCCTCAATGCCGAGTGGGGCAGCACGTTCCAGTCATGGGACGAGGTCAGGGGAATCCTGATAATGGACGCCGTGAACAAGGACCAGCTTCCCCGCTGGGTGTCCTTCCGCAGCTTCATGCGCTCCCACGTCTGGAGCCAGGTGTTCATCGACATGAGCCGGGCCATGAAGCGCGTTGTGCCCGAGGTCCGGACCGGCAAGGTTGGACACGACCATCATGATTTCACCCGCTACAAAGAGCATATGTCGGTTTCCAAGCTCTACATCGTGCCGCACCTCAATATCGAATGGCAGCAGGCTATCAAGGCGGAAGTCATGCAGTCTTTTACCGACGACAACACCTTTCTGTTGGGCAGTGCCTCGAACATGAAATGGTCGCACAATTTCCAGAGCGAAGTGGCCAATGTGAGGTACCCCTGGAAGATGCTCTTCATGGGCCTCAACGGGTTCGACTGGGAGGAGCTTCTCTTTGCCGGCTTCGGCGGGGATAGCTCCTATACCCCGGACTTCTCCGAGAAATTGCCGTTCTTTGAGAACATTAGCCGCGAGGTCCTTCACATCCAGAAAGGCATTGGCAAACTGACCATCGCCGCCAAACCGGTACGCTCGGAGGTGGCCATGCTCTGGGGCATAAACAATCACTTCATTTCACGTCTGTTACCTTTCCAGGAGAACGGTTTCAGCGGCGGCTGGATGTACAATGCATCCATCGCGGACGGCGCCCACAGCGATGCCCTGGCCCTGTTCATGAGTCTGCGTATCCGGCCAACACTTGTGAGTCCCGAAGACGTGAAGAACGGCGACCTGCTCAAGCGCGGCTTCACGACCCTCGTCCTGCCGTACAGCAAGGGCATGAGCACGGGCGAAGCGGACGCCATCCTGGCGTTCGTCAAGCAGGGCGGCCTCGTGATTGCCGACAATCAGCCTGCGACCTATTCCGAACATGGCAGAGAACTGGAGACGGGGAGGCTGGGTGCCATCTTCCCCGAGTTGGACAAGACGCATCTCATGTCCTACGGCAAGGGGCACGGCGCCTATATCCCTGGTCAAATCAACGGTTACCTGGGGCGAGTTGAATCCTGTGACTACACGGGGGCCGACACGGTCGCCGCGCTGCTCAAGGAATACGCCGGGATCACCTCGATCCTGCAGATCACGGACGACGCGGGGGTGGAGAGACGAGACACCTTCATGCCCGCGTTTGAACTGGGCAGTACCCGCCTCGTTGGTCTGATGCGCATGTACACGAGCAAGGACAAAGAGTCCGACGAGAGTCAGATCCGGTTCGAGCGGAAGTACCACGTCTGGGACGTGCGCCAGCACGAGTACCTCGGGCATGTGGACGCACTCTCGATGACGCTGGATCTTCATCCCCGCTTCTTGGCGCTGCTGCCGGCAAACCCCGGAGCGGTGAGGATCGCGTCGGAAAGCCCCACGGTCAAACAGGCAAGCGACTGTGTTATCAAGGGAACCGTGGCCTTTGCAGATGCAGCGGCGAGTGAGGAGCTGGCCCAGGTCGTGCAAATCAGGGTCTACGATCCGGATGGCAAGGAGTGTGAGTACTACCGGAAGAACATCCTCTTCAAAGGACAGACCTTCCGTTACGAGTTCCCGGTAAGCTACACCGAGGCGCCGGACCGCTACACCGTTGTTGCCGAGCACGCGATCACCGGGCACAAGGCACAAACCCATTTTGATGTCATCGCGGAGTAGTCATCATGCGTACCATCATTCTTCTGGCCGTAATCCTGGCTCACGGTGTCGTGAACGCCGCTGAACCACGGAAGGTTGTTTGCGCGACGCGCACGGAGACGCCGCCCGTGATCGACGGACGGCTCGATGAAGCGTGTTGGGGGAACACGGAAGTCCGGTCTGACTTCACCCTCCCGAATGGGCCCGCCATACCCGGGCAAATCACAACCATGCGCGTGGTGTATGACGATGCCGCGGTCTATCTCGGTCTCGAATATTTCTATGACGACATCGGCGAAGTCGAATCCGCCGTAAGCAGTATCCTCGAGAAACACGGACCTCCCGGCAAAGGGCCGCAGCTTTTTGGAAATGTGTCCTGGACGTACAACATGGAGATCTTCGTCGATCCTGGCGCCACACGCTTCAACTATGTGCAGATCATGGTCAATGCGGCCAATCAGTACACCGGAAACGTGATGGCGCGCTGGGACCTGTTCGAGGGGGGACACACCGGCAAGTCCACCGTACTTGAAGACCGGCTGGTGTTCGAATTCGCCTACCCCTACAGCGGCATCCGTGCGGGTGATAAATGGGGATTCAATCTCGTCCGCAATGACGGCTATGCTTATGCCATATGGAAACGGGTAGGTGCCGCCTTTCACGCGCCCCGCAGATTCGGAGACCTTCTCATGGGTAGTTATGCCGAGTGGTGGGAGGCGGCATGGTCTCAGGGCGTCGGGCAGGATATGGACTACCTGAAAAACAAGGCAGAGTTGATCAAGACGGACTCGTCCCTGGAAGCCTTACACGCAAGCGTCCGTGGACAGAAGAAAACCATCGACGAAACGCGCCGGGCGCTCACGGCTCTTGACAGGCCGGGCTTCGAAGCGCTCTACGCAGCCTACCTCTCGTTCAACAAGGACCTGGCTCGTCTGCTGGAGGCGACGAGGATCATGGAGTTGATGACGCAACTCCACTCCCCGACGGAACGGAAACAAAACCTCATCCGTAACGGCGGATTCGAAGAGTGGAAGTGGGCGCCGATTCCTCCCGGTCTGGCCAAGAGGCTGAGGTCAAAACGCCAGCATGGGTTCGACATCAACATTGATGTCCGCGGACCGGCTTACCATCGCTGGACGGGACATGGATGCACTGGGCACCTGGTGGAAGGCGAAGAAGCGTTCAAGGGCAAGTCGGTCCTCGTGAACAATGACGCCACGGGCGCCGATGCATGGACCATCGTGATCGGGCAACACGCCTCGTTCGGGGGCCTTTTGAAGCCGGAAACGAACTACGACTATGAGATCGCGTTGAAAGGAACAGGAACCTTCCTGCTGCGCGCCTGGGTTGGGGGCATCAACACGATGACGGGCGAAACCAAGTGGATCGGGTTTCCGGATCTGATCGCGCAGCGGGTTACCGCGGAGTGGAAGGTTTACAAAGGCTCCTTTCGGCTTCCCGATTATGACGTTCCGGACTTTCAACCGAGGGAGAAAGTCGGCTTCGCCCTGGTGTTCGAATCGGGAGCGAAAATATACTTCGATGAATTCAAGCTGGTGAAAAAAAAGCAGTAAGTGGTCGTCGGAAAGCGGGTAAACCAAAAGGTTTGGAACAATGGAAATGGAAACCGCGTATCAAGAACTGGTAAAAATATTCGCTCTTGTTGATCCTCACCTTGGCACCGTAGCCGACCGGGAAGTCTCCGGAAAACTGCGATCGAGTCGCTATAGCGATTCAAACGTTGACGATCATTTGTATTTTGACGTGGGCAATAACTTCGTCAGCGCCTCCGTATCACCTCGGGGCGCAATACACCGGGCGATGATCTTTACAGGGCTGTCCTCAGAAGTAACGGACCTCACGATGTATCCCGGCGTCTGGTGTGACTATCACTTTCTTAATTTTTGTGAGGACACAAGTTTTATCGTTGAAACAGAAGGCACCTGCACGGAGCTGGCCCAGCCTGGATTAGGTCAGGATATGTCGCTGATTGACGGATTCTTTCCTCTGGTAAGTACGCAAATCGGCAAACTCAAAATCCGACAAATCGTAATGGCCCCCATCTATGAGGGCAAACGAATGCGGGATCTTTTTATCGGGTTTCTGATCGAAACCGAGGCCGATACGCCCCAGGCGGCAACCCTGCAAATCCCAAAACCTCGAAAGGGTATCGAACAAAGACAATGTCTCGATGGCGATGGTGACGGCTGGGTCAAAAGATGCATGGGCAGAGGGGAATTCATTCTGCTCGATGGCCTCGAGAAAACGTCCCCGTCCAATGACTACCATTTTTCAGTTACCAGGACTCAACCAGCCTGGATACCGATGCTGCTGGTTATGGGCGAGGACACTAACGATTTTCTCCTGAAACTGCAGGACGTGAAAAAAGTCCCAAGCTTGCCATTGATAGCTGAAACAAGGGACTTCTTTTCCAGGCAAACATGCAGGTTTGAGATTCCCGGTTCCAAGGACCCGCTATGTTCGATATTCCCTAAATCTATTCACGCGCAGGTAACATCTCAATTATGCGATCGGGCAGGCAATCCCCTGGGCTCCTCTTTTGGCACAGATGTATCTGAAGCCATTACGGAGGGACAACTCGGACATATTTGGTTGATGTGTGCATTTTATAACTATCTTTCCGCCGGAATTATTTGCCCGGATCAGCTCGCCGATGGTGTTCGGTTCTTTATGACCCGTGGTAATCCAGCCCATGTCCATGATACCAAGCGGATCGCTGATATGTACGAAACCGATGAAATAATAAATCAATTATATGGCATCGGAGACAGACTCACTAAGTTTCCCCAATATGTGCTCGATAAAGCGTTTGAGGAGAGAAGAAAAAGCGAATCTAAATTGCGCGACTTCCCTGGCATTCGATATTCCCTTTCAAGCGAGGTCAGTTCAATTGTGCTTGCAGGTGTTTATTATTCTCTTACCGGTGATGGCGAAACGCTCAAACAGATGGTGGAACGCGACCCGGTAACGGGCCAAAAGCTTTCTTTAGAAACCATCATCACACAGCTTTCGGACAGTCTGTTATCCGCTAAACCCCCGAATACCCCAATGCTTTTCGAGACCATCTGGATTTCCGACGGCCCTGCCCGGGGGAAATATCACACCGGCTCGAACATACTTGCATGGTACGCCTTTCAGGCCGCAGCGAGAATTCTCGACGACGTCTTTGGCGATAGCAAAAAGGCGAAAGAATTAGCAGACGTTGCTGGGCAAATGAAAAAGGACATTCGGGATTATTGTACGGTTGAACATATGGGCAAGAAAATGTTCACCGAAGGATACGACACAGAGCTGCTTCATGATGGGGAGGAGTCGATAACAACGATTTTACCGTTCCTGGGTTTCTGTTGTGCCGACGATGCTGAAGTGCTCAACTTCAAGAAATTTGCCTGTTCACCTGACAATCCGCTCTGGGACCCCATTACAGAAGGGATTTTCTTTGGGGGCAGGCGGATCACGATGCCCGGCTTTAACAGCGAACTCGCCGCCGCCAGCAGTGAAAAAGAACTGTCCCAAGTGCTTGAAAAACTTTGTTCGTTCGTAGATGCTGATGGGCAGTGGTGGTGGTGGCCTATGGATAAGGGACAAACCGACGTGCGCCGGGGGTCAGCGGGAAAATGCGGCTGGGGGCAGGGACTTTTCGTGATCCAATTCCTTACCACTGTTCTGGGAATTAAATGGGATGCGCCCACCGGAAATCTGACGATTAAACCATTTGTTCCCTGGGACCATTTCAAGGCTGAAAATATAATTTTCGGGTCGCTATCGTTAGACCTGGAATATCACAACAGCGACCAGGGAACAAAGATTACCCTCATCCACAATCAAAGTAACCTCAAGAAATTGGACATCATCGTCAGAGTGCCCTGCGAAACGACCGATTGCGAAGTGAACAGCTCATCATCCGCTTGTTCCCTGCATAGGGAAATGCCGTATTTCGACAAGGATACCTGGAGACTCTCAATTAAGGATACTTCTCAGCAGAAAGTATCTATTGATCTATCATGGTAAAGAGAACGAAACTTTTGTACTGTATTGTAGCTGTACTGTTGAAACCACGGGAACCGGCAGGTGGAAAATGATACGTATTCATCGCCGACACGTCCGTGGATTTACGTTGATCGAGTTGCTGGTCGTAATAACCATCATAGCCATACTGATCGCGATGCTGATGCCGGGCCTGAGCAATGCGAAGGAATCGGCCAGGAAGGTGTTTTGCGCCAATAACCTCAAACAGATCGGCCTTGGGATCATCATGTACACCGATGATCACTCCGGCACACTCCCGCTAGGCATGCATCTTGACGATAACTACTTCCACCCCAGCATTTTCGTGTGGCAGATCCCCGCGGTTTATGTCTCCGCTCTGAAATCGTTTGACTGTCCGTCGGATAACACACGGCGCGAGGCGACCACTGATGGCGCTCCATATGACTATGTCGATTGGTGGGGGGGCGAGGACATCAACGTGAGCAGTTATGGTTACAACACCAAGATCGGGGGATATATGATCGTCCAGGGCTTCCCTAACAACAACGTTCTCAATATGTCTATCACGCAACTCAGTGAGCCGTCCAACGATATCCTTGTCACGGAAGTTGAGAACGAGGGCTTTGGCCCAAACCCCGATAACAACCAATGGATCTTATGGCAGGCCACAGACCCGAACGCCAGACGGGATGGACGTGCCGATCCTCAATTGAACAAGGTGACTGGAGACCCCCATCATGGCACAGGTGTCAACTACATTTTCGTGGACGGACATGTGAAGTTTTGCACCAGCACTGAGTACCTCAACGAGCTGCGGCTACTGGGCGACTCCCTCGACCCCGGCAACACTGAAATTTGGAACGTCAACTACTAGGCACTGACTTAAGCGGTTAGAAGTGCGAAGTAGCATGCGTCGAGCCGCGCGCATGGGACAGCGTAGCAGCGGTTGCCGTGTTGGACTGGCTGCAACGGTAGATTCCTATTACCCGCCCGCTGCTTGGAATCGACCCGTCCACCGAGCGCGCGGCGCCACGCTCGCTACTGAACCCCGTTGCGGCTAAGCCGCCTTGGGAGGTGCGGCGATCAGAACCACATCTAAGCCCCTAACTCTGTGCCATTAACGGCTATCCTGCACGATTGACCTCACCGTGACCGGCGGCAACCCGTCCCCGGCGTTCATCCCTGCTGCAGCGTCATTACTTCGCCGCAGCGAAGGCGCACGGCTGCGCGCCTATTTGTATGCGACTGCGATCTCCAGCTTCTCAAGCGTGATCCCGTCGTGCAAGTCCGGGCTTCTCCCGTTGAGCTTGAATGCAACCACGTTGCTGCCGCACGCGAGCTGTACAGGTTTCAGATTGTAGACAAGCCAGCCCTCGCGCGCCCCAGGCCGATCCAGGATCACGCCGTTGATCCGTACGCGAAGCTGTTCCAGAATGGTCCGGGCCGGCGGCTCACTGAAGTCCCGGCGGCCGAGCATGGCGATCCGAACCGGCTCGGAATGGATGCGACTTTCCCAAGGCGTGTCCGCCGCGGCCGCGTCGGACAGCAAGACGCGCAACTCCAGGCGCGCCACGTCCTGCGCCACCGCGTCTGGGGCTCGCCGGTAGCCGACCGGGTCATCCGCAACTTGCAGGAAGACATACGTCTCGTCATCCGGATCGTCCGAGATCCTTAGTGGCAGCTGCGCGAAGGCGGACGAGTTCTTGTAAAAGTACTCGGCTGTATCCGGCCATCCCCCGCCGCCCCGCCGCTCGGTAACAAACGTCTTATCCTTGTTTTGCAGGGTCTCCAGACTCCCCAGTTCGCACAACGCCTGGCGCCGCAATTTCTCCTGCTCCGGTTCGGTACGCTCATCCAGGATGGCCGGCACGGGATACCAGTTGAAAACGTAGATCCCGTCCGCCCCCCGGTCCAGATACGAGGCTGCGGCACCACGATAAACTTCCAGACTCGACCGGTCGTAGCCCCCGGCGCGATGATGGTCGTCCATCGACGGATAGAGCTTGATGTGCGTATCCGCCGTCAACCGTCCGAATGCGTCCAGATCGGCATCCAAGCTCTTAGCGCCCACGGCGAGGATGTCCACCAGGTTCTCCTTCACCCAGCGCTCCACATCGATCCCGTCATAGTGACACCCCTCTACCGTCTCAGGCACGCGGGCCGCGAAGAGGTAAGGTCGCCCCCGCTGCTCGGCCACCTCCTGCAGCATCTCCCGGACCAAACGCATGAACGCGGTGAGATGGTCCCGGTGTTCCCACTTATGGAAGAAGGGCAAGCTCCCGTAGCCGCAGCGCCAGTCGATTTCTATGCCATCGAAGTCGTAGGTCTCGACAACTTCACGAATCGCCGCCAGTTTGTAGCGGCGCACGCCTTCCACGGTGAAATCGAAGTGCTGAAACGGCGCCGGCCAAAACGGCGTCGGCCGGCCCCACTCCGGGTGTTCCTTGATCGGCGGCCATACGCCCCAGTCCGCCTCATTGACGGAGTTCTCGCCGCCCGGGCCGCTATCGTTTATGCGGAACGTATAGAATGCCTCAATGCCCTGCTTCTTTGACCGTTCGAGAGTGATGGGAAGTGGGTCCAACCCTTGTTTGAGCCACTTCTGGTACTTCGTATTGGCCTTTACGATCTTGCTCGGGTACGGCACGTAGTTCATGTCCCCCCAGCACCACCAGATGCTGTCAACCTGGCTCCCGTCCATGTCGGTGAGGTAGTCCATGTGCGCATCCACGAACACCGTTGGATCGAGATCCTCGACGCCGGGTATGCCCCAACCCGTATCCAGGTTGACGACGATCCGTCGATGTCTGTCGGCAGCGGTGAGATGTTCTGCTGTAAGCACAACTGGTTTCATCCCAGATCCTCCTTTGGGGATTTAGGTTTCAGGGAGTAGCGCTGCGGCTCCGTCCGGCGATCTCAACGGTACAATACAAGTAGAAGTTGCATGCATAGACCCGCGATACGTGAATACATGCTGGAATTGTAATGTTCGATTTCGCCGGACGGAGCCGCAGCGCTACGACACCTGAAACCTGCTTACTCGATAAAGATGATCGTTCCCAGAGGATCGGGCGGGATAAGGTCCCCGCCTTTGATCAGGATGTTATCGAACGCCATGTTGGGCGATATGCCGAGGTCGTGCCGCTGTTGCCCGAGGGTGGGCACATAGCCGGCGTCATTGAGGACATGCGCCGCGGCAGCGCTGGCCTTCAGGGTGCCGTTCACATAAATATTCAGCGTGCCGTCCCAGATCTGGCGCCCGGCGCCGACCGGGTCGCCGCCCACCGACAGGCCCCCATCCGACGCGGATTCGAATGACACCGCAAGGTGAACCCACGTGTTGTCGGAAACCAGTCCGGGGGCGGTCGATATATGCGTGACGGGGTTGGTATACTCCGCAAAAGCGCTCACCGCGCCATCCGCATCTACCCTTAGTCGGACGCCTTCCCCGCCGGCACCAATCTGGTCGCCATATGAGCTGAAGACGTAATTGTTGCCCGTGGCGATACCACCCTGCCCGGCGCCTTGCGCGTTGGGTGTGATCCGGATATCGGCCGCCCAGTAGAACTGCCCGCGCTGCAGGTCATTGGTCGGCGCCATGGTGCTGGTGCCGCCGTTAAAGCTCATCGTATAGGGCGGCGTCGGGCCGTTGTTGAACTCGGTATGGCCCAGGGATGTATCCAATTTCGGCGGTGCATCCATCGACCATAAGTGGTTGTCGTTGCCGGAGAGGTCCGGGATTCTGACCAGCCAACCCTCAGGCGTTTGGCCGTCGCCATGGGACTGATGCAGAACCGGATAAGACAGCCCCGTAAACGCTGTTGTGCTGCTGGTGCTCGTCGTCGAGGGTTCCGTCGTGGTGATGCGCATCGTGGTGAGGCCGCCGCCCGGGATCAGTGAAACGTTGACCGTGTCGACAACCGAGGCCACCTTCGATGCGCCCCCGTCGAGTATCTTGAAACTCGCGTACCGGCTCTTGGCGGCGTTGAAGAACCCCAGGTTCTCGGCCACCTTGACGCCGTCCATCCACAGGTCCCACGTTTTGGCCGCGTAGTCGCTGCGCACGGTGAACCGGACGAACCCGGACGCCGGCGCCGGCGGTTTCGAAGAAAGCGTCGTGGGCATAAAGCCGTCGTAGACCACAACGAACCGCGTTTCCGTCTCGACGAAGAAGATCGCCGTGGCGTCAGGTTGTGCCTGGAGTTCATTACCCGGCGTGGGGCTCGGGATCGGCTTGAGGTAGAAATCGGTCCAGACGATGTTGGTGGCGCTCGAACTCGATACGGCGTGGCTGAGGAGTCCATTGCTGATGTCGCAGGCCTGGGTGCTGCCGCCTTGCGCGTTGTTTGCCTGCACAACGGCCGCAGTCGAAGGAATCGATGACCATCCGGCCTGCCCGTGCAGCATGCCGAGGCTGCATTCTTCGAAGGGCTCCATGAACGGCAGCCTTGCAGCCGTGGTGAACTGCTCGGATTCGCTCGCCCAGGTCGCACCGCTCGCATTCGTAGCGAAGCACCGGTAAAAATAGTCCGTCGCGGGCTTGAGGCCGGTTAGATCTGTCGAAAACGATCCCGCGCCAAGGTCGTTCAGGGGCACCCGGTTCGACCAGTTGTTCGTGGCGCCCTCATTCGACGGCCCCCAGTAGATGATCACGTCGGCCGTTGGCTCGCCGCCGAGCGATAACAGATTCCCGTTTAGCGTCGCTGTAACGTCGGTCATGTCCGTGACGCCGACGCCGTTGCTCACGTCGACTTCCATTTGCACGGTAATGAGTTGGTCTACAGATACACCGTTCACGAGTTGGGTGGAACCGTCCGTCCAGGTGACTTTCAGGTCGACTGGCGTTGTACGAATTCCCAGCCCGAAGTGGAGGAGCAAGTCATTCTGATTCCCCTGGCCGGTGCCGGCTTCGACCTGGCGGGTCTGAATGATCCCGCCACCCATGTCTATGCGCACCTGCGCGCCGATGGCCGCACGGTTGATCTTTTTGCCGTCGCCCACCAGGTGCACTTCAAGCCAGTGGTTGCCGTTCTCCGAACTCGAGTTCACATGCAACTTGCCGTCAGTGACGAGATCCAGATCACCATCCCTGTCGAAATCCGCCCAGGCGGCCTGGTAGCTCGTTACGTTACCATTCAGATTTTCGGCGGCGGTCACGTTCGCAAAATTCCAGTTGCCGTTGTTTCGATACAAACGCCCGGCATCGCCGCCGTACCAGGTCGTGAAATACAGGTCCAGGTCCCCGTCGTTGTCGTAATCTCCCAGCGCGGGACTGGCGTACGACTCCTGCCAGGCCACGCCGCTGGGGCCTTTGTAATCGAAGTGGTAGCTCCCCTCCGGACCCTTGTTCCGGTAGAACCGCGACAGCGGCTGTCCGGCGTGCGCGAAGTTGCCTGCGAAGAGGTCGAAGTGCCCGTCGTTATCGAAATCGCCCCAGGCCGAGCCGATGCTGT
>CAUZJQ010000022.1:0-26838 GCA_963580095.1 Lentisphaeria bacterium | reverse complement strand
GGCGCAGCAGCTGGCCATACGCCAGGAACTGCCGGGTCGATTCGTTGCGGTAATAACCGACAACCTGCTCCAGAAAATCGAAAACCGGCTGCTGCCCCGGATTTTCGAACGACAGGATACCGCTGCGCGGCTTCAGGCGAATACGACCGATCTGCATGCCTTCGAGGAACATCGAGGCGGCCTCGACAAAAAAAGCGTCCTGAACCCAGTCGCCCTGGACGCCCTCACCGTACTCGTCGTCGATTATCATCTCGGTGCCGTAACGCACGACATAATCCTGATACACCGCGGCAAACAAAGGCACCCGATTCTCCGGCCACAACGTAACCGTCAAGGTACCGTCGATTACATCGATCACGTTTTCGGTGCAGTTTTCACCGGTGATGATAACGTCGGGGTCCTCCGCCTTGATCGCGTTTCGGATGATCTCGACAAGGTCGTGCATCCCCTTGGTCATCGAGTCGCCGCCGGCCGCGGAATGACCGTGCGGCGTCCAGTAACAGGGCAACCCGGCCCCCTGCATGACATCAAGGTAAAAGCCCGCGACATGTTCGCGTCGCACCATCTCGACACAGGTTTCGCGCAGGCGCTCGCGCCACCACGGCGTGCATACGCAAGCCTGCCACGGGGTCTCGACGCTCCAGGTGCGGATAACCCCGTACAGGTCGCGCACCATGTACGGCTTGGCCTCGGCAGCGTAAGGTGAGTTTTCTACCGGGCCCTGATCGAAAATTTCGGTGGCCACATAGGGGCAGATCATGGCGCCGCTTTGACGCAATCTTTTTGCGGTCGCAGCCAGCCCCGGCAAAGCGCCGATCTTTGGATAGTTGCCGTCGTGAATATTCATGCAAGGCAGCCCCTTCCAACGCCCCTGGGTATATAGACGGTGACTGCTGAACGGCACGTCATACGTGGTCATCCCCGGCGTATATTGCTTCCAGCTGTACCAGTTCGCAGGCAGCGGCATGCCTGCCCATTCGACGAATTGCTGAAAATGCCCAGCAGCAATCTGCAGGTTTTCGTGGATGTCAAACGTACCCTCCGCGGAGTCCGCAAGGACGGTGTAGAGCATGAGCGGAGCCTCCTTGAACCATGCCGGCGAGTCATCGCGATCAAGAAGCGGGCCTTTGCTGGCCCAGAACTGTTGCAGCGCCCATCCCCGATAGATCTGGGCGGCATCGAACCAGTCTCCCTGAAACGGACGGGTGATGCAATCATAGGGCAAATCGAAATGTTCCTCGGCAAATGTGATATTGGGCGGAAAATGCCCGGGGCGCCAGGTGATGACATCCGGGGTGTTCCGCACCTGGATGTTCATCAGGCTCGCGGCCGGGTCCTGTGTACCAAGAAAAATGCCGTGGTTCGACTCGCGGTTGTACAACGCCTGAAACTGCATGTTGAAGTCAACCGGATAAAACTTGCCGCCGGTACTGAGTCCGGCGCCAAAGCCGGTCGGCGCATTGAAGGGATCGGCGATGTAGCCGCCCCGCTCGCGGGGAAAAATGAACACGTTGTCGCCGGCTTCCCCGATGGGGGCCAGCGGCAGGATCGGAAAGCGTATCCGCTCGATACCATAGCGTTCGCCGCGGTTGCGCACTGCAATACGCCAGCGCGCAGCCGGGTCGTTTGGCCGCAACTCGACGGTAACAATGACATCCAGGATGGCGCCCTGTTCCTTGACATCAATACCGGTCGTTTGCAGACGCAGCACGGTTGCCCCGTCATCAACACTGGCATGCTCCCAGGAGAAATCGCCGCCGGCATGGGAACCGATCGGGAAGGACCCTTCCGCCATCTCATCCATAATCCCCATCAGCCCCGCCTGTTGCCGGCCGCGCTCGTCACGGCCGCTGCCACGCGGATCGCGGATCATATTAATCTCATACAAGTCCATGACGCCGACCCCACCACTGGATTCGAGAAAGTCCTGCCGGGCCGAAATATCGTACAACCGCAGCAACTGGAAACCATGGTCGGTGCGGACGAAAGCAAGGCCGACTTTACGATTGGCAAAGAGGATGGTCTTGCCAGATTCCTTGATGTCGATCGGATTGGGATGTTCGTGGAAGAACGCGGTCGCCGTTCCCACATCACCGCTGTCGATGTTCGCTATCCCCATACCATGATCAGCAGCTTCAGCGCGGACGATCTCGATAACCTCGTCGTCTGTCAGCCCGCGATTATAGACGCGGACGTTGTCGATGAACCCCTTGAATCTCGGCAGATCATCAGGGCCGGGATTGCCGATCATGAAGTTGCCACTGGGCTCGAATGCCTTGACGGCAGACTCGCGCCCGGCAACCTGGCGACCGTTCAGCCACAACGCCATTCGCTCGCCGTCAAAGCTGGCCGCCACATGCTGCCAACGGTGCAGGGCGAGATAATCTTTGACGTGATTGCCACCGTTGCCAATGTAGAGAAAACACAGATTCGTATTGTAATAAGTCATCACGAAAGTGCGCATGCCATCGCCCATCAAAATGGCTTCGCCGTTACCTGCCCGGGTCGGCATGATCCATGCCGAGATCGCAACGGGACCGGAAATCGGCAGGCTCCCCGCAGCGGTGCAGTCAACGTAGTCGTCCGTGCCGTCGAGGCTGAGGGCGAAGCCGTCGCCGACCTTGGCAAAGGTGGCACCATGCAGGACAGCGTCATGGCCGTTGCCGGTCGTGTCGGCGGCCGTCGTGCCGGTACCGCCATCAAACAGCCATTCAGCGATCGGTCCGTCGGCGGCGAAACCGGCGAGGGACAGAAGGCTGAGGCTAAGAAGGGCAAGATATTTCATAAGGCATCGGTCCTGGGTTATGGCGTTTCCATCACACTCGGGTAAATACGTATTTTCTTTGGGGCAAACAAAGTAGTTGGCGATAAACTGGAAGGCAAGAGATTCATAAGCTGTCAACTTTTTCATCAGCCTGTTTTATCCGGGCCGGCGTGCTGACAGTTGGATTTCTATCCTCGTTGACTTCACTGCAATCGGCCATTACTCTATTTTTTCAATCCTGCAACAATGGCGACCGCCCACCCGGGACTTTCCATGGCCGATGATTTGACAATGAAAACCGTCCTGCTGCGGGACATCTTGCAGGCGTTCGATTTCAACGGCATTGCCATCGTCGAACCGGACATGTATCCGTGTGACATTGACACGCCACTGCCGATTGCGAAGCGGACACGTGAATACTTTCAGGAAATTGGGATCGGATGAATTCTCACGGCACGCACCTGTGTCTCCAGGCATGGAACGTTGCCGTTCATAAACCAAGATTATAGGGGAATGCGATATGCAGATTGGATTGTTCACAGATGGCCTGTCAGCCATGGGTTTTACCGAGGCATTGGATTGGGCGGTCGCGCGCGAAATTGAAACTGTTGAAATCGGCACGGGTGGATTTTCGAATACACCGCACTGCAACTTGCAGGAACTCGTGGAGAGCGGGCAGGCACGTGACGAGTTTATGGGAGCCATAACCAGCCGCAACCTGAGGTTGAGCGCGTTGAACTGCAATGGCAACCCGCTGGACCCGGATCCGGAACGCGGTGCGAGGACCCAAGAGGCATTGCGACAGACCATCGAGGTAGCCGGGCAGCTGGGTCTCGATACGGTCGTGACCATGAGCGGCTGTCCGGGAACGCCGGAGGGTGGCGGATATCCGAATTGGGTGACGCATCCCTGGCAGCAGGAGTTCGCCGACCTACTGGAATGGCAGTGGGCGGAGCGGGTCACCCCGTACTGGCGTGAACTGGGGGCGCTCGCCGCAGACGTCGGCGTAAAAATTGCCATCGAAGCACATCCGGGCCAGGTCGTTTACAACACGTACACCCTGGTGCGGCTTCGTGAAATCGTCGGGCCACATCTCGGCGCCAACCTCGATCCGAGTCATTTTTTTTACCAGGGCATCGATGCGCCTCTGGCCATTCAACACCTGGGTGTTGATGGTGTCTTTCATGTGCACGCCAAGGACACCTGCCTGGACCCCTACGAAACGGCGATATCCGGAACGCTTGACACTCGCGCCATGACGAACATTCGTGAACGCTCCTGGGCCTATCGCACATTGGGGTTTGGCCACGACGAACTGTGGTGGCGAAAATTCGTCACCGCCCTGAGCCATGTGGGGTACGACGGCACCCTCAGCATTGAGCATGAAGACCCGGTGATGGGTACGGAGGAAGGCATTGAGAAAAGCGTCGCTTTTCTCAAGCCAATCCTGCTGAGGACACAACCCGAAGAGCGCCCCCCGTGGATGTGATCACTGAATTGGGGAACAGAAATCGGCTTCATCGCTCAAAATCTCCACCAATATGCTCCTGAAGCGATTGCAGTAGTTGATCCGGGAAATGGCCGTCTTGGCGTCAGCGACTCGAACCCGTAGCGATTTGCAACTTTCTAAAATTCCGTAGGGAAATGCGGGCAAATCCTTGGGCAACAACTTAACACAAAACAGCCGCAACTCCCCAAAGGATAGGAATTACGGCTATTGATAGGCGTTTGCCCGAAACATTGGTAGCGGGTCAGGGACTCGAACCCCGGACACGCGGATTATGATTCCGCTGCTCTAACCAACTGAGCTAACCCGCCGGTACATGAAAATGATCGGTGCGGCGCTCGGCGCTTATCGACGGAGGTTGAGGCGCTGGATAATATCGGTGTACTGGGCTTGGCTCTCGCTCGCAAGGTAGTTCAGCAACTTACGACGACGAGTTACCATGGCAAGCAGGCCACGACGGGTATGAAGGTCCTTCTTATTGGTCTTCATATGCTCCGTCAACTCGCTGATTCGGCCGGTCAGCAGAGCAATCTGCACCGGCGCCGAACCGCAGTCCTTATCGTTGATACGGAACTCTTCAATTGCCTTCGTCTTAGTCGCTTTGTCCATAAAGTATTCTCCAATAGGAAAAACGCTTACTATAGGTGACTGCAGATTGAATTCAAGGATCGCGTCGAAAAAAAGACCAACACTGGAAACCAATATCCGCCTGTAACTTCACCGCGGCTGGCGCCAGCCAGCGCCACCAAATCGTCCGGGGTAGCGCCGGTCCTTTCTGCTTCGTATCCGTGGCGGGCGACGCCTGAGCGTCGGCAGCCGCATCCTTGTCGGGACTTGGCGATTTGCGTTGGCGCTTTTTCTTCACAGGCTGGCGGTGCGGGTCATGGCGGCAATATTGCGCACCCGCGGGCTGCTGATTGATGTTCGATTCAGATGCAGTAGTATATTCGTAACTCATTGAAAATCCATCATTTGAAACAGATGTCAGAGCCCTTATTGAAGCCATACCACCGATGGCCGCTGCCACTCTTCGCCATCCTCTCTCTGGTCCTGTATCTGCACACGCTGAATTACGACTTCGTCTTCGACGACAGCCAGAACGTTCGGGACAACCCGAATATCCGCATCACCAGCTTCGACCCGGCGCAACTGCAATCGGCAGCTTTCGACGCACCATCGCACCGGCGCCCGGTAGCCAACCTGAGCTTTGCGCTCAACTATCTGGCAGACGGCTACAATCCGCGCGGCTATCGGCTCGTCAACGTTGTGATTCACATCGTCAATGCGGGCCTGGTTTATTGGCTGCTGTGCCTGGTCCTGCAGTTCGAGGCCGCCAGCAAAGAACCGAAGTTCAAAATCGCCCCGGCAGGGATCCCGCTGGTCGCAGCCGCCACGGCAGCGATCTGGGCCGTACATCCGCTGCAGGTCCAGGCGGTGGCCTACATCGTGCAGCGCATGACCAGTCTGGCATCGATGTTCATATTGCTGGCACTGTGCCTGTACATCGTCGGCCGGAAAGCAGGAATCACCCGCCGCCGCGGAATCACCTGCATTGCAGCGGCCACGCTTTGTTGGCTCGCCTCGCTCGGCTGCAAGGAAATCGGCATCGCTGTGCCGCTGCTGGTGTTTTTCATCGAGTGGTACTTTTTCCAGAACCTGAAACTCCAGTGGCCACTCAAAACTGTTGGGCTCTGGATCGTCCCGATGGTGGTGGTCGTTCTCGTGTCTTTGCTCTACCTCGACATGAAACCGGTCGAGCACATCCTCAAAGCCTACGAGAACATGCGCGACTTCACCCCTTTCGAGCGCGTGTTGACTCAATTCCGGGTACTGGTCTTTTACCTCACCCTGATCGTCCTGCCGATACCAAGCCGTCTGACGCTCGACCATCATTTCCCGCCGTCCACGACCCTCTTTGATCCGCTTACGACTGCGCTGTCGCTGGCCCTGCTTATCGGCATCCTCGTTGCCGCCGTCATGCTGGCGAAACGGCATCGACTCCTGTCGTTCTGCATCTTCTGGTACTTCATCGGATTGGCGCTGGAGTCCTCGATCATTGGTTTAGAAATGGCCTACGAGCACCGACTATACCTGCCGTGCCTGATGCCGATCCTGGCGCTTGTCCTGCTCGTGCGCCGAGCCTTGTGTCGACGGAACCTGATCGCCTCGGCAGTCATTATCGTCGTCCTGCTGATGGCGGCAACCATCTATCGAACGATGGTTTGGCGGGACGGCTATACACTGTGGCAGGATTGCGCCCGCAAGGCGCCGAATAAGCCGCGGCCATTGACCAATTTCGGCTACGCCCTGGTCCAACGCGGCGAGGACGGCGACATCGATGAGGCTGTCCGCTACTACCACCGCGCCCTCACGGCCAATCCGAACTATCCCCTGGCCAACAACAATCTCGCCAAAATCCTGACCGACCGCGGCGACTATGCGACGGCCATCAAACATTGCCAGCGGGCAATCAACAAGAAACCGAAGTACGCCGAAGCATACAACAACTACGGTGTCGCCCTGGTCAAGAGCGGCAACTACGACGGCGCCCTGGAAAAATTCCACACGTCCATAAAGCTGGATCCCAATGACGCCGCAGTCTACCGCAACATCGGCAACGCTCACCTCAGCGGCGGGGATCTTGACCAAGCCGACCAGTACTATCAGCACGCGCTCACACTGCAGCCGGACTCCGCCGACGCCTGGAACGGCAGGGGCGGCGTGCAAAAGAAACGCGGCCGTCACCAGGACGCCCTGCCGCTCTTCCGCAAAGCGCTGGCGCTTGATCCGGCGCACAAGCCGAGCCGCGCAAATTGCCGTGACACAATCGCCAGCCTCGGGAGCATCGAACTGAAGGCCGGGCGAATCAAAGCCGCCGCGGCATATTTCAGTGAGGCCATTAAAATCTTGCCCAATGCCAAAGACTGCAACAACCTCGGTGCCTGCCTTGGCCAGCTCGGACAACTCGACGACGCCATTGCGATGTTCGCACGCGCCGTCGAACTCGATCCAGAATACCACGATGCGCGCCGCAACCTGGAAGCGGCAGAGCAGATGAAACAACCGCAGGAACACCCATGACGTCCCGCCGCGCCATACACGCTACAGCCCTGTGCGGCATCGCGATTGCCGTCGTCTTGGTTTACTGGCACACCATGGGTGCGCCATTTTTCTTCGACGACTTTGCCAGCATCAAACGCAACGAAGCGATCCGTATCGAGACGATCAGTTTCGAGTCCCTGACAACCGCCGTGCGCGACAGCCCGAAACAATTGCGCAGGCGGGCCGTCGCGTTCGCTTCTTTCGCACTCAATTACCGGTTCAGCGAATATGACGTCACCGCCTATCGCCAGGTCAATATCGGCATCCATATCGTCAACGGCTGGCTGGTCTATCTGTGGGCGCTGTTGACTCTGCGTCTGGCCGGCCGTTCAACGGATGACAATGAGCCGCCGCACGACAAGCACAAGACGGACAGGGCCATCACGCTGATGGCACTGTGTACTGCCGCGCTGTGGGCGCTGCATCCGCTTCAGACCAACGCCGTGACCTACATCGTCCAGCGCATGACCAGCCTGTCCACGATGTTTTTTCTGCTCGCACTCTGCCTCTTCATCCATGGCCGCAACAGCCGGGGCTACAGCCGGTGGTGCGCCTGGATCGTGGCGTTGGGTAGCTGGCTGTTGGCGCTCGGCAACAAAGAGATCGCCATTACCCTGCCGGCCATCATCCTCCTGTACGAAACAATCTTCTACCAGAAACTCGAGCGTGCATGGCTGCGCCGTTGTTTCTGGTACCTACTCATTCTGCTGGTGGTCGCGGGAGTCGCCGCCTGGCTGTACCTGGGGAATCACCCGCTCGAACGCCTGAACCACGCCTATGAAAAACGGCATTTCACGATGCCCCAGCGGATGTTGACAGAGTTCCGCGTCGTCATCTTCTACCTGACGCTGATCTTCCTGCCGCTACGCAGCCGGCTGAATCTCAATCATTATCCGGAAGTTTCGACGTCACTGCTTTCACCGCCAACGACGGTGCTCTGCGTGCTGGCGGTCCTGGCGCTGCTCGCCGGCAGTGTGTGGCTGGCACGGCGTCAGCCGCTGGTGGCCCTGGCGATCGCCTGGTATTTCATCAACCTGGTTCTCGAGTCCAGCGTTGTCGGGCTTGAGCTCGTGTATGAGCATCGTACGTATCTGCCGTCGATCGCTGTGAGCCTCGCGGTGACCGCCGTCATCTATCAGCGGCTGCGTTTGCCGCCACTGCGATTTGCCGTCTTCGCCGCAATGGCGCTGCTCCTGGCATTCGGCACCTACCGCCGCAACCTCGACTGGCTCGACGCCGAGACGCTGTGGAAGGACTGCGTCGCGAAAGCCCCGAACCATCCGCGGACCAATTACAATCTCGGCCTGATGTACAGCAAAGACCCGGACCGGCTCGACGAGGCGATCACGCACCAGAAACAGGCAATTGCCAATGATCCCGATTTCGTTGATGCTCACAACAACCTCGGTTACATCTGCACCGTAAGGCAACAATACGAGCAGGCGATCCCCTACTATGAGGCCGCCATTGCCGCCGCGAAGAGATCAACCGACAGCAGCGCCAGGCACTGGGAGGCGTACAGCAATCTCGGCAAATGCCTGATCGCCCTCGGTCGGCACGCCGACGCCCTGCCCTGGCTCGAGCAGGCACTCGAGATCAACGGCAGCGACATCAATACCCGGCTCAAATACGGTCACACGCTGATCGCAACAGGCGCACCAAAGAAAGCGGCGCAGGCCTTTGAAGGCGTGCTGCGTCGCGATGCAGAATCACTCGAAGGCATGCTCGGCATGGCCGACGCTGCAGCCGCTATGAAACTGCACGACCAGGCCGAAAAGATGCTGAACGTCGCGATCTCCAAGCACCCCCAATCCCCACGCGGACACTATCAGCTTGGATTACTGCACGCCGGGCAGCAGCAGTTCGAAACAGCCGCAACGGACTTCACCGCAGCTCTCGAGGTGGCGCCCGACTACCTCGAAGCACGCTATAATCTCGGCAACGCCAGGCGGGATTCAGGTCAACTCGAAGACGCCTTGCAAAGCTATAACGAACTCCTCGCGCAGCAGCCGGAACATTTCCGGGCCTGGTACAACAGCGCCAGGATTCTATCGCAACTGCAACGCTTCGAAGCCGCTCAACGCTTTGCCGCTGCTGCAGTTGAATTGCGACCATCGCATTTCGAAATACGTACGCTGCTGGCAGAGTCACTGGTCAGTCAGGGCAAACTGGCTCCGGCTATCCCGCACCTGAAAGCCGTGATAGCCAATCGCCCGGAACGGCTCAAAGCCTATGAACTGCTCGGCTTCGCCTATTTTCAGATGGATGAGATAGAGGATTGCATTGCAACATTCGAAGCAGCCCTCCGCATCCGCGCCGAACAACCGGATATCCACAGACACCTCGGCGCCGCCCTGATGAAACTGGACCGGATCGACGATGCTATCGGACATTTCCAGGAAGCCGTGCGGCTGGCGCCCGACGACACTGCCGCACATCGCTACCTCGAGGCGGCCCGGCAGATGCGGCAAAGTCAGGAGGACGGCAAATAACGGGCTCGCCGATCCGGCTGTTTTGGTGCTTGCAGACGGGTGGGCTTCCCATTGCCCCTATTGCTTGCCTTCCCACACGACCGGATGATCCTGTTCGTTCAGATGCTGACCTGTCACGTCTTCGGCTGTGGGATAAACCGGCTCGTTGCGTTCGTACACTGTATCGGCATGGGCGTAGCGGATGATATAGGCACGCCGTGCATCGGGGGTCCGGTTGGGACCGGCACCATGCACGCACAGGCCATGATGAAAAATCACATCACCCGGCGCCGCCTCGATGGTCACTGCAGTAGACACATCGACCCCCTGCTTTTCGTAGTTCGTGCCGTCGCCGTAGTCGTAGCCGATCAGCTTCCCCCATTTATAACTGCCCGGCACGTAACGCATGCAGCCGCTCGCCTCCGACGCCGTATCCAGAGAGACCCACATCGTGACTTCCGGGATGGAGGTGGAGTGGTCAACGAAGTCCTGATGCCAGTGGGTCGCGCGCGAGAAATTGCCCGGCTTCACCAGGATCATGTCGCTCAACAGGTGTACCCTGTCTGTATCGAGCAAGGCACCGGCGCAGCCGCCGCGGATCGAGTCGAGCGCCAGTTCCCGAACAATCCCGCTGGTGCGCCACAGGCCGCAGATCTGCAGAAAGTTCTCCTGCCCGAGCTCGACGCTGCTCCCCCCCCCGAGATCGGAGCGAAAGAATGTTTCCCGCTCGTTGTTGACGAAAGCCTGCACTTCCACTGTGAGCCGCGCAAGATCATCGCCCGCGATCATGCCCGGACAATGCAGGTAGCCGTTGTCTCGGAAAAATTCGATTTGTTCGGCAGTAATTCCCGACATGGCAAATCATCCCCCCCAGCACACGTTATCCCACCCTAACCGCAAAGGACATTGCTCTACATCTGCTGGTTTAAGGTGCAACCCGAATATTCCCTGTGCCGTATACTCAGCCGTTCGGCTGCAACACGACCTTGGCATATTCACCGGCATGTTGTTTCTCGAAACAATCCTGCCACTCGTCGAGTGCCGCGACGCGGCTGATCAACGGCTTGACATCAAGTTGACCGGAGCCGAGCATGCTGATGACTTTCTCCCAGATCGGCCAATTGTGAGAGAATGAGCCCTGCAGCGTCACTGCCTTCTGCACCAGCGGGTCAAGGCTGATATTCAACGGCTGCGGACCCCAGCCGACCTTACTGATCTGTCCGGCCGGGCGAACCGCCTTCAACGCCAACTCCAGGGTCGCCGAAACACCGGCCGCATCAATGACTACATCAACACCACGGCCATCTCCAAGCTCGCGGATATGTTCTTCGACACCACCGTCCAGGGCTGCATCCGCACCAATCCTCCGCGCCAGGTCCAGTCGGGTTGTATCCGCCGGCAGCCCGGCCATGATCAGGTGCCCTGCCCCACACAGCTTCGCCATGAGCGTGCATAACAGACCGATCGGCCCCGGACCGAGCACCAGCACATGGTCGCCCGGTTTGATGTTGGCATAGTTGCAGACGGCATTGTAAGCCACGCAACAAGGTTCCGTCAACGACGCCGTAATAAAATCCAGCCCCTCGGGTACAGAATGCAGACAGCGCTCCGGCACACACACATACTGGGTCATTGCACCGTTAACACCGTAGCCGAAGCCGAGGCGGTTCGGATCGAGATTATAGAGGCCACGCCGGGTATACGGTGAGGCTGCGTCGATAACCGCCGCCGTCTCGCTGATAACCCGATCGCCTTCATCGTACCCCTTGACCTTGCTGCCCTTCTCGACGATGACACCGGCAAACTCATGACCCAGGATACACGGATAGTTCACGGTCCAGCTGATACCTCCGCGCCACTGGTGCAAGTCGCTGCCGCAGACGCTCACTGCCTGAGTCTGCAGCAACACATCCTCGTCGCCGATCTCGGGCACCGGTACTTCACGCTGTTCAACGCTGAGCGGATCAATCCCGTAGTTGACGATTGCAGGCATTGTCTTGGGCGGCATATCCAAATCCTCGGTTTTTTGTAGTTGTCGTCGCCGGCAAGCAGCACGGTGTGTACAAATAAAGATAGCTCGATGTATCGCGTTTCACCCGGCCAGGTCTACAGACAGGTCGCAACACGCAACGATTATCTGCGCTGCCTCGAAAAGTTGGCGCGTCGTCATACCCTCGAAAATTGGCCAATCCGGCTGCAATTGGTCCGGCGCCGGCGGTACGTGAACGAAACCAGCCCGGATATGGCTGCGTTGCGTCGTCGCCAGCAAACGCAGCGTCGTGTAAAGCGTGTGGTTGCACAGGTGACCGCCGGCGTAGCCACTTGCAACGGCCCGCAAATCGCCTGCCTCCAATGCCGCAACGGTGCGATCGACATCAAGCGTACTCCAGTAACCAACCGGACCATCCTCGACGATCCGGCTGCCCTGGCGGCGGACACCGGCGTTGTCCGGCGTGCTGGAGTCGTCCAGGTTCAGCCCCACACGCTCGACACAAATCATGTCACGGCTGCAACTGACGCCGAAGCTGATGATCGCCTCGGGCGCATGGCAATCAACCGCAGCAGCGAGCTCACGCGGTGCAGCCTCGAAGTCCACCGGCAGAATGATCGGATGCACTATGGCAGGCGCGAATGCCTGGCGCTCGACATCGATCATCTGCATCAGTTCCGCCGCCGGATTCGGATCGATCCAGGCAGTCGCCTGAAACCCTGTGAGCAACACCGCTGCCATCGGTCACTTGTCCATTTTCAACGGTTTCAAGTCACGTTTCGCACGCTCATGATTGACGCGCGCCCAAAGGGTTGTGTCGGCCGCCAGGGTTCGCGCCAGGCGGCCGGTGGAGACCTCCAGCATTTTTGCCGCGTCGCTGACACGGTACTCGGTCGCCGCCAGAGCGTCGAACACATGTGCGACGAACGGCGCATACTGCCGGTCGCGGGCGCCCGGCTTCCACGGTCCGTCCCACGACGGCGCCGGGTCGCGGCGCAGGTTCAGCGCGATCTGCAACCGCAGCCGCTTGACGGCGCGAGCACGGTTGCGATGCTGCGAACGTTCCTCACTGGCGATCGAGGTCACTTCCGTGTCCGCGAGAGTCAAGCGCACCGCGGAGTCCGACGTATTGCGATGCTGGCCGCCCGGGCCGCTGGCACGAAAGGTGTCACAGCGGCAGTGGCGCAGCAACTCGTCGTCTTCGAGTGCAAGCAGTTCGTCACGCTTCATAAATAGTGCCTGAATGAAAACCCCTGCGGACACTACTTGAGTTGACGGTCGACCAGTTCGCACATGATGTGCAGCAGCAGCTTATGCGCTTCCTGGATGCGCGCCGTCGTGTCGCTGGGGATGATGAATTCGATGTCGGCCATACCTTTCGCGTCGCCACCGCCTTTGCCCAGGAACGCGACGGTCGTGATGCCGTTGGCACGGCCACGCTCGAGAGCACTTGTGATGTTGCTCGACTTGCCACTGGTCGTCAAGGCAAAGAGAATGTCGCCTTCGTCCGCAAAGGCGTCGACCTGTCGGGCAAAAACACTGTCATAATCATAGTCATTGGCAATGCAGGTGAGCAACCCCGGATCGCTTGACAAGGCCATGGCACGGTACGGACCGCGCTCACGACTGAAACGGCCAGTGAATTCGGTGGCAATGTGGGCACAGTCACTGGCGCTGCCGCCGTTGCCGCAGAACATCAGCTTGTGACCGCCCTGCAGACAGTGCAGTACCCGGTCCGACAAATCGCTCAACGACGGCGCAAACGCCTGCAACCGCGTGCACAGACCGGCGGCGTCGTCCAGACATTCGGATATGACATCGAGCATCGTTTACCTCCCATCACTGGATGCCGATTACGGATCAGCCTCCTGCGGGTATAGTATGAGTTCCTGTGACTATTTGCAACACCATACTGATACAGCAGAAATCAGCAACACCACGATGATCGAACTCGCCATTGACCGCATCGCCTTTAGCATCGGCTCGAAAGAGATCGCCTGGTACGGCGTACTCGTCGCGGGCGGGTTCCTGCTGGGAATGATCGTACTCAATGCTCAAGCCAAAAAACGTAATGTCGATGCCGCAACTATCGCCGACCTCACCGTGGCGTGCGTAATCGGAGGCATCGCCGGGGCGCGGCTGCTGTTTGTGCTCATCAATTACAGGTACTATGCCGAGAACCCCGCTGAGATTATCCGTATAGATCAGGGCGGACTGGTGTTCTACGGTGGCTTCTTCGGCGGCTTCCTCAGCATCGGATGGCTGGTGCGCCGCCGCAAACTGCCGTTCTGGAAAATCAGCGATATCTTCGCCCTGGCGATCCCGATCGGTCAGGCGGCCGGCCGAATGGGCTGCCTGATCAACGGCTGCTGCTTCGGGCACCCGACCGAATCCAGGCCCGCGATTCAGTATGCGAATCAGGCCGTCGAGGGGATCATCGACGCCCAGATCCGGCGGGGCGAACTAAAACCCGATGGCTTCGATACGCAATGCCTGCCGGTGGTGCCGTCGCAAATCTATCAGAGCCTGATTAATGTCGGTATTTTCTTCGCCCTGATCGTGGCCGCTCGATACGTCAAACGGCCGGGCCGGCTGTTCGCACTTTTCATGATACTCTACGCCGCGGCCAGGTTCGGCAATGAATTCAACCGCGGCGATTATCTGACCGCTCATTTCGGCCTGACTCCCGCCCAGGTTATTTGCCTCGTCGTGTTAGCCGCCGGCATCGCACTGTTCTGCTATCTCGGGTGCAGCAAGGCCAACAAAGACGTGCCCGCAGCGGATTCGGAACAGTAACCGACCAGCAAACCATGTCCCAGATTAATCAACTGATCGTCTCGGAAAAGGCCGCCGGACTGCGTCTCGACCGTTTCCTGGCAGTCTCTTTCGAAGAATACTCCCGCAGCTATCTCACCCGCATCATCGATCATGGTCGCGTCACCCGCAACGGCGCAACGGCACGCAAACGCGACAATGTCGCTGCCGGTGATGAAGTTGCTGTCGACTGGCCGCCGCCCGAACAAATGCAACTCGACTCGGAGGCCTTTGACCTGCCGATTCTCTTCGAGGACGAGGATATCCTGGTCATCGATAAACCGGCCGACCTCGTTGTCCACCCCGGCGCCGGCACGCAGTCCGGCACTCTGGTCAACGCCCTGCTCGGATACGACTACGACAGCTTCACGGAAATGGCGGACGACAACGCGCGACCCGGCATCGTCCACCGTCTCGACAAAGATACCTCCGGCGTCATGATCGTCGCCCGCAACCCGATTTCCCGGGACCGTCTGAGCGCGGCGTTCGCCGAACGCCTGGTCGAAAAAAACTACCTGGCAATCACCGCCGGCACACCGGCCGCAGACAGCGGTGAAGCGCGTTCCCCCATCGGTCGACACCCGAAGCATCGCAAGAAAATGGCAGTCGTCGAACGCAACGGCAAGAACGCCGTTACTTTGTGGAACGTCCTCTCTCGCAGCGCCGAAGCCGCCCTGTTGCAAGTGCAGTTGGAAACCGGGCGCACACATCAGATCCGCGTCCACCTCGCCCATGAAAAGTTGCCGATTGTCGGTGACAATCTATACGGCAGCAGCAGTTGCACGATCGAAGCGCCACGGCAAATGCTGCACGCCTGGCGGCTCGGCATCCGCCATCCGCGTACCAAAGAACTGCTGGAGTTTACCGCGCCAGTGCCCGACGATTTTCTCGCGGTCGCACGCAACCTGGGCCTTGAGACGCCGGAATAAATTATGCAAGAAACTATCGACCCGACTAAAGAAACCGGCCTCTTCGGCGGCACCTTCGACCCGGTCCACAACGGTCACGTCAACATCGTCACTGAAGTCCTCGCCCGGACCGCCGTCGAGCAGATCATCGTCATGCCGGCAGCAACTCCGCCGCATAAGCTGGGCGCCTCAATCTCGCCTGGACCCGACCGCACTGCGATGCTGCATCTGGCGTTCGACACACAGCCGGGCGTCATCATTTCAGAGCTCGAACTGAACCGCAACGGGGTATCCTACACATGCGATACCGCCGCGCTGCTGCAGGCACAACTCGAACAGCAGCTACACCTGATCATCGGTATGGACAGCCTCTGTGAATTGCCCGCCTGGAAAGCGGCAGGGCCGCTCGTGCGCGACTACAAGTTCGTGATCTGCCGACGCCCGGGCGTCGCACCGCCATCAGTAGAGGACGTCTCCCGACATTTCGGTGCGGCCGCAGCCACCGAACTAACTGCGGCAATCATCGAGGCAACGGAAATCGATGTAAGCTCCTCCGAACTACGTGCCATGCTGCAATGCCGCGACAAAGCAGCAAGGCACTTTTTAACTGCCCCCGTATGCGACTATATTAGCGCCCACCAGTTATACCGCTAAAGGAGCAGTGTTTCCATGGAATCACGAGAATTCGCCGACTGCTGCATCGAAATATGCCAAGACCGAAAAGCGGAAAATGTCGTCTGCTACGACGTCAGAAAAACCTCCATACTCACCGATTACTACGTCATCTGCAGCGGCAACTCCGATACCCATATCCGGTCGATTATGAATCATCTGAGCAAGACGTTCAAGGAGCAGGGAATCCATCCGCAAAACGTCGACGGCGTACCGATCAGCCATTGGATTGTCATGGATTACAGTGATGTCCTGATCCATGTCTTCAGCTGCGAAACGCGCGAACATTACAAAATAGAAGCACTGCTGAAAGCCGATCAACTCATCTACGGCGATCGCACAGTCGCCGAGGAAACGATAGAGCAACCGTGACTACTGCGCCAGCCCTCCTCCCGATCGCTATCGCCGCCATCAGCCTGCTGCCGGGAACAATGGCACCGGCGCAGCATCAACCGCTGCCAACGGCGCCGGAGAAACTCGTCGTTCTCTCCTACAACCTCAACAACTACGCCACCAAGCAGAGCCGGCGCGACGACAAGGCATACGCCGCTACGGCCCGAATCATCGCCGCTGTCGATCCGGACATTATGGTCCTGTCCGAGATCGCCGGTGATGCCGGCGTCGCGCGCTTGCAAGCTGACCTCGCCGCAGCCGGCCGCCAGTATCCTTACGCCACCGTCGTCAACGCCGCAGACGCCAACCGCAAACTCGCTGTACTCGCGCGATTCGTGCCCGTGCGCGTCGCCCACGACATTACCTCGACCTACCAGATCAAGGAGCGGACGCAGCCGGTCAAGCGCGGCTTTGCCCACTGCGTTTTCAGGTTCGCCAACGACTACGAACTCCACATCGTCGGAGCGCATCTCAAGTCGAAAGTGTTCAACTCACTTGGTCAAACCGACATGCGACGCTACGAAGCACGGCAACTACGCTATCACGTCGACACTATTCTCAAATCCGATGCAGGTGCCAACGTGCTCGTCGTCGGCGACCTCAACGACTCACCCAATTCCTCCTCGATCAACACATTGATGAAACGACGCGCCGGCGCTGGCAAGCGCCTCTACGACCTGCGTCCAGTCGACGAAACGAAAGCCAGCTGGACCCACATCTGGTGGAAGGCCGATTCCTACAGCCGCCACGATTACACCCTGGTATCATTCGGGCTGCTGCCGGAGGTCGACTTCGAAGGGAGCATCATTCCCACCGTTCCTGATTGGTCGATATCGTCGGACCACCGCCCGCTGATTACCGTCATCCATCCCCGCAACCGGACGGATCCGCAAGTACTGAATCATTTCAAGCGCTCGATCTTCATGCCCCCTTCCGCCGATGCCAGGGAACCCATCGTTGGCACACGCAAGCCACAACGCGAGGATGAAAAATGACTCCGAAAGCAGCAAAGCTCCGGCAAATCCTGGAACAACCCGACATCCTCGTACTGCCCGGCGTGTACGATTGTCTCGGCGCTAAACTCGTCGAGCAGGCCGGATTCGACGCGGTCTTCACCAGCGGCTTCGGAGTCTCCGCCGCGGCCCTCGGCAAACCAGACTACGGATTCCTGACAGCCACCGAAATGATGTACGCGGCCAGTCGCATCACGGCCGCCGTCGACATCCCGCTTGTCGCCGATATCGACACCGGCTACGGCAATCCACTGAATGTCTACCGTACCGTCACCGAGCTCGTGCGCCACGACATCGCCGGGTTCATTCTCGAGGACCAGGAGTGGCCAAAAAAATGCGGCCACTTCGCCGGCAAACGTGTCATCCCGATGGCCGAACACGTCGAGAAAGTGCGGGCCGCCGCGGAAGCTCGCGGCGACAGCGGCCTTGTGATGATCGGTCGTACCGATGCTCGCGCGCCTTGCGGCCTTGATGAAGCGATCACCCGCGGCCACGCCTACTATGAAGCCGGTGCCGACGTCGTCTTCATCGAGGCACCACAGAACATCGAGGATTTGCAGACAATCGCCGATGCATTCAAAGGCATACCACTGTTCGCCAACATGATCGAGGGCGGACGCACGCCCCTGTTGCCGGCTGAAAAACTCCAGGAACTGGGGTGCAAGATCGTTGTCTATCCGCTTTCCGGACTGTTCAGCGCCGCCGCCGTAATGGGCGCCTGCCTGCAGCATCTCCACGAACATGGCACGACCGAAGGATTCGAAGGGCCAATCCTGAGCTTCAGCGAGTTCGAGCAGGTCGTAGAAGTTCCCAAATACAGGGCACAGGAAGACAAATTCGACCACGCCGCAGAATAGGGTTGCCACGAACAACTCGCCGGCCGGCGGATTGACCAGCGTGCCGCCGACCATGGCCACCCGCTGCCGGATGGCTGCCCGCCGGCATCGTTGGCATGGTTATCGTCAATTCTGACTGTAAGTTTCCCCTTGCGAACCCGAATATCACCTGTGCGAGGATACCATACACCATGGCAAAGCCACCGAAAAACGCCATCTCCCCCACTCGCGCCGAAGACTACCCGGAGTGGTATCAGCAAGTCATCCGTGCTGCCGACCTCGCGGAACCTTCACCCGTACGCGGATGCATGGTCATCAAGCCGTGGGGCTACAGTCTGTGGGAAAACGTTCAGCGCGTCCTCGACCGCAAGTTCAAGGATACCGGCCATCGCAACGCCTATTTCCCGCTTCTTATCCCGAAAAGCTTCCTCGAAAAGGAGGCCGAACACGTTGAAGGCTTTGCCAAGGAATGCGCCGTCGTCACTCACCATCGGCTTGAGAAAGGACCCGACGGGGGCCTCGTGCCCGCCGGTGAGCTCGAGGAGCCGCTGATTATCCGGCCCACATCTGAGACCATCATCGGGGCCATGTACGCCAAGTGGGTGCAATCCTATCGCGACCTGCCGATCCTGATCAATCAGTGGGCCAATGTCGTGCGCTGGGAAATGCGCACCCGCATGTTCCTGCGCACCAGCGAATTCCTTTGGCAGGAGGGCCACACCGCCCACGCCACCGAGGCAGAAGCGATGGAGGAAACCATCCGCATGCTGGACGTCTACGCGGACTTTGCCGAAAACTACATGGCGATGCCCGTCATCAAGGGTGAAAAAACCGCCGCCGAACGCTTTCCGGGCGCCGTCAACACCTGGTCGATCGAGGCCATGATGCAGGACCGAAAAGCTCTGCAGGCCGGCACCTCCCACTTCCTCGGACAGAACTTCGCCACTGCCTCCGGCATCAAGTACCTGAGCGAACACGGCCGGGAGGAATTCGCCTGGACCACGTCCTGGGGCGTCTCGACCCGACTCATCGGCGGCCTGCTCATGACCCACAGCGACGACGACGGCCTGCTGTTGCCGCCGCGCCTGGCACCGGCGCACGTCGTCATCCTACCGGTCATGCACAAAGAAGAAACTCGAGCCCAGGTCCTGGAATACTGCGAAAAGCTCGCGGCGGAGATACGCGCTATTTATTACGACGGGCGCCCTGTCGAAGTCGAAGTCGATACCCGCGACCTGCGTGGCGGCGAAAAAGTTTGGCACTGGATCAAGAATGGCATTCCCATCCGTCTGGAGATCGGTCCACGCGATGTCGAGTCGGACGCCGTCTTCGCCGCGCGACGTGACCATTCGCACAAGGACAAGCAGTCCATACCTCGCGCAGAATTCATCGGGAGCGTCGCCGACATTCTGGCCGAGATCCAGGACGGCCTGCTCGAACGTGCTGTCGAGTTTCGTGCCGCCAATACTGTCAACATCGACAACAAAGACGAGTTTTACGACTTCTTCACCCCGCAGAACCGGGACAAACCTGAAATCCACGGTGGCTTCGCCATGTGTCACTGGAACGGCAAAGACGATGTCGAGGAGCAGGTCAAGAACGATCTAAACGTCACCATTCGCTGCATCCCCAACGACGCCGAACCCGAATCCGGCACCTGCGTCATCTCCGGCGAACCCAGCCAACGCCGCGTTATCTTCGCCAAATCCTACTAATCCGAACGGCCGGATACCGGTCCGCGGGATTGCGGTCGCTCATTCTTTGTGCAGCCCGAGGATCCGCCGCGCCCAGAGAATCGCGTCAC
Source organism: Lentisphaeria bacterium (assembly GCA_963580095.1). Lineage (GTDB taxonomy): Bacteria > Verrucomicrobiota > Lentisphaeria > JABSQK01 > CAJWLW01 > CAJWLW01. The sequence goes on along the minus strand of CAUZJQ010000022.1, from coordinate 6,564 downwards.
CCCCGTCACCCTGCTTCGAGGCTTCACGCATGGCCTCCGTCGGCGGGTGGACAATTTTCCCGACGACACGATTGAGCAGCTTGCGCACCTCGTCCTTGTCTTTATCGGACAGATGATCGAGACGCGTCAGGACGGCTTGGAACTCGTCCGTGGCAATCGCTTCGGCGTTCGCCCGGAAATCGCGGATCGTCGTGCCTGCGTTCGCGGCACGGCATTCATTCACATAGGCCACCAGCGCCTTGTCAATAATAGCCTCGGCCCGTTCGATTTCGGTCTGCAGCCGGGCACGATTGCGATTGGCCACGCCTTGCAGGTCATCGATGTTGTGTAAGTACACCTGCTCGATTTCACTGACGTCCGGATCGACATTTCGCGGGACGCCGAGGTCGAAGATCAGCAGCGGCCGATCACGTCGGCCAATATGCGCGGCCGCAATGACGGACTCGTCAGTACCAGCACAGGTTACGACAATATCCGCCGCGGCCAGGCGCCCAGGCAACGACCCAAGATCTCCCAGTTCAATGTGATTCTTCTCCGCCCAGGCCGTGCGCGCCTCCGGCTGGCGACTCAGCGCCGTAACGTTGCGGGCGCCGGCGGCACGCATTTCCTCCAGCGTCACCTCAGCAATATCACCGGTCCCAACCACGACGATCGATGCCGACGCCAGATTATCAAAAACGGCCTGCGCCAACTGCACAGCCGCACCAGGCACAGAGGCGCGGTACAACTTGAGCGCAGCGTCGGACCGCACCGTTTTTGCCACTTCGAACGCTTTCTGGAACAGGACATTGAAGCAAGTCTGCGAAGCACCCGCGTGCCGAGCAATCTCATAGGAGCGCTTGACCTGATGATGAATCTGCGTTTCCCCGACAAGCATAGACTCGAGACCGGACACGACGCGAAACAGGTGGGCCGCCACCGCCGGACCCCGGTATTGGTATGCAAGCTCCTCGATCATCGCCGGGGCCAGCGTATCGCCAAGCGCGTTGAAGAAGTCTGTCACCGCCGGTTCGCCGTCAGCGACCCAGTAGAATTCAGTGCGGTTACAGGTCGACAGTGCGACGATTTCCCTGAGTCCAAGGTCGGCGCGAAGCCTGGACAACAGCGAATCAAGCTCATCCAACTGAAAGGATATCTGCTCGCGTGTATCGACCTTCGCGGCGTTGTGATCGACACCGATCAGCCTCAACGGGTCGATCAGCGGCGTGTCGCCCGGGGTGTCCCAGATTGATTGTGCAGCGGGATTCACAGTGATTAGTATGGATGAACGCCGCGATGCAACAGAGTACCTGCGAAGAATGCCAGCGCCACACAGACAAATCCCAGCGTCCCGGCAACCACGACGGCGCGGTTACAAAAGCCGCGGCGGCGACGCACCAGCCAACCGCAGGCGTAGCAGCCGAAACCGATCAATGTGAGCCAGACCGTGGGATCAGCGTACCAGACATTCGCCGCACGGCTGGCACCGGGAATGCCAACGACACCCAGCACAATCGCTGCGGCAATCAGCAGCAGCCCCCAGCCAGTCGATGACATGTAGAACCTATCGATACTGGTCAATGCCGGCCATGGCAGTCCGTCAACCAACGGATCGTTCGACTTCAGTGATTGACTGCGCGTCAGGAACAACACGCCGGTCACGCAGGAGATCATCAAAACGGCATAGCCAATGACCATGAGAAAAATATGCATCGAGCGCAAGGCATCGATCTGTTCGGGATCCGGCCGAACGCCCCGCGGGAAAGCGAGTTGTCCAAGGGCAACCGCCGCAGCCAGCAGACACAGGGCCCCCACCGCCAGGCGCGGGGAACGGAAACGGCGACTACTGGTAAAACAAATTCCCAGGACAGCCAGCACGACGACGGCCAACATGCCCCAGGCATCAAACAGCACGCAATAGGGATAATCGATTCCAGCCCACAGCAGCCACGCCAGTTGCGTCGCAGCCGCGATGGCAGAAGTAATCCAGAACAGACGCAGGCTGCCCGGATTCTGTTGCTTCAGGCGGATAACGCCGAGAATTGCAGCGAGCCAGACCAGGCTATGGGAGGTGAGCAGGAGGATGTTCATCGGTAGTCGGTTGTTACGTTGGATTTATACAGATATTATACAGTCGCAATTTCACACACACAACGGCTTGAGCAAACCGACCGAGTCGCGGGCATATTACATGCCGTGACACCGGTTCAATTTTTACCGCTTATTTACGAATGACTACCCAGCGCTCCATCCGTCTTGGCAGCCGCGGCAGCGGCCTGGCACTCGCCCAAACCGAGTCCATCGCCGCCGAACTGGCCGGTCGAGGCCACAAAACCGAGACCGTCGTCATAAGCACTCGCGGCGACCGCGACCTGACGAAGCCATTGCCGGAGCTCGGCGGCAAAGGCGTATTTACCGAGGAACTCGAAGCGGCGCTGCGCGCCGCCGATATCGATCTGGCCGTACACAGCCTTAAGGATCTGCCGGTCGATGACGTTCCCGGACTGCTGACAGCAGCCTGCCCGGAACGTGCCGACCCGAGGGATGTGCTGATCAGCCTGAGCGGCAACGGCCTTGCCGAATTGGCCGCAGGCGGCCGAATCGGCACAGGCAGTCTGCGGCGGATCGCCCAACTGCGAATCATCCGCCCGGATCTGGTGTCGGTACCGTTACGCGGCAATATTGATACGCGCATTCGCAAAGTGCTCGATCCCGGCGGCGATTACGACGCCATCATTCTGGCGGCTGCCGGTCTGCACCGGCTTGGGCTGGACAAGCACATCACCGAATACCTGACCGTCGAACAAATGCTGCCGGCACCCGGCCAGGGAGCAATCGGCATTCAATGCCGTGTCGACGACGAATGGATGAAATCCGAACTGAAAACAATCAACCACAACCCGACCCGCGCTGCCGTCACGGCAGAGCGGACCTTTCTGTCTGAGCTCGGTGGCGGCTGCCAACTGCCGCTCGGGGCCCTCGCAACGATCGACGGTGACGCCCTGACCTGCCACGGGTTGGTTGCGGCGACCGATGGTGAGCGCATCGTGCGCGTACGCGCCTCGGGCAACGCCGCAACGCCTGAGGCTGTCGGCGCCGAGTTGGCACAACAGGCGATCGACGCGGGCGCCGACGAAATCATCCGGGAGGCATCATGAATCTTCCACATCGACCACGACGGCTGCGGCGCACACCGGCGCTGCGGCGTATGCTGAGCGAAACAACATTGTCACCTGCCGATTTCATCGCGCCGTTGTTTATTGTACACGGCAACGACATATCCAATCCGATCGCCTCCATGCCGGGAGTCGCACAGCTGTCCGTCGACCGGGCAGTTGCAGAATCCGCAAAAATCGCCGCACTCGGCATTCCGGCAGTGTTGCTTTTCGGATTGCCGGCAACAAAGGATGCAGTCGGTCAAGAGAACTTCGCCGACGACGGCATCATCCAGCAGGCAGTCCGCGCCATCAAAGCGGCGGTGCCTGAACTAGTCGTCATTACCGACGTGTGCCTGTGCGAATATACCGATCACGGCCATTGCGGCGTACTCGACGGCGAAGAAATTCTCAACGACAAGACTCTGGAAGTCCTGCAGCGCGTCGCCGTCTCGCACGCTGCGGCCGGCGCTGATGTTGTCGCACCAAGCGGCATGATGGACAGTATGGTCGTTGCCATCCGTGACGCCCTCGATGGGGACGGTCATGAACAAGTCAGCATCCTGAGTTATGCCGTCAAATACGCCAGCGGCTTTTACGGTCCATTCCGCGATGCAGCCGACGGTGCCCCGGCGTTTGGCGACCGCCGGAGTCATCAGATGGACACGGCCAACGTCCGTGAAGCAATCCGTGAAGTGCTGCTGGATGTCGACGAGGGCGCCGACATGATCATGGTCAAGCCGGCTCTTTCATATCTGGACGTGATCCGTCAGACGCGCGAAATCTGTTCACTGCCGATCGTCGCGTACAACGTCAGCGGCGAGTATTCGATGGTCAAGGCGGCGGCGGTTAGCGGCTGGCTCGACGAGCGCACGGTCACGATGGAAATCCTGACCTCTATCAAGCGCGCCGGCGCCGACCTGATTATCACCTACCATGCAGCCGACGCCTGTCGCTGGCTGGCGGAAAACTGATGTCCCGAGCCGATCGATTTCTCAAGGCGTGCCGACGCCAGCCAGTCGATGCGACGCCTGTATGGCTGATGCGTCAGGCCGGCAGGTATATGCAGGCGTATCGTGACCTGCGCGCGAAATACAAGATCCTCGAGTTGATCAAGGCTCCCGAACTGGCGGCCGAAGTCACCCTGCAGCCGATCAATGCGTTTGATCTGGACGCCGCGATCGTCTTTGCCGACATCCTGCCGATCCTCGAACCAATGGGGCTGCAGCTCGAATTCGTCAAAGGCGACGGGCCGATTATCCACAATCCCGTGCGCGGCGCTGCAGACATCGAAAAGCTGCGGACGCCGAACGCCGCCGAAGCACTACAGTTTACCATTGAAGCGGTGCGCCTGAGCGTTTCCGAGCTGGACGGCAAGGTGCCGCTCATCGGATTTTCCGGGGCCCCGTTTACTGTTTCGACGTATGCGATCGAGGGCGGTGCGTCGAAGAATTTCCTGCACGTCAAAGGCCTCATGCATGAATCACCGAAAGACTGGCACGCCCTGCAGGAAAAGCTCGCTGCGATGATCGCCGATTACTTGTGTGCCCAGATCGAAGCAGGCGCCGATGCTGTACAACTGTTCGATTCGTGGATCGGCATCCTGTCACCAACCGATTACCGCAGCTTCGCCATGCCGCACACGCAACGAGTCATCGACACGGTCAAGGCGCAGCATCCCGATACACCACTCATTCTCTTCGGCACCGGCTGTGCCGGGTTGCTGTCGATCTTCAAGACACTCGGTCCGGATGTCATCGGCATCGACTGGCGGCTCGACCTGGCGGAGACCTGGGACTCCCTGGGCGACGTCGCGGTGCAGGGCAATCTCGATCCGATTATTCTGACGACCAACTCCGAAGCTATCCGGGAACACACCGGTCGGATCCTCGACAGTGTCGCGGGTCGGCCCGGGCACATCTTCAACGTCGGCCACGGCATCGTCCCGCAGACACCCCAGGAAAACGTCGCGCTGCTGGTCGATTTCGTCCACCAACATACCCGTGTGTCATGTCCGGAGTAATCATTGTCGGCGGCGGCATCTCGGGACTGGCTACAGCCTGGCACCTGTCAAAGCATGACATTCCGTGCACGGTGCTCGAGGCTGGCGAGCGCTGCGGCGGCAGAATCGTCACCGAGCGTGTTGACGATTTCCTGATCGAAGGCGGCGCCGACAGCGTCCTGACCCAGAAGCCTTGGGCGATCGACCTCTGTCGCGAGCTTGGCCTCGAAGATCAGCTGCAACCGACACGCAGTGAGCGCCCCCGGTTCTTCATTCTGCACAACAGCGAACTGATGCCAATGCCAGATGGCATGGTTCTGATGATCCCGACCGACGCAGCAGCGTTCCGACGCAGCCCACTGATCTCAGACGCCGGCAAAGAGCGCATGCTGCAGGAACGCGATATCCCGTGCGGCCCTGAGCAAAAGGATGAGAGCCTGGACGCTTTCATAACTCGCCGATTTGGTCGCGAATGCCTCGAGACAATCGCCGGCCCGCTGCTCGGCGCCATTTATATGACGCCACCGGAAAAGCTGAGCATGCGCTGTGCCTTCCCACGATTCCTCGATGCCGAACAGAAACACGGCAGCCTCATTCGCGCCATGGAAAACCGGCCGAGCGGCGACAAACCCTCGAGCATGTTCACGACTCTCGCGGGCGGCATGGGAACGATGATCGATGCTCTCGTCGAGCAACTTGGCAACAGGATCAAAACCGGCGTCACGGTTTCCTGCCTCGAAGCGAAAGACAACGGGTTCACAGTGCATACCAACCACGGCACCGAAACCGCGCGTGCGATAGTCATGGCCTGCCCTGCCGCCAGCGCCGCATCGATCTGCCGCAGCCAACTGCCGACGCTCGCCGCCGAGCTCGAGACGATCAACCACGTATCCACCGCCACCGTCTCACTGGGCTTCGCCCCCGATCAATTGCGTAATTCGCAAATTCCGGACGGCACCGGTTTCGTTGTGCCGGCAGGTGAGCAACGAAAAATCCAGGCATGCACCTGGGTATCGAACAAATTCGCGGGCCGCGCCGCGGGCGACACCGTGCTGCTGCGCGCCTTCATGGGCGGGCCGGACAATGGCGAATGGGTGATGCAGACAGCCGACGAGGCTTTGATCGAAATTGCGCTCGATGAATTGCGCGATATCATGGGGTTCTCGGCAGCATCCTCGATCACTCGAGTCTACCGCTGGCCGGATGCGCATCCACAGTACGAAGTGGGACACCTCGAACGTGTCGAACGCATGGAAGCGGCGGTACGCGACGCCGGCGACCTGTACCTATGCGGCTGGCCGTACCGCGGCAACGGCATCCCCGACTGCGTGCGCTGCGCGCAGGAGACAGCAGACCGGATCAAGGAAAACCTCTGAGCTGAACTTCGAACGCCGAACGCGGAATCCCATGCCTGAGAAACCCGACATT
>CAUZJQ010000021.1:0-26998 GCA_963580095.1 Lentisphaeria bacterium | reverse complement strand
ACCTGATCCTGGGGTTGTCGGCATCGGCGAACTGAATGACCTGCATGAATCGGGCGACTGATCTGCGGACGGTCTTCTCATTATCGCTGCCGGCCATCGAGATGCCGGCACCTACGAGGCTGGCGTAGTACTGGCCCGGATAGCGGTCGCGGTTGATTTCCGACAGTAGTTTGTCAAAGCTGGCGCTGGATTCTTCGAGGCGGCCGGCATGACGAAAGGCGACGCCGCGGCCGTGCAGGATATCGAAGTAGTAGGCGCTTTCCTTGCCGCCGCTTTCCTTGGCAGCCTCACTTTCGCGCATCATGCGTTCGAACAGTTCAATGGCTTCTTCGAATTGCTCCGTCGCCAGCAGACAGGTGGAAATTCTGAACATGGCGCGATTGCGGTGTTTGAGGGCACGAGCCCGTTCAGGATGTTCGGGATTTTCGGCGCGCACGACGATTTCGCGATTAGCGGCGAGGGTGATTCCGGGGGTCAACCCCGGCCGCGCCGGGTCGCCGTCGATATACATACGGGAGCCGACATAGACCAGGTTGGCCAGCGGATAGCTGGGCAGGCGGTCGAGTATCTTGCCGAAGGTCTCTGATGCTTTCGGGTAGTTGTCGTTTTCGATGTAGACCCGGCCGAGGGTGAACCTGGCCTGAACCGTGGCGGCGGATTTCGGATATTCCTCGTTCAGGCGGATCAGCCAGGTTTCGGCGGTGGCGAAGTCCTTCTGTTCGACATGGAGCGAAGCGATCTTGGCCAAGTTCGCCGGGGTTTGTCCGGAATCGGGGTAGCGGTTGACGAAGGCGATGAACTCACGGGTAGCGCGGGCTTTGTACGCATCGAACTGCACTTGCAACTCTTCGATGCGGGCGGCGATCTCTGGGGCGGTGAGGGGTTTGTCGACAACGGCTTCAACCTGATCTCCGCCGTCGTCGCTTGCCCTTTCGTCGGCTTCCCCGTCCTCCGGCAGTTCACTGGGCGCCGTGAGCAGTTTCTGGTTCAACGTGGTAATTTCCTTCCTGATTTTCTGCGCTTTGATGTCGTAGCACCAGGCGGTGAAGCCGATGGCGTTTTCACGGTAGGTGCCGAGGTGTTCGGTCTGGTGATAGGCGGTGCCGGGCTTGGTCCACGCGAGGAATTCCTCGAAGTGTTTCATCGCATCGTCGATTCGGTCGAGCAACATGAGGCGACGCGCAGCGAGAAATTTCGATTCGTATTTCTCCCGGACAGGTTCCTGCTGGACCTCACAGTACCGTAGGAAATAGCTGTAAGCGTTTTCGCTGTCGTCGTCGATATGGTAGATCCAGCCGAGCCGGTACAGAGCTTTGACCCCCTCCTTGGTGCCGCCGTATTGCTCGGTCAACACTTCGTAGAGCGGCACTGCGGCGAGGTATTCCTTGCGCATCTTGAGCACGTGCGCCCTGATTTTTTCGGGCGACTTTCCGGACTGGACGAGGATTTTCTTTTCTTTGGACAACCGACTGCCGCGGGCGTACTGCGACTCGGCGGTAGTGTTGGCCGCGGTGGGGGCTTTGGGATGATCCGGCGCCAGTTTGACGAACCGTCCCATGAGCAAAGCAGAATAGCCGTTATAGCGATCGGACAGGGCAAGGTTGGATTGGCGGAATTTGTTGCTCCTGACGCGCAGGATGGTGGCGACATTGAACAGCGCGTCCCAGGTGTATTTGTCCCTGGGATAGCGTTCCGCCATGAAGTCGGCGCAAGCGGCGGCTTCGAGGTAGTGATCGGTCTTGTAGTAACAGATGGCGGCAAAGAGAAATGCCTCAGCTGCCTGGCGGCTGCGGAGGCCGAGCCGGGCGGCCCCGAGATAATGTGGCAGGGCACGGCTGTATTGCTGCAATTTGTACTCGGCATGTCCGGCGGCGATTTTTACCGCCTGTTCATTGGTCGGCGGAAACTTGGCGTTGAGTTTGTCGTGATTGACACCGAACTTGTCGACCAGAATATCCTTCACCAACAGCACCTTCTGTGATGCCTTGTCATAGATCGGGGCACATTTGTAGCGCTTGGCGCACTTGTAGTATTGCTGAAGGGCCTTTAGCAGATGGCGTTGGGCGTCGCCCTTGTTACCGTTGTCGCGGGCGATGCGTCCTTTCGCCATAAGTGCTTCGCCCAGATAATAGTAGGCCGGGGCCAGGGGGGAACCGCAGATGTTGCCATATTGTTTTTTGAGAGCTTTTTCAATGTTGTCCAGATCGCCGGCGACACCGTTGAGGGTTTTAATCGCTTTGTCCGGCTGTTTGAGCAGTACGCAGGCATGGCCGAACTCGGTATAGGCGAGGGCGGTGATCAGGTCGGGCTCGTGCCACATCATGCCCTCGATTGTTTTGAGGGCTGCGTTGACATCTGCCTCGTACTGAGACGAGGGTCGTTTCTTGTCCACCAGAATATCGACGGTGGCCAGCTTAGCCTGTAGTCCCAGAAACTCTGCCATGCGATCATCAAAGCCGGATTTCGGCAAGTACTTGGGGATGAGCTTGATGATCTCTTCGGCCTTGGCCGGCTGGTTGAGGCGCTTGAGCGCCTCGGTGTAGCGTATCATGGCGTTGGTGAATTCGTCGGCATTCTTGGTGTTTTTCAGTGGCGGCGGGCCCAGGGACGCGAGGTAGGCGGCAAAACCTGCTGCCTTGTCCTCGGGCTTGGAGGCCACGAGGGCCCGCGCCAGGCAGGCGCCGGAATAATGGGCGCTGCTGCTGGGAACCTTTTTCAGGTACTCCACGGCTTTGCTGCGTTTTCCGCGGGCGCCGTGGTAGCGGCCGTAAAGGATGTTGATCTGGTCCTGCTCGTTCTTGAAATTGCTCGAGACGAAATTGAGCTGGCGCTCGGCAAAGTCGTACATCCGCTTTTCGATCAGCTTCCTGGCAAACAGTGCCTCAGTGTCGAAATCATCGACATATTGCGCGGAAGCAATGGAGACTGCGGCAAGCAGCGCAACGGGAAGAAGGCGTTGAACGGGGAAGTTGATGGAACCCATAAGCCTGTTGGGGTTTCAATTACATCGCCAATATGTACACCTGCGTTCCGCATCGTCAAGCGGTGGAACCGCGTAGTGCCAGCCTCACAAGTCTATGCGAGACAGGATAATATAACACCTTTTATGATAATTTTTCAGTCGTCTCGAGGATGCTGGAAAAAATCGATTGCCACCGTCTGTTTCCGTTACTGCGGCGGTGAACGCAGCTGCCGCGTCAGAATGCTGACGTTTGTGCGCAGGTTTTCGTCGTCGCCCATTTTGCGTTCGATGGTATCGACGGCGTGAATGATCGTTGCATGGTTCCGGTTGAAGGCGTCACCGATCGTCGGCAGCGAGTTGTCCGTCAGTTTCCGCGACAGGTACATCGCTATCATGCGCGGTTTCGCGATGTTCCGCGGCCGTTTCGTGCCGAGGATATCGGTGACACGCAGATCGTAGCAGTCGGCGACACAGCGCTGAATGCGGTCGATGGAAAGTCTGGGTGACTCGTTTTCGAACTTGTCGATGAGCAGTTCTTCGGCCTTGTCGGTGGTCATTGCGCTGTCGAACAGTGTGATGTTCATGATCAGTTTGGTGAGCGCGCCTTCGAGGCTGCGGATATTTGATGGGATACGATTGGCGATGAGGTTGAGCACATCGTCGGGGAGTTTGATGGTTTGGCTTTCCTGTTTTTTCTTGAGAATCGCCAGACGGGTTTCGACGTCGGGCAGGAGAATCTCAGACGACAGCCCGCAGTCGAAGCGTGAGACCAACCGTTGCTCCAGACCGCTGATGTCCTTGGGCGTACGATCGGAGGCGAGGACGATCTGCTTATGGGCGTTGTGCAGCGTATTGAACGTGTGGAAAAATTCTTCCGACGATCCAACCTTGCCCTTGAAGAACTGGACATCATCGATGAGCAAAATATCGAGGCTGCGGAAATGGCGTCGGAATTCACGCACGTTCTGCGACTGCAGTGCCTCGACGTAGCCGTTGACAAATTCCTCACTGGTGAGGAACTCGATGCGGGTGCGTGGGTTGACGTTCGTCAACTCGTTGGCGATGGCCTGCAGCAGGTGCGTTTTGCCGAGGCCGGAGGCGCCGTAGATGAACAACGGGTTGTAAGCGTGACCTGGATTTTCCGATACCGCCTTGGCGGCGGCATAAGCGACCCGGTTGCTGTTGCCAACGATGAATGTGTCGAAGGTGAAATCCGGCCGGCACCGTTCCTGTTGGCGCCGGACGCGGTTGGAAACCACGGTTTTCGCGAGCATTTCGTCTGCTCTTGTCTCGCCGGCATTCGTTGGGGCCTGACCGGTGTCGGTCGGTCCGTAGCCGCCTTCGAATGCGATGTTGACCTTGCCGCCGACGACATCCTGCAGGACCTCACTGATGATGTCCCGGTAGTTGGATTCCAGCCATAAGGCGGCAAAGTCGTTGAGTACCCCCAGTGTCAGCGTGCTCGAATCGGCGTTGAAACTTACCGGAACGAGGCCTGTCAGATAACGTTCGAAACTGTCGTGATCAAGCAATATCTGCAGCTTTTCGCTGGCAACTCCCCAAATCTCCGTACAATTCACCGGCGTTCCACCTCGGCTAAGGCAGTCCTGGTCAAGTGCAGGGAACTGTGCGACAAGTCTGTGGCTGGTTGACTGGCTGGCTGGCTGAAATTCGGAAAGCTATTTAGTCAGCAGAGGCTACCACGTGTGGCTGTGTCGTCACAGCGTCCGCTCGATCAGAAAAGAAGTTAATGGTTCAGTAACATGTTCGTAACAGTGTGTGCATCCTTGAACCCGGAATGCTATCTACCTTTGCCCAAATCACTGCTTGTCGCCATCGTGTCATGCCGATTCAATTTGCAAGGCACCAGACGGTGGACAGGAAATGGGTTTCTCGGTGTGGCCCGGGGTATTCAACAAATCCAAGAGGTTCAATCACACAACCAACGAAGTCCAATCTAAGTAATGCAGCGAAACCTATCAAGCGGAGTTTTCGAATCGGACCGCTGCGCGTAACGTAAGTGGCGATACTGGTGGATTATAAATATTTTTTTTGAGTTTTGGCAACGACCTGTTCGAGCCCTTGCGTGACGAACAAACGGCGGAAAAACTACCAGGTGCCGCCGTTTGTGCCGCGAAAATTGCCGCACTGCCGCGGCGCAATTGTCCATGACTCAAAGAGTTAGTGGAATCTCCGCGACGGCGGTCGCTGGGTTATTTCGCGGCGCGCAGAATTTCCGCCACTTTTGCCGCATCGAAACTGTCCGAATTCCAGCGTTTCTGGGCCTGCCCGTCCCGCAGTAGATACAGCTCCGGCGGACTGGTGTTTATGAAGTCGAAGAAGGTATCAAAGTCAGCGATCAGATACGGGCATTCAGTCTCGGTTTCGAGGAAGAAATCCTCGACCAGGTCCGCTTCGCCGAAGAATACGAAATAGATCGCCATATCTGCTTCGGTTTCGCGATAGAGTTGACCGAGTTCGTAGGCCATCTCCTTACAGTGTTCACAGTCCGGGTTGAAAAAAGAAACCAGGCACCGGCCCTGTTTCATATCGAAGTCGTGCGGCATTTTCGGTACGTCATCGAACACCGCGAAAGGACTCGGCGATGACGGCGCGACCGGCGTGGCGTCATCGGCGTTGTTCTCAGCATCGCCGTTCGTTGTGGCGCGGCCATCACCATTGTCATCATTGCCTTCGACAGTCTGCTGGGGCATGATCGGCACGACATCGCGGGGCATGCCGGACACCGCGTATACACCTGCCAGCGCAACAAGGATAAGCGTGCTTGGGAATATCCACGAAAACTTCGGATCCTTTTCGCCGCCCCAGAAGTCGAAGCCAAGCATCGCCAGCATGACGACGTTTTTAATGATCGCCGAGATCGGCGTCATTGACAGCCACTTGCCGAAGCAGCCACACGATTCGTTCCAGCCTTCGTTATAGCCGAAGTGTACGAGATGTAATGAGAAAGCCACCAGAAGCAACATCGTTACAGGCAGGAAGAAGCGTCGCCGCAACTGCCGCTGCAGCAGGCCGACGCCCAGAATCAGTTCGAGCGCCACGAGTAGACGAGCCATGTGTCCTGCCGACGGCCGGTCTGCGGCGATATTGATATCCACCAGCATGCTTTCGAAAAACTCGATCGGGAACAACTTGGTCAACGCCGAAAGGATAAACACCAGTGCCACCAGCCAGCGGCAGGTGATACGTACTTTGTTGCGGTCCATGGTCTCCTCCCTTTTTTGCGGAGTTCGGTTGCAACGTAACAATTGTTGGAATTCGGGTGCGCTGTTTGCGTTACACGAACTGATCAATCTAACCCAAATGACTCACAAATGCTGTAAATTCGACTCCATGATGCGAATGATGTTCCAGCTGTGACTGTTTGCCACTGCCACTGTCGCCATTGCGACACTACCTACTGGTCTTCGAGAGGTTGCCATTTTCGAAAGCTGTCATTACATTAACCGACTTCGCATTCTCAACGAACTCTCTGGAGATCACATACCATGGCACAGGGCAACACCAAACGCCGTCCGGCGCCGAAAGGGCATCCGGTCCGGCAGGCGCCTGAGACCGAAGAGCAGTCGAAGGCAGGCGGGATCAACTTCGACCCCGATGAAGTCACGCAGAAGACCTTCCAACGCATCCTTCCATACTACAAGTTCTTTTTTTCCGTCATCATCATCGCCGTCATTGTTTTCGTGGTGATGGCAGTGGTTCGCAGTAATCGTGGCAAAGCCGAAGCAGCAGCCCAGGCGAGGCTCGCCGATGCGACCCGCATGATCCGCCCCATTGATTACGTCGTCGTGGACAGGCTCAAAAACAAAGTCGCCGAACAGCAGACCATCTACCAGGATGTAATCAGTAGCCACGCCGGCACCGCCGCCGCCGTCGATGCCGAGTTCCATCTAGCCATGGCCGACTTCCGGCTCGGAGATTTCGACAAGGCGTTGGGCGGTTTTGTGGCCTTCGCAACAGCACACCCGGGCCACCAGCTCGCGGCCGAGGCCAGAATCAACGAGGCCAATTGCCTTTTCGGCAAGAAAGATTACGAGGCCGCCTTTGCCAAGTTCAAAACTGTGGCCGACGATGCGTCACTCGATGCCGGCAGCCCGCGTGCCCGTGCGGACGCCCGCCGCCAAGCCGCCAATTGCGCCGCCATGCTCGGCGAGGTCGACAATGCCCGCCTCATGCTCGAGCAAATGCTCGAGGCTGCCGGCCAGAACGAGAACAGCACGACGCAGTTACAGTCGGTCATCCGTCGCCTGGAAATTCTGCCGCCGCTGAAGGAAGGCATCGAAGCACTGAACAACCCGCCAAAACCGAAACAGCCAGGGTTGCCGGACGGCCTCACGTTTGGACCTGACAGTGCCCTGAAGATCCCGGTCACCCCGCCGAAGCCCACTCCGCCGGAATCTGGCACGGATGCCGACGATGCCACGCCGGATGGCGCCGAAGAGACGCCGGACCCGGCAGAAGAGGTCGAGACCACTCCCGAGGTGCCGGCCAAGTAACGGCCGCTGCGGTTCGTGCTGGGTTTGTAACGTTCGCGCGACCCCGTTATACTAAACCTTTGTTGCGGTACCCGCAGATTGATTGCCCCAGCAGGTTTTATGATGGAAAAGGAACAACGAATGGATAAGCGCAACACCGTCATTGAAAGCCTCGGTGTTTACTTGCCTCCGAAGAGAGTCACGAGCAAGGAAATTCTGCGTTCCTGTCGCAATACCGTTCTTTTCCCGCTGGAACGCCTCACCGGTATCCGTATTCGCCACATGGCCGGCGACACCGAGTTTTCTATTGACTTGGGCCGCCAGGCTATCGGAAAATGTCTGGCCAAGTCGCAGTACAACGCTGAAGACATCGACCTGCTGATCTGCTGTAACATCTCACGGGTCGACGGACCGAACTTTCACCTGTCCTTCGAGCCGAGCACCTCGGTGCGATTGAAGCGGCAGATGGGTTTCGACAATGCCCTGGTCTTCGACATCTCCAACGCCTGCGCCGGCATGTTCACCGCCGTCAACGTCGTCGATGGCTTTCTCAAATCAGGCTTCGTGCGCCGCGCCATGATCGTCAGCGGCGAGTACATCACGCACCTGACGAAAACCGCGCAGCAGGAGATCGATACCAAGGCAGATGCCCGCTTCCCCTGTCTTACCCTCGGCGACTCGGGTGTCGCCGTCATCCTCGAGCAGAGCGAGGACGACCAGAGCGGCTTCCACAACATTGACATGTTTACGCTCGGTGATTACAGCGACTACTGCATTGCCGGCCCGACCTCCAGTGAGTACGGCGGGGCTATCATGATCACCGAATCAATCAAACTTCACGCCGTCGCCATCAAGGAGTCGGTTCAGCATATGGTCAGCGTGCTCAAAGGCACGGGCTGGAGGTGGCAGGACATCCGCCACCTGATCATGCACCAGACCGCGCGTACCGCGATCGCCGAGACATGCAAGCAGATCAACGATTTCTTCAAGCAGGAAGTACTGTGCCGCAGCAAGATGGTGAACAACCTCGAAGAACGCGGCAACACATCCACGACAACGCACTTTGTTGCGCTGTGGGATCAGATCCAGAGCAAGAAGATCAACAATGGCGACAAAGTACTGTTCGCCGTGCAGGCTTCCGGCATCACGATCGGGACTGCCGCCTACTGCCTCGATAATTTGCCCGACCGCATGCGCGCGGATACCGGCAAGCCGGAAACGGCCGGTGCTCCGGCCATTGTCGGCAAGGCCATTGCCGCCCGTGAAGCTGCGGGGCCGCGTGTTCGCATCGAGAGCATCGGCTCGATTCCCGAGGGTATCGAAACCACGCGGGACGCTGTCGAGATGGTGCGCATTGCCGGCGAGGACTGCCTCGGCAAGTCCGCGTACTCCCGCGACCAGATCGATCTGCTCATCCACGCCGGGGTCCATCGCAACGACTTCATCGTCGAACCCGCCATTGCCGCCATGATTGCCGGTCGCCTGGGCATCAATGGCACCATGGGCGCGGACAGACCACACACCTTTGCATTTGATGTTTTCAATGGTGCCATCGGTTCGCTCAATGCCTGTCATACCGCTGTGTCGATGATCAAGTCCGGCAAGTTCCATACCGCCATGGTTGTTGCCTCGGAGATCGAAAACAACGCCGATGCAATGCCCGACCGCCTGCTCGGCATCTGCGAAACCGGCTCGGCCATGATCATCGACGAGGATGTCGAAGGGGCCACCGGCTTCGGTGCCTTCCATTTCGATTACCACACCCACTACATCGATGCCTACTCGTCGCACGTCGGGCAGAATTCCGGCAGCAACTATCTGAGTTTCGACAAGGACCCGGAGATCGAGAACTACTACCTGGAGATCATCCCTCGGGTCGTTGCCGAGTTGCTCGATCGCGAGAACCTTAATTTGTCCCAGATCAAAGCCATCTTCCCCCCGCAGATCTCCAGAGAATTCATTGGCTGCCTGAGCCGACAGCTCAATGTCATCCACGACAAGTTCGTCGATATCGTTGCGGATGGTAAGGATCTGTTTACATCGTCGATGGCTTACGCCTTCGGTGCCGCGCGTGATAGCGCCCGTGTCAAGACCGGCGATGTCGGTCTGGTCATCAGCGTCGGTACCGGCATTCAGGTCGGTTGCGCCACCTATTATTTCTGACCGTGAACGATTCGTCGCAACGCGTCGTCGCTGTCATCCCCGCTCGCTACGCCAGCACCCGCTTTCCCGGCAAACCGCTTGTTCCGATTCTGCGGAAACCGATGATTGAGTGGGTCTACGAGCGCACCGCCGCTACCGCTGTCGATGAGGTTCTGGTCGCCACCGACGACGAACGCATCGCCGATTGCGTCGAACGTTTCGGCGGCCGCTGCGTCATGACCAGCCCCGATCATCCGACCGGTACCGACCGCATTGCCGAGGTCGCCCGCAACCTCGACACGCATTGGATCCTCAATGTCCAGGGCGACGAGCCACTGATTCCCGCCGCCGTCCTCGACCAACTCATCGCACGCATGCGCGGTCAGGACCAATCGGAGATGGGTACCGTCGCTGTGCCGATACAGTACGACGGCCCGGAATTTGCGGATCCGAATATCGTCAAAGTCGTCGTGGATGCCGCCGGCAATGCCATGTACTTCAGCCGCAGCAGTATTCCCTGCGATCGTGACGGCGGCGCCGACGTGCAGCCGCTGGCGCACTGGGGTATCTACATGTACACCGCCGATTTGCTGCAGCGCTTTGTCAAATGGCCGCAGGGACAACTGGAGCGCTGCGAGAGACTCGAACAGTTGCGTGCCATGGAAAACGGTGTGCGTATCCAGGTGCTGGTGGGCAGCGGTCGCTGCCTTGGTGTCGATACCCCCGAAGACGTCGCCCGTGCCGAGGCGCTGCTGCAGACCGAGGATAATTGAAATGACTCGAACGGTCAGAATCATCCTGCATCGCAATTCCGCCTGTTCGAGTGTCGACAAGGGAATTTACAATTCCGCCGGGGTCGTGCAGTTTTCGTCGGCATCAACGAACGCGGCGGTTTGTGCCGATGTGCCGTGGACCGTGTGCAATATCTGCCGAGACGGTTTCCAGGGGACGACATGCCTGCCCGACTACGCATGCCGGATTCTTTCCGCCCGTAAGGCCGCCGTGTTCTACGACAACGACGACGATGGTACCGGTTTGATGCAGAACTTCCGTCGGCAGACGACGGAACCGGACCTTGAGGTAGTCGAGCCGATCGCTTTTCATCGGAAGCGCACGCACGACCTTAAACCAATCTTTGCGCTGATCGCAGATGATGAGGTCGATGCCACCTTCGTCGCCCGTCGGCAAGGCGGTTGCTATAGCAAGTCCGCCATGTGGTTGTGCCGCGACGGTTGATTCGCCGCGGCAGTTCAGCAATTAACCAATTGAAGTAACCAGGGGAACTGTCAGCCGGGAAATTCCGTCGAATAGTGACCCGCATGAGGATCACACAGTTCTTAGATGCCCCATTTATGACATCCAAATCATACCTGATTCTGCTGGCACTCGCTACCTGGCTCTACAGCTGTAACCTGTGGGGCGGCGCTGCCGACGCATTTCCCAGTGGTAAGTACTCGGTCACCGACTTCAGGGTGCGCGATTACAAGATCGACGGTACCCTTGCCTGGTTGATCAACGGCGATCAGGCCGATGCCAGCGGCCGCGGGGTCATCGTACAAGGTCTCAGTGCCGAGTTGCATACGACCGACGGCCTTTTCCTCGTGATCTCCCCGTTTTGTCGATTCGACCGCCTTAGACAGACCGGAACCAGCGATGAGCATGTCCAGGTTCGCGGCCGCACAATGACGATCGACGGCACTGGCTTCGATCTCAACCTCGACAAGCAACGTATCTCCATTCGAAGTAATGTGGTTTGCCGATTCTATACCGCCGAATCCAATCTTTTGAACCGGCAGAAATGAAACGAACACCTTGTGCCTGTACATTTATCCCTCCCGATCCGTCGAAACCCGGAATAAAATGAAACGCCCCGGCCATCTCTGCCTTTTCCTGGCGCTGGCAACAGTTGTTTGCCAGTCCCAGGTCGTCGATGAAAAATTCGGTCCGCCGCCGATTGAGATCCGATCGGAAACCATGGACTTCGATCTGCCGGCGCAGCGCTGCGATTACGCCGGCAATGTCGAGGTGACCGACGAAAAATTCACGCTGCGTGCCGATCGCGTCAGTGCTTTTCTCGACAAGGACTCGCAAATCACCAACATCGAGGCGGAAGGCAATGTCGTCATCCTGCAGGACAACGACAAGCAAGCAACCGGTGGCCGCGCCATTTACGACGCCATCGAGAATGTCGCGACCCTCTACGATGATCCAAAGCTGACTTTCGGCGAAAATTCCGCCACCGGCGCTGCGCGGATCGTCTTCGATCGCAAGAATAACCTGTTCAAAGCCATTGGCCGTACCATCTGGACTGTCCGTCATGCCGAAACCAGAGGCGAAGGCACCGCCGATCCAGTGGCCCCGGTCACGACGACAATTGTTGCCGACGACACCGACTTCGACATGGCGGAGAACATCTGCACCTTCATCGGTGATGTCCAGGTCAAGGACACACGCTTCGAGCTCACCAACGAAACAACCGTGGCCCACATGGACGACGGATTCCAGGTCAAACGCATCGTTTGCACCGGCAGCGTCGTCATCAGCCTCGCCGGAAAGAAGGCCACCAGCGGTCGTGCAATCTATGACGTCGTCGACGACGAAGTCACCTTGACCGAGGAACCAGAAGTCTTCTTCGGCAAGAACCACGGCACTGGCGGCACGCTCGTTGTCTATCATCCGAAGACCGGCAAGTTCCACTCCAGAGACATGACCTGGAGCATTTACCGGACGGCCGGCGACGAACGGTTTCTGGATCCGTAAACGGGGATTGTGTGGTGTCTGAATTCCTTTTGGAAACGACCGGCTTGGTCAAGAACTACCGCGGTAAGACGGTCGTCAGCGACGTCGATGTCAACGTGCGCCCGGGTGAGATCGTTGGTTTGCTTGGCCCCAACGGTGCCGGCAAGACCACCTGCTTCTACATGATCATGGGCCTGGTGCCGGCCGACAGCGGCGCCATCTTTTTCAAGGGCGACGATATCTCCAGCCTGCCGATGTACGGCCGCGCCCGGCGCGGTATGGGCTACCTGGCGCAGGATCCATCGATTTTCCGCAAACTGACGGTCGAGGATAACATCATGATGATCCTCGAAACGCTCGACATCAGTCGCGAGGAGCGTCAGCATCGGCTCCAGGAGCTTCTGGAACGGCTCGATCTGCACGCTTTGGCCAAGCAGAAGGCGATCACCCTGAGCGGCGGCGAACGCCGCCGCCTCGAGATCACCAGGTCACTGGTCACCGAGCCCAGTTTCATGATGCTCGATGAACCGTTCAACGCCATAGATCCCATCGCCGTACATGACGTCAAGCAGATGGTTTCCCATCTCAAGGAAATGGGGCTGGGCATTCTGATCACTGACCACAGTGTGCGCGACACGTTGTCAATCGTTGATCGCGCCTATATCATGTGCAATGGTGAAATTATTTGCGAGGGAGACAGCGAATTTCTGACCCACGACGAGCAGGCGAAACGGGTTTATCTGGGCCCGGAATTTTCCTCCTGACCGTTTTGTTTTGCACTTGCCAATATTGTTTTTTACCCATATAGTGCATAAGGGCAAAGGCACTCACCACTGGGAGATATGTCATGGAGAAAATCATCGCGGGCCGTCACATGAGCATCCGGGAACGTACGAAGAGCTATATCAACGAGCAACTCGCTCGCATTGAGACAGACTACGCGAAACTGACATCCGCCCGCGTTGTCATCGACAAGGGGAAAGCTGAGTTTGAAGTCGAAATCATCCTCCACGGCAAGAAACTCAAGTATACAGCGAAGGCTTCGAACAGGGTTGTGCATATTGCCTTGAACGCCGCTTTCGACAAAGTCGATCGCCAGCTGCGCAAGCACTTCGACAAGGCGCAGGACCATCAGCATACCTCGACTTCCGAGATCGAAATCGCGTTTCGCGAGGGGGCTGTGACAGATGAGGAGATAGAGGAAGAAGCTCTGGGCCTCTTCGAATAATCGACGTTATGCCGAAGCAACTGCTGGCCGCAACGTCGAACCGACACAAGTTCGTCGAATTGCGAGCCATCCTCAAGCCGTGCAGCATCGAGTGCCTGAGCCCCGATGACGTTGGCGGCATCCCCGATGTAGAAGAAACCGGAACGACCTTCGAGGCCAACGCCATCCGCAAGGCAACGGCTGTTGCAACCGCTACGGGGTATACCGTTTTTGCCGATGACTCCGGGCTCGAAGTCTTTGCACTCGGTGGTGAACCGGGTGTCTATTCGGCCCGCTACGCCGGTGCCGACGCTACCGACGCGGATCGCTGCCAGCTGCTGCTCGAGCGGCTGGCGATACACGCCGATCGCAGCGCCCGCTTCGTCTGTGTCGTCGCTGTCGCGTCGCCCGACGGCCTCATCGGCACCGCAGATGGCGAAGTGCGTGGAACCATTGCGGACGCGCCGCGGGGCACCAGCGGTTTCGGCTACGATCCCGTCTTTGTCCCCGCCGGCTTCGCCGGCACCTTTGCCGAGCTGTCCGCCAGCGAGAAAGACCGCATCAGTCATCGTGGCAACGCCCTCAAAATTGCCGTCGCTGCCGGCCTCTTCGATATCCAGTAGAACGAATCTTTCTCGTCGTTCTGTGTTGCCCTTCTATCCTTTCAGAATCGCCTTTACATCCGAGGCGGGATCCTCCAAATTAGCATCTTTTCCGCTCAGATCGATCCGCTTCTGAATCAGCTGCTTGATCATGGCAAACTCGCGGACGTCGCCGTTGATCGCGAAGCAGCCCCGCAGCAGACCGCCTTCCATGTATAGCACACAGAACCCGTCGCTTGACATCTTGCCGCGCACCAGAATCCGGTCGAATGCCGGTTCTCCGGCAAATTTCAGAGCCAGATCGAAAACATCCGACCAGACAAACGCCAGGAAATCATAGGGCGTCGGTTCACCCGTGAGGTTGCCGGCGATCAGACGACCACAGTAGCTGGCGTGCGACCAGTGCTCGACCCGCCGCCGGGTGCCGGCATAGGGGTCAGGATAATTGATGACGTCGCCTGCGGCATATATGTCCGCGTGCGAGGTCTGCATGAATTCATCGACGACAATGCCGTTGTCCGTTTCCAGCCCGGCCTCGGCTGCCAGTTCGATGTTCGGGCGAATACCGATGCCGATGCAGACAAAGTCGCAGGGAATCGTGCGGCCGTCTTCGGTCGTCACGCCGGTCACCTGGTCGCTGCCGTCGATCGATGTTACCCGGGTGCCGCAGAGAAACGTCACGCCGCGCGCGCTGCAGTAGTGCTGAAAAAAGTCCGCCAATCGGCTGTCGAGGAAGCGTGACCAGATGTGCGCCTGCTCCTCGATCACAGTGACTGCCACGCCAAGCTGGCTCAACGTAGCTGCCACTTCCATGCCGATGAAGCCGCCGCCGATGACAACTGCGCTGCCGTCGGCTGCTGCTGCGGCGCCGATCGCTTCCGAGTCATCGAGCGTGCGCAGGTAATACACACCGGCCAGCTCCGCACCAGGCACAGGCAATGCGATCGGTCTGCCGCCTGTGGCCAGGATCGCTTTGTCGAACGGCACGGTTGCGGAGTCCGCAAGTTCAACGACATGCTTGTCCAGGTCGAGTCGGGTCGCGGCGCTGCCCAGTCGCAGCTGGATGTTCTGCTCGGCGTACACGCCGGGTTTCTCGAGAAAAATCTCTTCACGCGTTTTCTTGCCCTGCATGAATTCCTTCGATAGCGGCGGCCGGTCATAGGGCTCGTGCGGTTCGTCGCAAATCACGGTGATCGTGGCTTCGTCGTCTTTGCGTCGCAGTTGTTTGGCGGTCTCGCGGCCGGCCAGGCCACCGCCGATTATAACGTATTGGTTAGACATTATTCAGTGCTTTGGTTACGGGTTGGAATCGTTGATGGCACGTGGCCGCTGCGGGCCGCTCGCCATAATAACAGCAGATCGCCACAGCGACGATGACGATCCCCCAGACCATGCTCAGCCCGGAGGCCAGGTCATCGGGCGCCCGCCCAGGAGATGCAGATGGATGTGAAACACTGTTTGGCCGGCATCGGCATTGCAGTTCATCACCAGGCGATACCCCGGATCAGTCAGGCTGTTGTCCGCCGCGATCTGCTTTGCTGTCAGAAAAAGACGCCCGACCGTCGCAGCATTGGCGTCTGACAAGTCATTGACGGTGGCAATATGCGCTTTCGGAATAATCAACACATGCAGCGGCGCCTGCGGATTGATATCTTTGAACGCCAGAATATCATCGTCCTCGTAGACTGTGTCCGGGGTGATCGCGCCAGACACCATTTTGCAGAACAGACAGTCAGCCATAACGTGCTCCTGAAGTCAGTTGTTGCAGCGGGATTGTGGCGCGCTGCAGCCCTACCGGGTGACAGGTGGAAAACCCGCGGCAGTGAGGGCCTGTGTCAGGGCTTTGACCTTGTCCGGCTCGATATGGAAGGCGGTGGGCGAGACGCGGTGGGTGAAACAGTCGTTGATCGTCGCGATCATCGCCAACTCGTTCGCCAGTTCGAAGGTTGACGTCGTCAGCATGTGGTTGCCGGTTATGTCCGTGATCATGACGCGCCAGACCTGCTGCGATTTGGTTGGCGGTGTGGTGATCGTTTTAAGCATGGTATCTCTACATCGTGAAACGTTGGCGTTCAATTCAATTGATCATATACTATCTTCGTCTTTGAACCAGGTAAAGTCGGTCGCGGAAAAGTCTCTCTCTTTCGCAGTTCCAGCCTGTTCGTCGATTGACCTCGCGCGTGGTTGCGATAAATTGCACCAATGTACCCAGATCGAAACTAAAGACACACGCCCATATCTACCGTTGATTAACAGATGCCGGACTGTCCTTCATTCGCTCGCGACCTGAACCAGATACCGCGCAATCAGTGGCTGGCTATTTACCGCACCATGTGCCGGGCCCGGCTTACCGAGCAGCGCATGATCCGGCTCTATCACCAGGGCAAAATATTTGGCGGCGTCTACACTGGATTCGGCCATGAGGCAATCGGCGCGGGAACTGCCCATGCCGGCGGCGCCGACGATCTTTTCACGCCCTGTATCCGTGATCTCACGGTACATCTGGCCCGAGGCTTGTCAGTACTCGACGTGTTCCGACAGTTCCTCGCCCGCGCCACAGGTCCGACGCGAGGACGCGATGGCAACGTCCACTATGGCAGGCTCGACCAGGGGGTCTATGCGATGATTTCACATCTCGGCGCGATGATCTCGGTCGCCATCGGCGGCGTCATGGTTCGACGACGCCAGGGCCTCGACGCCGTTGCCATGGCCTATGTCGGGGACGGTGCCACCAGCACCGGGGATTTTCATGAAGCTGTTAACTATGCGAGTGTCTTCGACGTTCCTTTGCTGGTCGTCATCGAAAACAATAAGTTCGCCTATTCGACGCCCAACTCGCAGCAGTACCGCTGCAAAGACCTGATCGATCGCGCCCCGGGTTATGGCATCGAGGGTGTCAAAGTAGACGGAAACGACGCCGTTGCCGTCTACTTGAAGGTGCTGGAGATCGTCAAAGAAATGAGACAAACGCCACGCCCAGTTCTGCTGGAATGCGATACCTTGCGCATTCGCGGCCACGGTGAGCATGACGATGCGGGTTACATTCCTGAAGCGCTCAAGGCGGAGTACGCCGCGCGGGATCCGCTCGACAACATGCGTCGCAGCCTGACCGATGGGGAGATCGCGACGGACCAGGACCTCGAGACGATCGACAGTGAGTGCCAGAAAGAAATCGACGACGGTTACCGGCAGGCCCTCGCCGAACCGATGCCCGATCCTGCCACCCTCCTGGACGGAGTCTACGCCGAATGACTCACGCCGCACTGGCAGAAACTGGTTTCGTCGAACGCACCTACGTCGATTGCATCCGCCAGGCACAGCAGCGGCTCTTGCGCGAAGACGACCGGGTCGTTATATTCGGCGAAGACGTCGGTGCTTTCGGTGGCGCCTTCAAGGCCACGCTCGGATTGCAGGAAGAATTTGGTGCGGATCGCGTCTTCGACACCCCGATTTCGGAGTCCGCAATCATCGGATCCGCGATCGGTATGGCGACCCAGGGGCTACGGCCGATCATCGAAATGCAATTCCTCGATTTCATGAATACCGCCCTGCACCAGCTGATCAACAACGCAGCGACGATCCATTTTCGTACGGGAAACGCCGTGCCGATGACTGTAAGGGCACCGTGCGGAGGCGGCTTCGGGGGGGGGCCGTTTCATTCGGAAGAACTCGAAACGATCTTCTGCCATGTGCCGGGGCTCAAGGTCGTGTACCCCGCGTTCCCGTGCGATGCCCGTGGCCTTCTCGTTAGTGCCGTCGAAGATCCCAATCCTGTTGTCTATTTAGAGAACAAGTACCTATACCGCCACGTCAAGGAAAGCCTATCCGATGATTTCGAGCCCGTCCCAATCGGTGTTGCGCGCGTTTGCCGCCGCGGTTCGGACGCCACGATTATCACCTATGGTGCCATGGTTCATGAATCTCTCGCTGCTGCCGATGTGCTTGCAGCCGAAGAACGCCAGGTTATGGTCGTCGACCTGCGTACCCTCAAACCCTATGATCATGATACTATTATAGCGGCCGTCTCGGCGACCAATCGCGTGCTCGTCGTGCACGAAGCATGGCGCTGCTGTGGTTTCGGTGCGGAGATCGCTGCCGGTATCGCTGAACGCGGCTTCCACCTGCTCGACGCGCCGATCATGCGGGTGGCCGCACCGGACATCCCCATACCGTTCGCGCCGACTCTGGAATCTGTGTACCGGCCGTCTGCCGGAACTATTGTCGAAGCACTCAGAGAACTGATCGAATACTGACATGCGAATCCGAAAACCTACGAAGAGGATGATATGAGCCGGATTGCAATCGTAATGCCGCAGATGGGCCAGAGCGTTGCCGAAGGTACGATCGTGCGGTGGGAGAAAAATCAGGGCGAATCCGTCCAACTCGACGAGGTCGTGCTCGAAGTGGAAACGGATAAGACAACAGTCGAAGTCGAGAGTCCGAGTGACGGCACTCTGGTGTCTTGTCTCAAGGAGGCTGGTGAGATCGCTGCTGCCGGCGAAGTTATCGCTTTTCTCGAAGTCGAAGATAGCGCCGAGGAGGTCGAAAGCGGCCGCCCCCATGCCGATGCTGTCCACGATCAGGTCACGGTTACCGCTTACAATTTCAATGTCGACCCCAATGCCGATATGCTGCAAGGGCGCTCGTCCCTGTCGCCGTCGGTCTGCCGCCTGGCACTGGAACACGACATCACGCTGACCGAACTTGAGAACATCGCTGGCACCGGTACCAGCGGCCGAGTCACCAAACATGACCTGCTGACCTATCTCTCACGCCACCGCGAACCCAGTGCCTCCGGACGCCGCAACCGGCCGGTCTACATCGCCGACAAAGACGAGAGCGCACCGATGTCGAGCGTCCGACGCACGATTGCCGATCATATGGTGCAGTCGATCCGCACCAGTGCCCACGTCACCATGGTGCACGAAGTTGACATGAACGAAGTCGTTGCGTTGCGGGCGCGGTACAAAGAGGCCTTCGTCGATACGTTCGGCTGCAAGTTCTCCTACACCGCCGTCATGTGCTACGCGCTCTCACGAGTACTCAAGGAATTTCCCGACTTCAACGCTGCGGTATCCGGCACCGATATCGTCTGGCACAAGCACATCAATATCGGATTCGCTGTCGCGGTCTCGAAACAGAGCTTGGTCGTGCCTGTCATTCAGGATTGCGACCAGCTCGATTTCCCGGCGATCAGTTTGCGACTCGAGACGCTTATGATGCAGGCGCGCCAAGGTAAACTGCGGCACGAGGACTTTGAGCATGGTACGTTCACCATCTCGAACTTCGGCGCCTTCGGCAGCCTCATCGGCACCCCGATCATCAACCAGCCGGAAGTCGCAATCCTCGGCATGGGCGCGATTTTCAAAGACCCCGTCGTGCGCAACAACGAGATTGTCATTCGCGACCGCATGTACCTCAGCCTGTCGTTCGATCACCGGGTCATCGACGGTGCGCTTGGCGGCCAGTTCCTCAAGGCCATTCAGGATACGGCCGAATCCTTCGAGGCCGACGAACTCGGCCTCAGCGGTCTGCGGACAGCGACTTGAGCCGCGGCCATGTCATCGCCAGCAATGCCAGCAGCACGATCAGCCCGGCCAGACTCAAAAGTTTGCCATAAGCCCAGCCCGGCGGGTCATAGAGGAACTCGACCCGATGTTCCCCGGGCGGCACGATGACACAGCGTACGATGCCGTAAGCTTTCAGAATTGGCACTACCTCGCCGTCGATGGTACATACCCAGTCGGGATCCCAACGGTCGGAGACCACCAGAATCTGGCGATCCCTGCCACGAACCGTGACCGTGGCGGCTGATGGGGCGTCCTCGAGCACCTCCAAGGTACCTTTCTCCACGGCCAGTTCCGCTTCGTTGCCTGGTAGCAGTACTACGTCTGCGAAATCGATACCCGCAAACCCGGCTTTTGGTGATTCTCTGAGTGCCGCAGTGCGCCGGACCAGTCGGAATCGGGGCACGACGTTTGTCACCTGCCAGGTCGTGCCCTGCATCTTCACCTGTTGCACGCCCAGCAGCGCCATCGTGCTGTTATCCATAGCGTCATACGTCCGGCTCGGCTCGATTGCCGCGTATGCCGTCATGTTGTACTCGCCTCGCAGCACACCATCGTTAAAACGCTTGACTACCCGATACCGGCGGTCGACGCCGGCGCGGTTGGCCACATCCGTGTTGATCGCCGAAATATCCCGACGTGGCATGGCGTGCAGCATTTGGTAATAACCGTTGACCCCGACGTCGATCAGGCAGCAGGCAGCGAAAGCCGTTGTGCGCCAGGACCTGCCCAGACAGGACCACCAGCCAATCAACACGATCGCGACGCTGATCGCCGCCGAGCGCCATAGCGCGCCCCCGGTATGCACCTCGTCTAACCACGCCGGTCCGCACGCCGGCGCCGCCAGCGCCATCAGATGCACCAATACCACGACCATCATCAGCGCCAGCCATCCACCGTTAATGATTTTGCGATTCGGCCGCCGTCGCACCCAGTCGAGGCCGGCGAGGGCCAGTCCCAGCCATAACAGCTGCCATATTGCGATGTAGCGCGACGGACACCGAAATCCCTGGATCAGAGGAATATGCGCCGTCAGGCTGTTAATCCCGCCGTATCGCCCGCACATGAACAGACCGACGACTACGATTAAAAGCAATGCCACACGAATCAGCCGTCGCTGCGATGTCGGCAGTTCACCCGTCCGGAGCACACCCAACAACGCCAGGCCGACGACACCCAGCCCCGGGTAAATCGGGAATTCGATGCGACTCGCACCGCTGATCGCGTCCGGTACCGTGCCGCCCCTGAAGAGGTAGGGGCCCGGAAGTTGCAGGAAATTTGCCGGGTGCAGAGAAAAATCGTTGACGTACGCCGCTGCCAGGTCAGCTCGTTCCGTCAACGGCAGGTACAGCAGGGTGGGCAGCCATTGCGCTGCGCTGAGCAGAAACATCAATCCTACTGCAATCGCCAGCATCCCAAAGGCTTGCCGGCACCGCCGGGACCAGGCGAGATACAACGCCACACTACCCCACACAACACCCGAGGCGAACATTGCCGGCGGATGTCCTGTCAGCATCTGCGACGCGAGCAGTACAGCGATCCACGTGGCCAGGAAGAGACGGGTGCGGTTCGTCCCGGCATCGAATAATTTCAGAATAAGCCACAGCAACCAGGGCAGATGTGCGAACACTGCAATCATATTGGCGTGTGGGAAATGGGTGATCATGTAAATCGAGAATGCAAACCCGGCAGCTGCGAACCAGGCCGGCACAGCCTCGAATCTCAGATATCGCAGCAGCAGAAGAGCACCCGAAAATGCACCTAAATAAGCAATCAACAGCTCGAATTGCAGTCCCAGCCACAGCGGCAGGAACCTGTACAAAAAGAAGTGCACAGGATGCACGGCACCGAACTGCCCTTCCGCCAGTGCCGGAAATCCACAGGCGATCCGGGGTTCCCACAATGGTGCCTCGCCTGCTTTTAGTGCGTCCATGTAGAAGGCACGTAGCGGCAGATGCAGCGCGCCAAGGTCAGAGCCCGTGTAGATCTGACCGTTTGCCAGCGGCCAGAAAAACAGGCACAGAAGCAGTGCCGTCACCAGTGCCATCAGCCACGGAGTCGTTTGCCGGAAGTTGTCCGGGAGGTGGGAAGTTGACATCAGTCGTTCATGTGGTATGATAAAGTGTCATCTTAAACTCAACGCAACCATAGTCTTCAAATCCTCCGGCGCCACTTCTTTGTGGCAATCCGTGTCAGCCGTATCGGGTCGCGGACCGATGGAAGACCGCGGTAATGAGCGCCGGCATGGCGCGGGTGTTAAGAACACTGAACGGCCGCCTTAAGAACAGCCACGAAGGAGGCGATCGATGGGAAAGCTGAGCATAGAAGAGGTCCAGGCCATACGCGATGGCATTCGGGATGGTGAGACCTATCAGACTCTCGCCGATCGATTCAGTGTCTCGCGAAATGCGATCTGGAACATCAAGCATAATAAGACGCATAAAGGTATCGGACCCGATGTCCAGCGTAAGCGCGTGACCCGGAAGCTGTCGCGGCAGAAGAAGATGGCGATCTGCATCAGCCTCCGAATGGGGGAGTCACGTGAGAGTATTGCCCGGCGTCTGAACGTGTCGCTCAGTACGATCTCCGCTGTCAAGAAGGAAAGCGGCGACGCCACATACGGCGTTGATGTCAGCGATATTACCAATCGCAAGCTCAGCGAACAGGACGCCATCAACATTCGTTACCGCCTGCAGAAGGGCGAAAAAGCTGTTGACCTGGCGAATGAGTATGACGTGTCGAAGGCTCACATCAGCGACATCAAACACTACAAATGCTGGCCGAACGCCGGCCAACCTGATGCCGTTGGCGATTTGAATCTACCTGGCTTTGAAATCTCCGCAAGCGAACTGAACCAGAACGTCGCTGCAGAAAGATTAGAGTTCTGGGAGCGTCTTCGCACCGGGCCCTGACTGTTGCCAAGGTACAGTCTGCCGCGCCGCGAAATCACCATTGCTGGGATAAAGCGGTGACGGATGGATGTAACTAACCGTGATAACAAACCCGCGCTGCAAGTTCGCGCTTGCCTTATAGTCGGGTACTTGGCCTTTGTCCTGATCGCCGGCGGCTTGTTAGCCGCGCCGCTCTACTGGCTTCTTCCGTATATCGCGCACGGCCCGTTCGCGTCTCTGCTGGACGATGTGCCGTTCAGGCGGGTTGCGGATCGCAGCTTCATGTTGTGCGCTCTTGTCGGCTTGTACCCGTTGTGTCGCCGGTTGGCGTTTGACCGGCGCGATTGGGGATGGGGCGTCCGTCGATCGCGATTTCTGACGTGCTTTGCAATTGGTCTCGCCTGCGGTCTGGTCAGCCTGCTCATACTCGTTGCCATCGAATTGTATCTGGGTGTCCTGGTTTGGGACAATCGACGCACTGCGGTGGTCCTGGTGCAGGCGTTGTTTTCCGGGCTCGCCTCGGGTGTCATCATTGCGGTCATTGAGGAGAGTGTCTTTCGCGGTGCTTTTTTTGCAGTGCTCCGGACGACTCATGGGAAGGCTGTGGCGATTGTCGCGACCTCACTGGTTTATGCCTCCGTTCATTTCCTTCGGAGCACCGGAGAGTACCAGACAATTCATTGGTATAGCGGGTTTGATGTGCTTGGCGGAGCTTTTTCCAACTATACTGACCCGGCGACCGTTGGTCCGTTCTTGGCTTTAGTTGCAGCGGGTGTCTTGTTAGCGACGATCCGCGAACGGGCTGGGCACATTGCCTTGACCGTAGGCGTGCACTGTGGCTGGGTAGCGGTCATCAAGTTCACCCGCAAGGCTACCAACCTAACGCCCGACCCTTCCCTGGCCTGGCTTGCCGACGGATATGACAGCGTAACTGGCTATCTGGCATGCATTTATCTCCTCATCATTCTCCTCGCAATCAAGCCCTTCCTATCAGCCCAAAAATCCTGACCCTATCACTTTGCAGCCAAGCCATCTTGCATCCAACAAAAAGATGCGTAGTTTGACTACCAATCCACTAACCTCAACAAAGACAAGAAGGAAAGGCACATGAGTACTATTCCCGGCGCTGAAAAGAAGGTTCTGGCTGGAGTCCTTGGCATCCTCTTGGGGGCCTTTGGCGTCCACCGTTTTATCCTGGGTGACACGGTCGGAGGGATCCTGCGTATCGTCATCAGCGTCGCCACCTGCGGTGTTGGCAGCCTGATCGGCCTGATCGAGGGGATCATCTACCTCACCAAGACCGACGAAGAGTTCGTCGCGACCTACATCGACGGCGACAAGACCTGGTTCTAAGGCCTCCGGCCCTCGAGGCGCGTCCAAGCTGATCGCCCTGATGCGGTGGGTTGGCCCCGAACGCGAAGCTTGCGAGTTGACGCACTTCGAGCCGGCGGCTATCGATCTGGGCGAAGTAGGCGCAGGGCGAGTAAGTATAAAGACATGTAATTTTACAGTAAAGAGTTGGGAAGGGCGCGATCGCTACTTGGTGGTGAGGCTGGCGATGAGACAGGCGATGTAGGTGAGCAACAGGACAAAACCAAATGAGCGCTTGAGATGGGTGCCTGAGCTCATGACGCCGATGCGGAAAACAATCAGAACCACCAGCATGGCAGGGAAAAGGATCGTGAAAAAGTAGGGGGGTGCCTGCAGGCCACCAGGGGTGACGGCTGCGGCAGCACCGGCTACGAACAGGACGTTGAGGATGTCGGCGCCGATAATATTGCCGATGGCAAGATCTCCATGCCCCTTGCGGGCGGCACTGACGGCAGTGACAAGCTCGGGCAGGGAGGTGCCGAAGGCGACGAGGGTGGCAGCGATGACACTCTGGGGGATATGGGCCCGCACAGCGATGACTTTGACCGCTGGTATGAGCACCCAGGAAGAGCCGATGACGACGGCGATCGCGATGAGAAGTTTGATGAATGCTCCGGCGTTCGAAGCTTTCCCGGCGATGTGTACCTTGGGAAGCGCATCCGAGTCGCCGCGCGACCAGGCAATTGTCTTCCAAATGTACAGGGCCAGCAGGCCGAGGAAAATAAACCCGCCCGCCCGTGGCAATCGTCCCCCGTTCGTAAAGACAGTGCCGGCTTCGGCAAACGGAAATGCGGTTGCAACGAGCAGCAGTCCGGCGAACAGTTGAAACCATCCTTGTCGATTGACAATCTTGCGATCCAGCTGCAACGGCGCAATCAGGCAGGCGATGCCGAGGATCATCCCGGTATCACAAATGATCGAGCCGACGGCATTGCCGAGGGCGATATCGGGTGAGCCCTGGATTGCCGCGAGTACGGAGACGACGGCTTCGGGCAATGTGGTACCGAGGCTGACTACGGTGGCTCCGATGACGACCTTTGGAATGCCGGAGCGTTCCGAGAGTGTTACGGCCTCTTCGACGAGGCGGTCGGCAGCCTTGGCCAGGGCGAAAAGGCAGCCGGCGATGACGATCAGCAGGACAAACGTATTCTGGTTCTGCAGGAATGCCTCGAGGCCCGCTTCGATGCCGTGGTGCCCGTCACTTACGGCGCTGTCTGTTGTCGTTTCGGTGGTCATGGTGTCGGGGAACTCTGTTTTGCAGCGAGAAGCTGCGTGTATTCCGTTTCGATGGCATCAACCATGGCTCGCCAGTCCCATTGACGGGCGTGTTCCTGTCCGGCAGCACCGAGGCGCTGCCGGAGTTCGCCATCCTTAAGGAGTCGGACGACGCCGTCGGCAACGGCATCGACGTTCTCTGCCGGGCACAGGAACCCTGTTTTCCCATCCTGAATGATTTCCGGTGTGCCGTCAAGATCGAAACCGACAACGGGCTTCCCGGCTGCCTGTGCCTGAACGACGGATCGGGGCAGACCTTCCCGGAGCGACAGGTGCACGAGCAGATCCATGAGTGCAGTATATTGTGGAATATCGGCGGGCGCCACAAGCCCTGCGAAGACAAAATGTTCAGTCATGCCGAGCCGTCCGACTTCGGCTTCGAGTGCCGGTCTGAGGTTGCCATCGCCGACGATCAGAAACTGCGTATCAGGTGCTGCCGCGATAATTTTCGGTGCGGCCTGGAGCAGGAAGTCATAGCCTTTCAGTTCGAACAGTCGGGCGATCTTGCCGACAACTATGCTGCCAGGGCGCAGTCCTAGACGCCGGGCCAGTTCCGGGTCGGGCACGGTGTCGGCAAACGGTTCGAGTTCCATGCCGCTATAGATTTTCCGGTACTTTTCGCAACCGTCGACGTTGCTGTCGACGCATTGGCTGATCATCGCTGCCGCGACTGCAAAGATTCGGTCGCACCGGCGAGCGGCAAATCGTTCGGCAGCGATATATATCCGGTTTCGCCACCAGGATTCGTAGGGGTGGAAGGCTTGCCCATGAATGGTATGGACGACGACGGGAACACCGGCACTGCTGGCGGCGAGGCGGCCGATGATTCCGGCCTTGGAACTGTGGGTATGCACGATGTCGTACTGTTCCTTGGCAAACAGACGTCGCAGCGACCGGTAGGCGGCGATGTCGCGGATCGGGTGCAGGGGGCGCACGAGGTTCGGCTCGGTGATAACTTTCAGGTCAGGTACCCGGCACTGTTGCAGTAATTTGCCTTCGGGGCCGGGCGAGGGGCCGGTGATGAGGGTTGCATCGTGGCCGTGTTCACGATGGCCGAGGAGGGTATACAGGGTGTTCTCCTGGGCGCCGCCGACGATCATCCGGGTGATGACGTGGCAAATTTTCATGAGAAGCTATCGCTGGCGGCCGGGCGGGGAACGCGGGTGGCGGGTCGCGAAAAGCGCGAAGGGATATGGTACCGGAGGTGGGACTCGAACCCACACTCTCTTACGAGAACTGGATTTTGAATCCAGCGCGTCTGCCAATTCCGCCACTCCGGCACAAACGAGAAACGGTGGGGAAAGATTGAACCGGCAGCAGGGAAGGAGTTAGCGACGGGGACGCCGTTTGGCGGCGCGCCGTTTGGCTTCACTGGGCTTTTCGTAATAGCGGCGATTACGAATCTCCTTGAGTGTCCCTTCCTTGTCCATCTTTTTCTTCAGGCGGCGCAACGCTTTGTCGACAGGCTCGCCCTTCTTGAGTTTGATTTCGGTCATAGTATAGCAGTAGCCTCCTGCTTGTCTTGATAAGTATGAGATTATACAATACTCTCCCGCCCCGTGCTTGCCAACTGCCGCTCAACACTCAACATGAAAATACTTTCATTCGACAAATGACGGAATGGCGGAAACGAATTCGCGAAGGCTTGCTGGGCAGTGTTGCCGCCGGCGGCACTGTGTCGGTGGATGCCGAACTGTACTATGCCGCGATTGTGGCCCGGCTGCCGTCCTCGTCGAAACCAGCGGT
>CAUZJQ010000020.1:0-28072 GCA_963580095.1 Lentisphaeria bacterium | reverse complement strand
GTCGCCAGGGTTTCTTCATAGCTGCCCTGGTGCAGATAGTTGATGGCGGTATAGAATTGACAGAGCCGCTGGCACTGTGGGGCGTCGCTCTGAGCCTGCAGCTCGGACAACACACTCTGCGCCTCGTCATAGTTTCCGTCGGCTACGAGGCTGACCACATGGCGAAGCTGCGACTCCGCAATGAGCCGTGCGAGCCGGGCGAGCCGGGCCGGGTCGATGGCGCTTGCAACGACGAACTCAAGACATTTCCGGGCGCCGTCGTAGGCGTTGTGATCGATCAGAAAGAGTCCCAGTGAATAGAGTGTCCGCTGGGCGAAGTCGGACCAGAGGGTATCGACGGATGCCGGATTCACAAGATGTGCGATGATTTCGCGGCGGCGGTGGGAGCGGTGCTGTGCTGCCAGAGCTCTGGCGTAAAAGTAAAGGTCCCAGGAGGACAGCAGGCCAATTGACTCGACGGTGTCATAGTGCTGCAGGGCCTTGTCGTTGCGCTCGGCCGTGGTGTAAATGCGGCCCAGCGCGGTATGCGCCGGAATGCTGAGAGCGCCTAAACGAGCGGCCTTTTCGAGGTGGATGATTGCTTTGGCGTCATTTTTTCCCTCGTGCAGCAGACCCCGGTAGTAATTGGCGCTGAAATTGTCCGGCTCGCTCTGCAGAACCTGATCGAATATGGTTGCTGCCTTGTCGACCTCGCCGCCTTCGAAAGCCAATTGACCCATGCCGACGAACGCCGGAATGCAGTTGGCGTCGATCGCCAGCGCCTGCTTGAACTTTTCCTTGGCGTCCTGCAGGTCGTTGGCCAGGTATTTGATGTTGCCGTGCAGCGCCAGAGCTCTGGAGTAGAAGTCATCGCCTTCCTTGATGAACCCGGCTATCTTGACCGCCTTGTCCATGGTGCCGTAGGCGGCCAGAGAGGATGCCATGAAATACATTGCTTCGCTGTCATTCGGTTCGCGCTTGAGCAGTTGCTGGAAGTGATCGACGGCCTTGTCA
Source organism: Lentisphaeria bacterium (assembly GCA_963580095.1). Lineage (GTDB taxonomy): Bacteria > Verrucomicrobiota > Lentisphaeria > JABSQK01 > CAJWLW01 > CAJWLW01. Next base: position 27,079 of record CAUZJQ010000020.1, on the reverse strand, counting down.
ATCTCGTCGGCGCGGGCATGGGAGCGGGCGCTCCAGAAAAGGCCGTCGCGGTCCTTGTCGGGGATCGAATCGTAACACTTGTACGCGGAGACATACTTGCCGGTCTCGAAGAAGCAGCGGCCGAGTTTGGACCACAGGTCACGGTTGCCGCCGCGAGCGGCGAGACACACCTTGACGTGTGAGATTGCACCTTCATAGTCGTGCGACTCGAACAGCAGGTCGCCGAGCAAGAGACGGGTGTCGATATGCTTGGGATTGAGGCTGGCATGCTGGTTGAGATAGCGGTGTGCATCATCGGTGAGACCCAGTTCGACCGCCAAACGTCCGAGCTGGCACAAGCACTCGGCGAAGTTGTTCTTCCAGTCTTCGGTTGTCTTGACCAGTTCTTTTTCGAGGCGCTTGAGCAGACGCTGGAATTCCTGGTAGCCGCGCTCGGGCTTGAAATTTGCCAGTTCGCGAGCCTTGGAGACGCGATAGAGTAGCCGGTCATGGAGCAATGGCAGATCCTTTTCGAGGCGCACGATATTTGCAGAAAGCCGATCTTTGAGAGAGAGTGTTGTAACCAGCCGGTCATCCCTTGTGCCACCTAACGCCTGGAGCAGCAGACGCTCGAGCACAAGCCGGCGCTCGCCGTAAATTAGCGGGAAAAAGAAGTAGGTGCTGAACCCGATACCGTAGAACAGGATACCCGGGATCACGGTGGCCCGCACAAAGGCGGTTGTGAAGTCGACATTGGATATCAGGCATGGCACAAGGATTGCCAGGAACGCCGCAAATACGGTTGTGAACTGGAGCAGGCGATATTTCAGATGCCCATGTGCCCGGCCGCGGCGGTGGGCAACGACATAGGTGCTGAGCCAGATGATGATGGTGACACCGAAAAGAAACCAGTCGAGATCGGTCTTGATTCCCAACGGTCTTTGGATGCGGGCAAGGCGTACCTTGCGGACCAGCTCGCGGCGCCGTTCCGCCAGCGAATAGCCCGCGGCGACGAGCGGGAAATTTATCAACACATCGCCGTAGATCGCATCGGCCTTGAGGCTTTGGCCGGTTTCGTTGAAGTTTTCGGCCAGGGCGATTTTCCATTTGACCAGGATTTCGTCGAAATTCTCGTCCGCGCTGATCGCCTCGAAGCGGCGCACAAATAATTGCAGCGCTTCCACGAAAGCGACGGATACTTGCTGACCCTGCTGGCTGTCTCGGTCATACTGGCGAACGGTCTGCCGGACGATCGGCACGATGGCACTCTCGATGTCAATTTCCCTTGAGAGTTTGGCGTACCGTGATTGGAACGCGTACACTTTGACGATGGCCTGGACGAACTCGCTCCGTTTCCAGGTTTCCTCGAAGTCCGCCACAATGTTGCTCCCGATGGCGCTGATGCGCGAGACGCCCCCAGCCGCTCCCGGGTAGTCGGCGCAGAGGTCATTGAATACTTTCAGACGGCTGTCGTCGTCGAGATCGTCGGGCAGCAATTGCAGCCGTAGTTCGACGACGCGCTCAAGCACCCGCTCGTTGCGGGCGAACATTGGGTCGGCAACGGCCAGTGTCTCGAGCTGCTCAATAGCTTCCTCCGGCATCCCGGTCTCGGCCTTCTCGTTGGCCAGGCGCAGTTTCAAATGACCGATCTGCCGTTGCAGCGTGCTGTTGTGACGCAACGCCTCGTCCTTTTCCATCAACTGGTTGTAGCAATCAAAGGCTTTGGCGTTGAAACCCTTGAGTGCATAGGCCTGTGCCAATCGCTTCTGAAGTCCGAACAGCGACCGCGAGCCGTCTGGTGACAAATATTCGAAACCAAATTGCAACAGCTTATCGGCGCGTTGCAGGCGACCGTCGGTCAGGCAATACTCGATCAAACTGATCAAAGTGTCGTGACCGTCGCCGGCCAGAGACGAAATATTGTTGCTGAACATGCTGGAAGCGCGGGTGAACAATGCCAACTGATTCTGTTCGATGAAATCGGCCCATTGCGAATAGGCCGCCTTGTGGACCTTGCCACGATTGTCCAGTAGCCACCGGTCGAGGGCAGTGCAGCGGTCCCACTGCTCGACAGCGTTGCCTTCGAAGAGCACCGCGAAGTTCTCCTGAAAAGTGGCGTAGCCGGCTACCTTGCGGATGTCCGACTCGATCACGTCCAGGCGGTATTCCGCGGCCACTAAAGCATCGTGGTTTTCGGCCAAGAAGCCCTGGGCGCGCTCCAGTAATTTCCGATTCTGTGCCGGCGTGTTGCCGACTGCCGCTTCCAGTTGCATCGTCATACGTGCCCCGGTTGCCTGCAGGATGCCAGCTTTTGCATGCGCCTGTGTGTTCGCGTCGTCTGTTGCGTCGAGCACTTTGCACAGCTTGGTGATGGCGTCGTCATACCGCTTCTGTATCAAGGCGCGATTGCCGTTGCGCAAGAAGCGTCGGATAGTCATAACCTCGCTGTGCCGGGCATCAGCGGCAGCACGGTTGTCGCGAATTTTCTGGATTTGCTCATCCAGGGCGGTATTGAGCTTCACGATATCCGGCCCGAACATCTGCGGTTTCGCTTGACTCAAAAATGATTCGATACCGTGGATGCTGCGCTGGACCTGCTTGTACTCTTGCTGTGACCGATCGCTGTCGGCCTGGAGCAGGTCGTCGACAGCGGGCATCACCCGCTCCAGTCGTTTGTCGACGATTTCGTAGACCTGGGTCAGGAAAGTCGCCAGATCCTCATGATAGAGATCGCTTACACCGGCACCGCCATTGATTCCTAGCAGGTAGGATTCTGCACGGACAGTGAGCGAAGTTGTTCGTAGCTGCTCGATGGCTTGTTCATGGAGCGTTTCGGCACACAGCTGCTGTTCACGTCGCAGGATTTCTGCAACTTTGGCGCGGTCGTGACGGACCAATGGTGTATCACCCTCGATCTGGATAAGGTCACGCTGAAAGCGGATTAGCTTTGCCAGGCTGCTGCTGTTGTAGGGCTCACGGCCGTTGACCAGATTAAGAACCAGGTCATTGACGTGTTTTTGTAATTCCAACACCGCGATCGTGTTCGGCACGGCCGCAATCATCTCATCGTAATATTCGATAGCGTTGTAGAGCGCTCGACTTTGGCGCTTCTGTGTTTCGAGCCGGGCCGGCAGAAACGGCTTCACTGCCAGCTTGAACTTGGTGACAGCCACTTTCAGGTCCTCGGTATTGCGAGTGGCCCTGGCGAATTCCTGCTCCCTAATGTTGCGATCGATAATGTTGAGCAGTTCGCTGACATTGCGGGTTTCCTGGAACATCGCGCCGGTGATGCGGACGTCTCTGAAGCGCAGACGCACAATGCCCCCGCCCGTCGCCACGAAGTACCACTTGGCATCGCTGTCGGCACGCACGGGGACGCCGTCGACCATCGCATTATTCCACATGTAGAACGTCCGCAGGTACTCGTTCTGAGCCCGTGCCGGCAGGGCGCAGAGAGCCGTCAGCAGCGTCACAGCGGCAAGCCGCCGGACGTATCGACAGGTTGTGCGGTGTGATCGTGTCATATCTGTGGCCCCGCAGGGCCTGTCCCGGTTCGGTTCCGGCAACTCGTAGGACGTTGATGCCAATTGCATGCAAATCAACTTGGGTCAATACATTGGAATGATTCCACTGCGTAAAGGCAGTAATTCCCACGACCGGCGACTCTTAACGAGCGGTTTAATATACCAGAGCAGTGAAATTTGTCACCGTTGGAGTCGCAATTTGCCGTGGGCACGTCAGACTACATTTGCTCTTACTGCCTCACAAATGACAAACAATCCCTGATAGCCATCATGCCCGCCTGGTCCAAGGACAACATTGCCCGTCATCTGCTGCACGCTGCCGGGATTGCACTGCATTACTACGACAATTCAGAGCCGACTCAGAAAGCCGACGGCAGCGTTGTCACCCGGGCCGACCACGAAATCGAACGGTACTTCCAGCAGGTCTTTGACCACCCTTCTGCAGGTACGTACCTGCTGGGCGAGGAAACCCAGGGAGCGCTGGACGACGACTATGTCGCCGAGGCGTTGGCCGGTGAATTGTACATTGTCGATCCGATCGATGGTACCGCGCCGTACGCCAACCGGCTGCCCATGTGGGGCATATCCATCGGCCTGGCACAAGCCGGCATGCTGTGCCAGGGCGCGGTCTATATGCCGATGACTCGCGAGCTCCTGGCGTCCGATGCCGATGGCGTCTGGTGGCTGGACCTGTGCAACTGGACGGACGGTGAACCGTTGCCCTGGCAGCCTCTGACGCCGACGACGGCACTGTACAATGTCCATGGCATGATCAGCCTGACCCAGACGACAGCGAAGCACGGCCGTATCGACATTTGCAATCCGGTACAGTGCGTCTGTTGTGCCGTCATGTCGTTCGCATATCTTGCGGTCGAACGCTATCTGGCGTATCTTGGAGACCACCGGATCTGGGATCTCGCTGCCTGCCTGCCTATGCTTGAGCGGCTCGGTTTCGAGGCTCGATTGCTGAGTGGCGGTAAGCTTGGCTGCACTATCGATGCGACTGGCTACTGTCTCGAGAAAGGTAACCGCAATCGGTGGCGTGTTGTCTCGCCGTGCTTCTATGCAGCGCCGGCTGTGGTGGACCATGTCATGCCGGCGATCGACTTGAACGGCAACTGAACCTGCAAGATAAGGGACCGCCATGCCAATACTTGTCAACGACGGTGCCGCCGACCGTGTCATCTCGCCCGAGGAGCAGCGTCGCCATCTGCAGACAGCTCTCGAGTCGATCACCGACCGCCCACGCAAGGTCCTGCTCGTCCCACCCGACATTACCCGAAAACATTCGCAGGCCGGGTCCCTTACAGCCATGGCTTACGAGTTGCTCGGACCGGATGTCCAAGTCAACGTCATGCCCGCCATCGGTACGCATTTTGCCATGACCGACGACGAAATCGCCACCATGTTCGGTGACACCATCCCGCGTGACCGCTTCCTCGATCACGATTGGCGCAATGGTGTCGAGTCTGTCGGTGTCATTCCGTCGACGTTGGTTGCCGAGTGGTCCGACGGCGGCGTCGATTACGACATCGAAGTTTCGGTGGCCCGCGAACTGATACACGGTGGCTATGATCTGATCCTGTCCCTTGGCCAAATTGTGCCGCACGAAGTCGTCGGGATGGCCAACTACAGCAAGAATATCATCGTTGGACTCGGCGGTGCCGACTTGATCAATCGTTCGCACTATCTCGGCTCGGTCCACGGTGCCGAGCGGACCATGGGACGGATCGACACACCGGTGCGGCGGATTCTCAATTATGCCTTGCATGAATTCCTTGGAACTCTGCCGATCTGGTTCGTGTTCACTGTCATGGAACTCGACACAGGCACCGGCACGCTGAACATGCGCGGTATGTATGTCGGTGATGACGACGAGACTTTTGCCAGCGGTGCGCGTCTCAGCCAGCAGGTCAATCTGAATCTTCTGGAGCAGCCTCTCCAGAAGGTCGTTGTCTACCTCGAGGCGGACGAGTTCAAGTCGACGTGGCTTGGCAACAAGGCCGTTTATCGCACGCGGATGGCTATCGCCGCTGGCGGCGAGCTGCTCGTGTTGGCTCCGGGATTGCGCGAATTCGGTGAGGATCGGACGATTGACGCGCTGCTGCGCAAGTATGGTTATCCGGGCACGCCCGAAACGATCGCGCTGGTGGCACAGGATGAAGACCTGGGCAATTGCCTGGGCGCTGCTGCACACATGATGCATGGATCGAGCGAAGGACGCTTCTCCATCACCTACTGCCCAGGCGAAGCGATGGGGCGTGAAGAAATCGAGTCGGTCGGGTACCGCTATGCCGATCTCGGTGAAATGCTCGAACGCTATCCACCGGATCAGCTCGACGAGGGTTTCAACACCATGCCGGACGGTGAGGAAATCTATTTCATCAGCAACCCTGCCCTGGGTCTGTGGGCACTGCAGAGCGACTTTCCGGGTTGAGGGTGGTCCGCGACGACATAGATTTGCGGCGGCGGGCGTGTCCGGGGGCTGCAGGCTTTCTTAATATCCGGCTCTATTTGATTGGTTCGATATACTTCTTGATACGGCCTTTGACGAAGTTTCCGAGGCTTGTCAGTTCATCCTCGTCAAGGCCCTCTGACAGTTCACGGATAGCCCGCCAGGCGCGGCCGCCGATCATGATGTTGTAGGTCTCTTCGATGGCCGAGTCCATGAGCGATTCTACGGCGTTTTCGTGCGATTGCATGAGCAGCGCGATCTGCCGACGCTTCACAAGCTCGACCAAAGCCTTGGCCGGATGGAACCCCAGGCGCTGGTGCTGCAACTCGACCTGCTTGAGGGTGCCCGGTTTGATGCCTATGTTCTGAGCCAGCTCGTCACGCGTCAGGCCCAGGGACTCGCGTAGCTTGCGAATACGGTCACCCGATTGGCGAATGATATTTTCATCCAGGCTGTCGCTGTAGTCTTCGCCGTTCTCGGCAAAGATCGTCGAGCGGATTTCCGGCATCGGTCCGCCTTGTAGGATCCAGTCGCGAGAAATTCCGTACTTGTGGGAAATCATGTATAGCAGGCCCTCGCTCAGCCCGACAGCGCCCACCTCGATCTTGGACCAGTGACTGAGGCTGATGTTCAGGTCGTTGGCCATATCCTGCTGTGTCTCACTGAGGGCCAGCCGAAGCTTCTTCAAGCGATGACCGATCTCATGTTTTTCTGACACTGATTTCTTAATCATTGACCATGTGCCCTTACATCTGCTATGCTCCACCACGTGGTGTAATCATTATTGACGAGGTGATATCGGCCTCAAGGAACCTAGCTGGGGTAGTATATTCATTACAGAATTTTTGTCAAATGGCGGAAAGCATTCACTTGCGCCACATCCGGAAAATAATCCATAGGAAGAATTCCCAAGCACCACTGTGAACGAAATAACAGCGGACAAATGGTCGAAGGCTGCAGGGAGCGTAGAACATCCTGACGCAGTTGCCGATTACAAGCTCAAACAAAGCTGCCGACGAATACGTGTTTTGATCAGGTCTCTGAGATTGCCGAGCAGTTCCGCCATCGGCATCAACTGCCAGGATCACAAGGCTATTGCATACTCGATTGTGTGGACGCCCTGGTCCGCCTCGAGGCGGTCGAAGACCTCATCCGGGAATCGTTGCAAACGTCCCGGGTTTCTCAAAAACCGCGGCCGGTTCGATCGTCTCGGTCGCGGTTTTTACAGTGCTGCTTGCCAATCGCCGGGAATGTTCTCCGGTTGCCCGGTACTGCCGCTTTTCTCCCACGGCAGGCGGGGTTTCTTGGGCTTGTCGGGTGTCGTTGGCTGCTGCTTGTCCGGCTGTTCCCATGGCGGGATGCCTTCCGTGGGCTCACGGTCGACGAGCGGTAGCCTGGGATCCCTGGGCGGTATAAAGACCGGCCCTGGCCTTATGCCGATCAGTACCGGCGGTTTGCCAATCCCCGCAGCCGGTTCCGTGGTTACCGGTAAAGCTGCAGGCTTTACCCAGCTGCCCCTGTGCAGGTTGTATCCGAATTCCGTGTAAACTTCTGCTTTGATCCCCGGCAGGAACTTCTTGATGAGCTTTTTGCGGTAATAGCTCACTGCCTGATCGAGAAATTCAGTCGCCGGTATCCATTTGCCGTTGCGCCGGTGGTAATGGCTGCCGGTGTAAAGTTTTTCGGCCAGCTTCTTGCGCATCTCCTTGCTGATCTCTGTCAGGCGGTTGCGCTCGGCCTGCAGTTGACGGCGCACATGGCGTTGGCGCACTTTGTCGTTCCCTTGCTTATCGAAGGTGGCCAGCGATTCGGCGGTGATATCGATCCTGTTGATGCGGTTCCCGCCGACGTCGATGTAGGTTGTGTAGTTCTTCAGCAGCACGCCTTTGATAGTGCCACCGCGTTTCCTGATTATCTCGACCTCGTCGTTCACCCGCTTCAGAGGAAATTTCTCCGCTGCCTCGGCATCGTATTTTTTGGATAGTTCCTCAGTAAAATATTTCTCGACGTGATGGTGAACTTTCCCCTCCACTTCCGAGTCGATTTGACTCGATGTACGGGTAACTTTTTGGACGGGGTTGTCCAAGCCCAGGCGCTCGGCGATCTTTTCACGGTCGATGTCGGCATCGATCCGGGCCCGGATTTTGTGGCGGATCTGTTCCTTGATTTGCTCCCGTTCTGTCTGTTCGGGATTCGCCATCGCCCGATTCTGCCCGGACAAGGGCATCGCCAGGAGAGCGAAGAGGGGTAGGCAATGTATGGGGGGAAATTTCATTGACGCAATAGTACGCAGCTATGACGGGTATGGGGGAGGATGTCAGACACGGTGGTTAATATGTTCGGAGGGGCTATTTTTTCAAGCCAGCCGGCACCTCGCGGCCGCGAGGTACAAAGGAACCAGACGTCGCGCGTTGCGTCAAAAAAGTATCTCTCGAAACCTCGATGTGCGTTGTCGGGGATATGCATCGTTGATCGAAAACAGAAACTAACCGATCTAATAAACCAACATCTGTGGCGTCATGGTTAGTAAAGAGACGCAACTATTCGCGGAAGCACAGGGTGGAAAAAGCCTGGCCGATGAAATAACCGCGGTGGTCGAGCAATACCAGGCACCGTTGTTGCGGTATGCCGGACGTATGCTGCGCAATGCCGTGCAGGCCGAGGACATTGTCCAGGACGCCTTCACGAAGTTCGTGCAGTATCGCTACGACAGCGACGAATCGATTCGCAACGTGCAGGCGTGGCTCTATCGGGTGACGCACAACCTGGTGCTCGACCACATACGGCGCCACCGGCGGCACCAGAGCCACAATGAAACGCTGCAGGCGGACCTGCAGGGCGCGGCTGAGGAGAGTCCGGCAGCCGAGTACAGTCGTCGCGACGCTGCACATCGGGCGTGGCAGATGCTCGATGTGCTCAACGACAGGGAACGACAGATCGTGATGCTAAAAATCGTCGACGAATTGTCCTATAAAGAAATCGCTGAGACCATGGAAATCTCAGTCAGTAACGTCGGCTTCATTCTACACAATTCGATGAAGAAGATGGCGAAGGCTATGCGCCGGGAGCCATCAGTCTAAACTCATGAATACCTGTCACGACATTGAAACGGACCTGACCGACTATGCGCTCGATGCACTCGACGCCAGCAGCGCTGCTGCGGTCGGCGAGCATCTTGCCGGCTGCGTAGCCTGCCAGGCTATGCTTGACGATATCCGCCAGGTCATCTCGACCGTCACCACGGCATTTCCCGCCGACAGCCCGGTTCCGAATCGCCTGGCAGATGACCGAATCGCTGCAATCCTGTCGCAGACCGCTGCTGTCCGGACCCCCGATACCGCGTCGAAACCGGTGCTCACAATGATCTGGCGCTCACCTGCTCTCCGGCTCGCTGCCGCAGTAGCCCTGGTTTTCGGGCTGGCTGCAATAATCATGCAGCGGGGCGACCCGACTGCTGACTTCGCTCGGCAAAGTGCCCAGAAAAGCATGGAAAAGGCCGATACCGCCAGTGCTGCTGGTGAACCGGCGGCGACAGATGCGGCTTTCAAGCTCCAAAACGACCCGAACGTCCATGCAGACATCGCAAGGCCGGCTGATCCGAGGCTCCCGTCGAATGCGTTCGATGGTATTGAGATCGAATTAGACTCAGCCGTCGCATCCGCCGGTGAGGTTGTCACCACTGTCGCTGTCCCTGCCCGCTCGGGGCAGCCTGGGGATGAATCGGATATTCTAATAACTGCCGCTGCCGATGATGCCCGCGATGGGCTCGCTGACATTGCCGGCGTGGATGCCGAGCAGCCTCCGGCTGTTCTGGAGGTCGCCGACCTGGTGCCGGTGGCGCCCGTTGCCATCGAACCTGAGGAAGGTATCGAGTTCGAGCTGGATAAAGCCGGAGAAGAAGCACAAGCTGTTGTCGGCGGGATGTTCGGGATCGAAGCGCCCGCAGGAAAGCTCCAATTGTTCGGAAACAAGGTATCGGAGAGGAGGGTTACAGAACCGGCATTGACCGCCAACCTCGCGGTGGCGGTGCCCGAACTCGTTGACGCCGATACTGTTGCACTGGTTGTCGACATTGCCGAGGGTGACCTCGATCCGTTCGAACAAAAAGTTGCTGTTACCTCGGATCTGGAGCAACTGCAGGAGATCAATATAGAGACGGTCGAGGTTGGTCAGCAGCGGAGTGTAGCATTGAACTTTGCCGGAAAGCCCGTAAAGAAACGGTATCCCGTTGGCTTGTCGCAAGTGGTGGCGGCTGAGCCTGCCGCGACGTATGGGAAAAGGGAAAGCAAATCGGCAGAACCCGTGTGGCAAGTTGGCCGCAGGGCCGATGATGGCGATCGTGATGTGCCGCGACTGCAACCGGCCGATGCCAAGGATAAAACGCACAATGCCCTGGGCCCGCCGGCGAACCGTGGCGGCGGTAAACGTTTCAAAGTCGTAGCCGAGGCGCCGACAACCAGTATCCCACTGTCCCGCTTGCGGCACCACCCGGCGCCACCTAAAACCACTGAACGGGCGCGCGCCAAGGCTGTCGCGGGTGTGGCGGCAGATTCGATCGCTGGACAGCAGGCGGGGGAAGGGCCTATCGTCATTACGCACGATTTCGCACCCGTGCCGAACCGCAACGTATACGTGCTGCGCCTGGAAGTGCAGGCAGCCCGGCATTTGGCAGACGGCCTCGCCAACGTCTCTGTTCAGATCACCTTCGACGGCGATGCGGTTGAAGGTTACTACAGGCTCAATGCTGCCGCTGCCGTACCCGAGCAGGATGCCGGCAACAACCTGAACCCGGGTGAAACGGTGGTCATGATCTTCGGCCTCAACATGCGAGTCGAGGACGTCCAACGCCTCGCCACCATTGAGGTGACTTTCCGCAACCCGCTCACCGGCGAGCAACAGACCGTGATTTCCACTTGTGACAGCACCCATGGTTACCCCGACACCAACCAGGCGCCCACGTCCCTCAAGAAAGCCGTGCTTGACGTGATCCTGAACGGCGCCACAGGCACCGCTGCCGACCAGGAATGAGGCGTAACGACAAGTTCCTCCCGCGCCGCCCGTGCGGTTCTTGAATCGCCCCACTCCTGAACTACTGTTCCGCCTGTGAGGTTCATGCCCGTCACTGGGGATTCAAGATGACCGATATCTGCCGAAGCCTTGGGGTTCAGAGCTACTGTTTCCGCGCCGTCAAGGACAACGCCAAAGTGGCTGCGTTCGTTCGCGAACTGGGGCTGGACGCTATCGAATTGTGCGGTGTCCATGTTGACTTTTCTGCGTCCGACACGTTCGACGATATCGTCAAAGCTTACGAAAATGCCGGTGTCAGGATAGTTTCCATCGGTGTCCAGACCATGCGCAATCGACCGGATCTCGAGGAGGTTTTTTTCGAGTTCACCCAGCGCGCCGGATGTCGGTTCATGAGTGTCGATTTTGACATTTCAACGACGCCCGACAGCTACGAAGCGGCTGCCGTGCTGGCGGAAAAGTACGACATTCACCTGGCGGTCCACAACCATGGCGGCGCGCATTGGCTGGGTAACGCCACGTCTATCGCTCACGTCTTCTCGCAGACCAGTCCACGCATCGGCCTTTGCCTTGATACTGCCTGGGCACTGCAGGCCTACGAGGATCCGCTGGCCATGGCCGGACGCTTTGGTGAGAGATTGTACGGTGTACACATCAAGGACTTCGTGTTCGATCGCAGCGGCACACCTACAGACGTAGTGGTGGGCGAGGGCAATCTCGATCTCGAAACGTTGCAGACCGTCCTCAATGATGGCGAGTTCGACGGCTACATTGTCCTGGAATACGAGGGAGACGTCAACGACCCTCTTCCGGCATTGAAGAATTGCGTTGCGGCAGTTCGCGAACACATGGTTTGAACGAACCGCAGGAAGTTGAACTATGAGACTGAGCGTAATCATCCCGACCCGCGATCGCTACGAAATCCTTCGTCCAACACTGGCGGCGATGGAGAATCAAACACTCCAGAAGCATGAATTCGAGATCATCGTTGTCGATACCAGCACGGAGGAGTACCACCGCAAGAAAGCCAGGGAGCATCGGGGGCAGAAGGCAACCCTGCGTACCTTGGAATTGGATGCCGGCAGCGTGGCTGCCGCCCGCAATTTTGGCGCTGACAACGCCGAAGGTGAGTACCTGCTATTCCTCAACGACGACATTGTCCCGGCACTCGACACATTGAAACAACACCTCGAGACACACACCGAATCTCAAGAACGGATCGCTGTCGTGGGTAAGATCAGGTTCGCCGATCAAGTGCCGAAGAGTTGTTTTGTGCACTATCTCGAAAGCTCCTGCTACTACGATGCCTGTAGTCAGGTGCGCTATAACCCGAATATCCTGCCGCCGATCCACGGCAATTCCTCGCTTTCGAAGGAACTGTTCAACGAAATCGGCCAATACGACGCCGATCTGTTTACCGGTTACGGTGCCGAGGCCGAAGAACTTGGCCTGCGCCTGACCAAGGCCGGCATCAGGGTCGTTTATGCTGACGCCGCGATCGGCTACCACGTGGTAGCCAAGACATTCGAGGAAGTTGCCGGGGATATGGTAGAGACCGGTGCAGAAGTGATCAAACTGTTCCGCAAGCATCCGGAGATCAAATCGCTCAAGGACGTCGACGCCATGGTGGATTCCAACGAGGAACTGTCACGCGAAAAACTTAAAGTGCGTGCCGCCTTCACCGCCAAACCGGATGCCATCGGTATGCGCTTTGCGAATTACTTTATCAAAAAGGCCCGTAACAGGGAATTTTTCGCCGGGCTGCTAATGAAATCATTTGACAAAGTGCTCAAGGCCCACTATGGCCGGGGCATGGACGAGGGCCTGGCGAAGCAAGTGAAGTAAGTCACTTCTTTTCTGTTGTGCCGCCTGCCGTGCTGCTCCCTGTGTCGCCGCTCAGCAACTTCTCCGCCAGCTGGCCGACATTGTCCTGCTCCGCAAGTTTCTGAAGCTTCGGGTTGGTCAAGAGTTTCAACAGATTCATGTTTTCGATGTCTTTCATCAACTCTTTATCTTCAAGGAGCTCCAGAAAGGCCGGATCGGTGGCGAACTCGGTCAAGACTGAGTTCATCAGATCGGGGTTCGAGATGATCTGTTCCTGTAGCGTCGCTACATCACCGATGTAATCCTGGCGCGGCTGCTCAATTGTTCTCCTCACGCCGTACTCAACTTTGCTGACCTCCGTCTCCGCAACGGTCATTTCACCGGCGGACTCCGATTCGATCGTGTACGTACCATCTTTGATCTCCTTGACGACACCGATAATCCTTGTGCCGTCCCGCAGTTCGATAGTTGCCCTCTGTGGTTCCGTCGTGGTGTCCGACACCGGGACACCAGCCGTCGGCTTGGTGCGTTGCTCACTATCGAATGCTTCCGCCACACCGGCCAGATAGATCATTGCGAAGACTGCCGGTGCGGCCAGTCGCAACAGGCTGCCGGGTGTGCGTTGTGAAGGTTGTGCTTTCATTATTCGACTCTGTTGTTTACGTGTTCAAGCGCGAGGACACAGGTCACTTCGTTGCTTGCCAGCGGCCGACCTCGACATCTGCCAGCCCAATCGGGCAGGATAGGGAGTGATGACTCAGTGAAACATACGTCTTGACCGGTGCGACTGCAAGGCCTGCGTCGTACCGTTGCGGCCTTCAAAACGACGTCTGTGAAGGCACCGAAGTCGACTTCAGCCCGGTCCGTCCGGCAACTGTTTTACCGGGCCCCGTGCGATACCATGCTGGTCCGCACCCGTCCTAATGCCGCCCTTGCCGCACTGCCGGGTTCCGTGGCGCTCGGAAAGTTGACCAAACCGCGACTGTCGGACACCGCGCTGGTAGCCGCTGCCGGGGCGAGATGTTGACCGCGGCAACCGGCAAGGCGGTGTCCGAGCAAGTTGCAGGCCGATTTCATTTCAAGCGATTAGTTTGCGCCGCAATGTGCTTTCACGGTGACGGCGTGTGCGAGGAAATAACGTCCGGGTTACCGCGGAACTTGACGGGCTGCAAACAGATGAAAAAGTTCTTGGAAAATCACTCTTTTTTTCCTATAATAAAGAATATGAATTTAGACGAATATGGCGTTGACGGTGATTGTTCGGATAGAGAGTACGTCGACGGATATATTTGAACATGTATACATATGGAGGCAAGAAAATCATGCGACACATAACAACTCTCTTGTGCCGGCTTGCGGCAACGACTCTGGCGCTTTGCATCATAGCCGGCTTCGGCAGCACAGCATCCGCTGCAACCGTCATTGTCGACCAGAGCGGCGGTGCCGATTCGACAACTATCGGCGGTGGCCTGGCGCTGGCGGGGCCTGGCGACACCGTTGAGGTCGTTGACAGTGCCACTTACACCGAGTTTAATCTCACGGTGTCCACAGGTGTCACGTTGCTGTCGACCCAGGTACCGGCGCCGACAATCACCTTCGGCCTTGGCTTCACGCTCGTAAGCCTCGACGGTGGTGTCATCGACGGGTTTTCCCTGACCAACTCCGGGCTAAACGTTGGGCCGTTCACCGCACCGCACATCCCGGCGCTCCAGACCTTCCTCAACGGGGCTGGCGGCGAAGTGAGAAACTGCGTTTTCAGCAACAACAACGTCGCTATCCAGTTGGTTTCCGGCGGCGGCCACCTAGATGTCATCGAGTGTACCTTCAACGACAATTTACTGGCGCTGACGACCGATACCGGTACCTCTGTCTCGGCGAACATAGAGGGCTGCATGTTTTTCTCGAACGGCAACAACTCGGCGATCGGTTTTTACCCGAACAACGGCGCCATTGTTATCCGCTCGGAGTTTTCCAACATCACCATCGACGGCTGCGACTTCGATGCCAACGAGACGGTGAACCCAAATGTTTTTTCAAGCACCATCGATTCGGCTTCGTCCATCTGGGTCGGCGACCAGGGGGGCCTTGGCGCCGGCGGCCGCACGGGGTTGATCATCAATGGCAATCATTTCGATGGCAGCAATGACCCCCTCGGTGTCAGCATCGGCAATGTCGGGCACTTCGAATTCACCAACAATGAGGCGGGGCTCCCGGTTGTCTTCAACGCCGGCGCCGTTGGCGGCTTACTCGGCGATGACACCAGTGTGGTTTCGGGCAACAGCTTCATTAACGCTGGGTATGTCGAGGTCATCGGCCCGGTCGAGGCGACCTTTACCAGTAACCTCTTTGTCGGCACCCAGTACGTTTTGAACGGTACCCGTCCCACCGCGGTGATTGTGCATCACACCTTCACCAAGCCCACTGGCCTGACTGAAGCCATCCTGCTCGACAATTCGACAACATTGCGGAGCGGGCCGCCGACACCCAACGCCACTCCCCCGAACACGCCGACCATCAGGGATCACATATTTGCCGGTTTCCCGAGAGGTGTCGTCCGAACGGACGCCAGTGACTCGCTCCCGACCTCCAGCAATTTCCCCGGCGTCGGCAACGCCGACATCGATACGATGATTGCCGTACACAATGCCTACGACGCTGCCGACCTCGGCTTCAAAGAGGGCGGCATGGTTGATAACAACAATGCCGACCCGCGCTTTGTCGATTGGGCCAATGACGATTATCTGCTCGATTGCGACGCCCCGGCGAATGTCCTAAACGATGCCAGTGACAGTGACCCCATGGGTGCTTTCGCTCAGCTCGGCGGCTGCGAGGGCGGCGGTGGCAGTGTTGGTGATTGCATTCCCTGCGTTGATCTCGAGGACGCTCTCTATGATGAGTTCTGCAACGAGCTGTTCAGCCAGAGCATCCCGTCGATTGTCGATGCCTGCACCCTGCTCAATCAACTGGTTGACAGTAGGCTCGCCGAAGTCGTCATCTGCAGCGGCGACCAAGCTAATCCCGCTGGCATCGACACGGCCGAGGAATGCAAGGAATACCTGGTCGGGCAGATCAATACGTTCCTCATCTCCGTACCTGCCGCGACCTGCGATATCGAGCCCATTCCGTAACCCGTTCCAACTTTATCGCTGGCGGCGCATCTGATTGTTTCGGATGCGCCGCTTTTTTTACCCGCCGCTTCATCCATCATCCTTGGCCGTATTGACCGTGCCGGAACAGACGCCTGTGGCGCCCTAAGGCGGGGCGGTGGCTCAGTGCCCCCAGGTTTCCCGGTAGAGCAGGGTGAACGGCTCGGTCAGGCAGCAGGTGTTGAGGTCGAGCACGGTTGCCTCTGCAAAGGCTGCTCCGGTGTCGAGGATATGGACGATCGGAATCTGGTCGAACTGGAACTCGAACTCCGGCACGTACCGGCGGACGTAAACGCCGATAAGCTGATTCCTCAGCATGAAGGACTGAGGGGCACAGTAGATTCGCGGCCCTTTGGACTGCAGGAGCAGCGCCCCCAGTCCGTCGGCATCGGTCACGGTTGGCAGCAAGCCCGCCGTCGCCATGTCGAACACGATGAAACGAGCCCCATCGGGAACAGCTGCAAAGACGCTACCCTGCGTTTCGAAGAGAATCGTGGGTATTTCCGCACCCTGGCACAGAAACGCAAACAGCGCTGCGCGGGACAGCGCCGACCCAGCGCCACTTTCTAGCGTGCGTGCCGGCAGGTCGAAGGGCGCCTCGGGTTGCAGCTGTGTGGTTTTTGCCAGCGCCCGGGCAATCTGCAAGGCGGTGCTGTGGCGGTCCGTCGGCAGGTCTGCGAGGAAACTTGCCATACGCCCGATGTCTCGCCAATAGGCGTAGTCCAACTCGCCGCTGCGAGCGTATACGGCGGTTGCAGGCCATTCCGGCGGGGCATAGTCGTGAAACAACGGATCGACGAAATACCCGGGGGCTTTGTACAGAAGTTGTTCACCAACCAGTCTGACGTCGGCGACATCGACTTTCGCGGCATCGCACCACTGCGGTGTCACAGCACTGCGATCCCATCGCGCTCGTTCGATATACAGTCGTTTGAGATGGCGGTCGAGGGTGTGAAGTTCGCTGTACGGCGGGCCATTGCGCTCGAGTCCCACGAAATAGTATTGAACAGTATCGGGATCGAACGGATGCAGCTCACAGTCGCGAGCGAAATAGCGTACCGCGATATCCAGCTGTTGCATGGTGCCGTAAGTCTGCCCGAGAAAGCGGTTGATATGCGCGTAGTTCGGATCCAGTGCGTGGGCCTTTTCGAGATATGGCAAAGCCCGTTTCGGGTCCATGAACTTCTCAATGGCAATGGCCCCACAGCCGTACCAGCCATCAATCCGTCGCGGCGCTATTCGTGTAACTGCGTCGTAGCAATCAAAGGCGCGATCGTAGTCGCCGGCGAATTCGTAGTGTGCCGCGCCACGTTGCATCCAGCCGAGCCGAATCATATCGATGGTATGCCACAGGCTGAAAATCACCAATACTGCGAACAGTGCCGGGCCCAATCGTCCGGCCGGATCTGCGGGCTGGATAGTAATGTGACCGCCCGTTGCGGGCCCGGCTTGGTCACCTGCCGTCGTTGCTTGTACCAGGGCACAGCGGCCATACAGCAGGCCAAGGCAGCACAGTGCAATAATGCTGGACGGCGGCTGCACTAGGGGTTTGTCCAGCATGGCATGCAGATAGATGACGAAGGCGCTGAAATGCGCAATCTGCAGGTATGCCGGTGCACCCCGCGGCAGTCGCAGGAGCGGCAGGATTGCGATCAGCCAGGCCAGTGCCGCCGGGATGCCGATGTTGGCGGCGATGTTCAGAAACTCGTTGTGCGGATGTGCGATAGTTTCCGATGCGACGGCACGGCGGTGGTAGGATGATGTCGTCAGGTATTCGGCGTAGACATTGACGAAGCGACCTGGGCCAACGCCGGTCACTGGGTGGTCGGCAGCTAGCTGGGCGGCGGCCTCCCACACCGGTATGCGGATGTCTTTGTCGATGATCTGGACGATACGCTCGTGGTTTGCGATGGCGCCGCTGGCACCAATGATCACGATGAGTGCAAGAACCAACAGCCGGGCTCGGGCCCGCAGCCGATTGAGTCCAACGAACAGAAGATAACAGACGAGTGCCACCCAGGCGGCGCGGCTGGCACAGCGATGAATCAGCACCAGCACGGGAGATATCGCAACGGCCGTGATCGCGAGGCGCCATGCCCGCCGGCGCAGGCCTCGGCACAGGGCGTATATGGCGATGGCCCCCCACGGCGCCGTGGCCAACAGGCAGATAGCCATCCAATTGCGGTTGCCCGCGATACCGACAACCTCGGTACGGGCGTCGAATCCGTAGATCATCATCAGCAGCCATAGTCCAGCAAGGACGACGATGGTACGCGACCAGCGGAAAGCGGCCTGGCGGCTGTAAAGGGCCATGGCCAATGGCACGGACAGGTAGCCGATGAAGCCGATAGTGCGTTGCCAGTCGGCCGGCTGCCGGAGCAGATTGATGATGACAGCGACGGCGAGAACGGTCAGGCAGATACGCCAGCGTCTCTGGACGTGTTCCAGGCCGGTCAGGAGGATTGGCACGGACAGGAAGGTGAGTACGACGAGGGCTGGGAGACGCATGTAGTAGGAGTCGCCGCCGCCGAGCCGATGGGGAATGAGCGCAATCGGGTAGGTGCAGAAGGTAAAAAAAGCGATCGCAGCGCCGAAGGACCGATAGGCAAAAGTTGTCAGTCGTGTCGACATCGAACTAGAATATTGTAATGAGGTGCGGTGCCGCGCGAGCCTTTGCCGTTGGCCGCTGGATGATGCCTAATTTGGTGGTGCATTCGGGGGCTACCTTTAAAAAAGAACGAGGAGGCTCGAAGCCTCCTCGTTCAATAAGTCGATGATAGGACGACCGTGGTTACGGCTTCCCACCTTTGACATGCCCATCGAGGTAGATCACATTGACCCAGGCGTTGTCCGGATGATTGCCGGATTCGTCATAAGCCAGTGAGCTCGTGGTCGGGCTCTTGTTGGTGTCCTTAAGACCGCTACCAACGTATGTGTAGTCGCAGTCATTTGCGACTGCGGACTGTTGGTCCTTACTCGGGCAACCGTAGACCTTACCATCGGACAGATACTTCTCTCTGGCAAGGTCGCCGAGGTCTTCCCCTTCTCCGTCGGAGAAGAAACCGCCGTCGATGTCGTCACCAGCATACATGATCAGAGCCAAGCCGATCTGCTTAAGGTTGCCAGCGCAGTTCATGCGGCGGGCCTTTTCGCGTGCTTGGTTAAGTGCCGGCAGAAGCATACCTGCCAAGATCGCGATGATCGCGATGACGACCAGCAGCTCGATGAGGGTGAATCCTTTCTTTCGTTTTTCCATTGTGCCTTCTCGTTGGGTTGGGTTGAGTCGGTTGTAATGTCGTCACCGGTGACGACGAGATAATCAATTTCGCCTGACCTGCGTCTGAGGCGAATCAGGCGAACCGTAAATTCATGTCACGGTACACCAAGTCAATTCCAGTCGATCACAGGTGAGCTGTAATCACCGGAAATGGTAAAAAGCAATAGCTTGTCGATCCCTCTTACCTCCTGCGTTTGAGCGTTTTGTCTTCTATTTCCCTAAATCGCCTTTGCCAATCCGATAGTCCGGAATGGTCCAGAAAGAGTGAAATGTGGGCGCTACTATAGCCACGGACATCGTGGATGCAAAGGCGACAGAATAAAAAATAAAAATTCAATTACTCTGAGTTTTTCATGCAGCTGCAAACGCCAACACAACCAGTGTATTATTCAATAACAGATAGCACGAGACATACCAAGCACCATTTTTTTCGACGTAAGTGATTATAAATGAATCTGTTAAAGAGAATGTCATTTGCCTGGTCTCGCAGCAAAGTTCAATTTTTCACGCGAAAGGTGTGAAAAACACGCAGGCATGTGTCGCTGACGCGATCAAAAAAAGCGCGGGGCCGGCAATATGTCAGACCGAAGCCCACGGCTTCACCAACAGCTCAGTCGTTGGTGTCGATGCCCAGTGTCTCCATCTGATAACGCAGGGCATGCCGGCTGATCCCAAGACGCTTCGCAGCCTTATTCAAGCGCCACTTCGACTGCTTCAAGGCCTCGATGATCTGTGATTTCTTAAACGCCTCTACGGCATCTTTCAACGGTAGGTGGCTAAGCGATGCACGGTCAATCGGAAACGCGACGCCCTGCACCAGGTAATCGATCTCATCGAGGCTGCCGAGGATCACCACACGTTCCATTAGGTTCTGCACTTCCCGCACGTTGCCCGGCCACTGGTATTGCTCGAGTCGGGTGATTGTTGCCGGTGACAGCTCGATATCGTCGTGTTCAGGGAACTTGCGCCTGGTCTGATTCAGAAAGGTCTTGGCCAGCAACGGGATGTCGCCGTCTCGTTCACGCAGCGGCGGGATTTTGATATTGATCACGTTGAGCCGAAAATACAGATCCTCGCGAAAGTTGCCGCGCACGATTTCTTCCTTCAGATCCTTGTTGGTCGCTGCAATGATCCGCACGTCAGTGTGCACTGCCTCGCTGCCGCCGACGCGGAAGAAGATTTTTTCCTGAATACCACGAAGCACTTTCGCCTGGACCGACAGACTCATGTCGCCGATTTCGTCGAGATACAGAGTGCCCCCATCGGCGATTTCGAACTTACCCGGTGTGCGTTTCTCGGCTCCGGTGAAGGCGCCTTTTTCGTAACCGAATAGTTCGGATTCGAGCAGCGACTCGGCGAATGCGGCGCAGTTCACTTCGATGAACGGTTGGCCGACGCGATCGCTGTGGTAATGCAGACTGTGTGCAACCAGTTCCTTGCCGACTCCGCATTCGCCTTCGATGAAGACCGTGGCGTCGGTCGGGGCGACCCGCGCGACAGTGTCTTTTAGTTGCCGCATCACCTCCGATTCACCAATGATGTCGGAGAGATTGTAGCGGCTGCCGATCTCGTTCCGCAGCATCAAGTTCTCGACCATCAGGTTCTCGTAATCGAGCGCCTTCTTGACGGTCACCAGAAGTTCCTCGGGCTGGAACGGCTTGGCCAGATAGTCGAAGGCACCGCGCTTCATGGCGTCGACTGCCGTTTTCATATCACCGAAGGCCGAAATCATCATCACAGGAATCGACGGGAAATTCTCTTTGATGGCGGATAGAAACTTGATCCCGCTCATGCCGGGCAGACGCACATCGGATATGATCAGGTTCACCGGTTCTTTGTTGACGATATTGAGGCCGTCGCGGGCATCGCCCGTGGTGAGGACATCGTAGTCCTCGGTCTCGAGGATGGCTTTGAGAGTTTCGCACATCGCGGCTTCGTCATCGATCACCAATACACACGGTTTTGTCATTTTCGGCGTTCGCCTCTGTCGTCAGCCTGGCTTGTTCATGAATTTTCACGGTTGCATCAAGAAAACGCATGAATAGTCCAACACTAAAGTGACCCCATCGACCTTCTTACATTTGTTCAATTTTCGTCAAAATTCAATCGTTTCGTATCACACCGCGGCACTGATGACCAACGGGAAACGGATTTCCACCAATGTACCATCGCCGACGGCGCTGGCCAGATTAATCTGGCCGTTGTAGTTCTCTACGATATTCCGGACAATCGCCAGCCCTAGTCCGCTACCGGTCGATTTGGTCGTGTAAAAAGCCTCGAACACCTGCTCGAGATTTTTTTGGGTGATGCCTTTGCCGGAGTCTTTGACCGTGATGACAATGACGCGGTTGATCTCGTCAAGTCCGGTTTCTATTGTCAGGCGTTTGCTGCTCTCATCCTCCATTGCTTCGAGTGCGTTGTGGATGAGATTAATAAAGACCTGCCGGAGTTGTCCGGCGTCGATCAGCAGCGGCGGCAGTTGCAAGTCATACTGTTTCTTGACGATCACTTTGTTACCGTAGCCGGTGTCGCTGTACAAGACCATGGCCAAGGCGCTGTCGATGTTCTCGTGCACATCTGATTCCTCGATGCTGCCTTCGCGCATGCGCGCGTAACCCAAAAGGTTTGTGATGATGCGGTCAGATCGTTGCACTGCGTCGGCGATGATATCCAGATGCTGATTGACTTTTTCGGCGTCCGGTTTTCGAACATTAATGCGGGCCAGGTACAGTGCGTTGGTGATGATCGCCAGCGGGTTCTTCAGTTCGTGTGCAACCTCCGAGGCAAGCTTGACCTGCGACGAGAATTTTTCGCGCCGCAACAGCAATTCCTGACTGGCAAGCCGCTCCTCCTGCTTCAGATACAACTGGTTGAAGACGCCCCAGCCGCAGAAGCTCAGCAGTAGCAGAAGAATGAGTCGGAAATAGAACTGATTCGCGCTGAGAAACGCAAACGAGGTCTTGAAGTCTGTCGTCCAAAGCTCCTTTTCCCAGTTCACCCCGATGTAGACAACTCCGACATATAGCGCCACAAACGAAATGTTTAGTGCGGTCTGCCGGGTCAGCGACGTAAAATTGGCTGAATTCCGCGCAATCAGCGGGCAGTAAAACCAGTACAGCGGGCTGTTGATACCACCGGTCATCTTGATCATCCAGCACAGGAACATACCGTCGATGAAAGCCAGGCCATAAGCCGAGAAGCGCACTGCCGCCAGGTTACGCCGAACCAGTTCGACTCGCAGCATCAGCACCAGGAAAGAGCTTGCCGCATAAATGCTGAGTGCCGTACGAAACTCCATCCAAGGTTCACCCGCATGGTCTGATACCTCGGCGGACTGCAGATACAGAAAGGCCGCCAGACAGACGACGACCTTTGCCGGCAACATCACCCACACCTCATTCCGAATGATCCGGTTGATCTGGGTAAGCTCATCCCGGGCATAGATGCTACGCTTCCGTTCGCGGTGCTCACTGATTTTTCCAGATGCCATCAGCTCTCAAGTCTGTAATTGTTACCGTTTCACCAACAGGACTCCAGATATCGGGATTGGTCGCTAAAAATACAGCCTCGGTGGGAATTGCCAAAGCGGCCGCCAGATGCGTCACGCCGGTGTCGTTACCCAGAAAGGTCGTAGCGCGGCTCGCCAGCGACGTTCTCAAAGCTGTCACGGCGGGCGGCTGCACGACTTCGAAGGGCACCCCGGCAGCGGCGAAGCACCTCGTCAGCAGCGGTGCCACAGCTTCATCCGCTGCCCCAAATGAGATGGTCACGCTGGTCCCACCTTGCGCCAGGAATCGTCTTGCGGACTCCGCAAACCATTCCGGGTCGGCGTTTTTCGCCGCCGCACCACTGCCGGGATGTATCCACAGCACTGCCGGTCTGCCAGTGGTCGTTTCGTCCGGGTGCACGGGCCGGCGCAGATGTGACGTGGTCAGCACGTCGGGTTCGGCGGACAGGCCGCTGTCCAGTAGAATCCGCAGCGCTGCGTGCGGTGGCGCATCGGGCCGTGCATCGATGCGGCGAAAGGCGGTGGCGCCGAGCCGGCAGACAGCTCGCTGCAGTGTCCCGTCCGGATCCGGAAGCAGGCAAAAGACTTCCGCATCGTCGAACACCGCTGCCAGGTCTGGTATTGGATCCGACCACAGGCTCGCGAAGCGGGCGCTGTCGATGTCCGTAAAACCGTCCGCCAGACCGTCAAGCGCGATCAACTGATGCCAGGCGTGGCGGGTGACCAGATGAACAGCTCGCCCGTCCGCCTGCAGCCGTGCAAGCAACGGCAGCGTCAGCAAAAAATCGCCGAGCCCGCCGGATCGAATGACTACGGCACGGCTCAAAACGTTGTCGCGAACGTTGAAAATCTCGCAAAATTCCTTGATCTTACCACTTGCATGACGTCGTTTTAATTCCTATATTACATGTTTTCCCGTTACAATTCCGGGGTAGTCCGGACAAACGACGCAGTGTCAAAGCCAACTGATTGAGACAGGTTTCATGAAAACTTACCTGGCCAAAATGGATGAGGTCGAGCGCAAATGGTATGTGGTCGATGCGGAGGACAAGGTTCTCGGGCGACTCGCCGTTGAGGTTGCCAATATTCTGCGCGGCCGGCACAAGCCAACTTACACGCCGCATGTCGATACCGGCGACTTCGTCATCGTGATCAACTCTGACAAGGTGAAGCTGTCCGGCAACAAGGGCCGCGACAAGAAGTACCAGTTTTATTCCGGCCACATGGGTGGGCAGTCGGAAAAGACGGCCGCCCAAATCCGCCAGACGAAGCCGACATTCATGGTCGAGGCAGCGGTTCGTGGCATGATGCCGAAAAACACCCTGGCTCGTCGCCAGTGGAAAAAGCTGAAAGTTTACGCCGGGGCTGAGCATCCGCATGAAGCGCAGCAGCCGAAAGCACTAGAACTGTAATATGACATCGCGGACCTTCAAGGGCCTGCGAATTTCCGGAGGAAGCAATGGAGTTTACATGGGCAACAGGCCGTCGCAAATGCGGCGCGGCGCAGGTGCGCATTCGTGCCGGCAGCGGCCGTGTGACAATCAACAAGCGTGATTTTGAAGCATACTTCCCGACCGAGGCCCTGCGTGGCTATATCCTGCAGCCGTTACAGGTGACCGGCGCCGACGGCAAGTATGACATTGTCTGTACCGTCAGAGGCGGCGGTGACGTGGGTCAAGCCGGTGCGGTGCGGCATGGTTTGGCACGCGCTCTGATCAAGACCGATCCCAGTTTGCGCGATGTTCTCAAGGAAAGCGGCATGCTCACCCGAGACAGCCGTGTCAAAGAGCGTAAGAAGCCCGGGCAGCCGGGGGCTCGCAAGCGCTTCCAGTTCTCCAAGAGATAAACTGGAACTTGCTCTCTAGCGTTTTGCTAAACCCCGATCTGCCCTCTATGCAGATCGGGGTTTTCTATTTCCAATCCGATACGATCCACTTTACTCATGAAAAAAACACATATCGCCATCGTCGGCGCTGCCGGCTACACCGGTGAAGAACTGCTGCGTTTGCTCAGTCGGCATCCGCAGGTCGAGATTGCTGCGGTTACCTCACGCGCCAATGCAGGCCAGCTCGTTGGCAGCGTCTTTCCAAAGCTTGCGGATCTTGAGCTGCACTTTATCGAACCCGATATCGCCGCCATTGCGGCCGCCGCGGATACGGCGTTTCTGGCGCTGCCGCACGGTACGGCTGCGGAGTTCGCGGCACCGCTGCTCGAGGCCGGGCTCAAAGTTATCGACATCAGCGCCGACTTTCGCCTGCGCAGCCACGACGACTACCGTGAGTACTATGACGGAGACCATCCGGCTCCGGCGCTGCTCGGGACCTCTGTCTACGGGTTGCCGGAGAAAAATCGCGCCTCCCTGAAAAGCGCGCAACTGATCGCCTGCCCGGGCTGCTATCCCACCAGCATCATCCTGCCGGTCTCGCCGTTGCTCAGCAGCGGCATCGCCAGTCCCGCCGGCATCACCGTCTGCTCGATGAGCGGCGTCTCCGGTGCCGGGCGGAAGCCCTCTGTGCCGCTTCTTTTCGCGGAATGCAACGAGAGCGTGCGCCCGTACAATATCGTTCGGCACCGGCACCTGCCGGAGATCGAGCAGGAACTGGCAGACGCCGCCCCGACCGACAGTGTCACGCTTAATTTTATTCCGCACCTGGTGCCGGTGAACCGCGGCATTCACTCGACCATTGTCCTCGCGGCCGCCGGCGAGGTTGGTCCGGAGCGGATCGAGCAGGTCCTGCGGGACGCCTATGATGGCGAACCCTTCGTCCGTGTCCTGCCGCATGGCAGCCTCGCCGACATCAAGAACGTGACGCTGACCAATGTCTGCGAAATCGGCTTCGACTATGATCAACGGACCGACCGGATCATTCTCAGTTCGGCGATCGACAACCTCACCAAAGGCGCTGCCGGCCAGGCGGTGCAATGCATGAACGTTGCCCATGGCTACCCGGAAACGACAGGTTTGATCTGATGACTCTGATTGCCAACGGCTCAATTACCACGCCGGCGGGTTACAGCGCTGCGGGCATCGCCTGCGGCATCAAGGCCAGCGGCAAACCCGACGTCGCCATCATCCTCAGTGATCGGCCGGCGACTGTTGCGGCGGCGTTCACTGCCAACCGAATTGTGGCAGCACCCGTGGTGCATGGTCGCGAACTGCTGGACCGGTGCGACACCATCCGCGCGGTCGTCGTTAACAGCGGCAACGCCAATGCCTGCACCGGACAGCGGGGCCTCGATGATGCCGCTGCGATGGCGGGGCACGCGGCGGCGGCGCTGGGGCTATCGACGGACGAGATCCTGGTGTCGTCGACCGGCGTCATCGGTGAGCACCTGCCAATGGAGACTGTCTCTGCCGGGATTGATGCGGCGGCAGCGGCCTTGTCCGACGACGGTGGGGCAGCGGCGGCACAGGCGATCCTGACCACCGATCTGGTGCCGAAAACCTGCGCGGTACAGCTTGAATCAAATGGAGCCACCATTGCCATCGGGGGTATCGCCAAGGGCTCCGGCATGATCGGGCCACAACTGGTGACGGCGAAGCCGCATGCCACTATGCTTGCCTACTTGACCACCGACGCCGCCGTAGATGTCACTTTTTTGCGGGCTTGCCTGGATCGGGCTGTCGGCGTTTCTTTCAACGCGATCAGCGTCGACGGTGACACCAGCACGAACGACACCGTTGTGATCCTCGCAAACGGCGCCGCCGAAAGCGCTCCGATTGTCGAGGGTACAGATGCGGCCGCCGCCTTCGAGGCTGCCGTGACAGAGATCTGCATTGAGTTGGCCAAAGCCATCGTCCGCGACGGCGAAGGTGCCACGCGACTGATCGAGATCGCGGTCACCGGTGCCATGAACGACGACGAGGCGCGCCGGTGTGCCGGGGTCATTGCGAACTCGGCACTTTGCAAGACCGCCTGGTTCGGCGGCGACCCGAACTGGGGTCGCATCGTTGCGGCGGCCGGGCGTGCCGGGGTCGAGCTGGAACCGGAGGCGGTGCAGTTGCGATTCGGTGACCTGGTCGTGGTCGATGGCGGCGCACCGCAGCCACTGGAGGAGTCAGTGCTGGCAGCAGCAGTGGCGGGCAAGGAAATCACGCTGACTCTGGACTTGGGCGTCGGTGACGGCAAGGCGCAGATGTGGAGCTGCGACCTGTCCTACGACTACGTGAAGATCAACGCCGAGTACCACACTTAGCGCGAAAGCTTGCCGAGCTACTTTCCGTTTACATCTCGAAGCTCAGCGAGATGCCGGCCATGCGTGGTTCGCCGCTGCGTCCGGCGTACCCGGAGGGGGTGGACGGTGCTGACGGCGGCGAAATCGCCGCGACGATGTACTCTT
>CAUZJQ010000019.1:0-28093 GCA_963580095.1 Lentisphaeria bacterium | reverse complement strand
TTGCCCATCGACTCGCCGCCGAGCTTGTCGTGGACGTTGACTATCGAATCAACCGGCGCTACAAGGAAATCGAACTGGACGACGGGCTGGCCGACAAACTCACGGAAGCCAGGCAGCAGCTGCCCGGTATGTGGCGCGGTCGAGATCGCTGCCTTGAGCTGATCCGTCAGGCACTCGTCGGTCGTGAATTCTTTTTACCCGAGAAACAATACGTCATCCAGGATGGAAAAATCGTCATTGTCGACGAATTCACCGGACGCATGATGCCGCAACGCACCTGGCGCCAGGGACTGCATCAGGCGATCGAAGCGAAGGAAGGCCTGGCGGTTAGCGATCCATCAGAAACGCTGAGCCGTCTCAGCTTCCAGCGCTTCTTTCGTTTCTTTCATAAATTGTCGGGCATGACCGGCACCGCTGCCGAGGCAGCCGGCGAATTGTGGCATATGTACATGCTGCCGGTTATTGCCATTCCCACGAACCGGCCATGCATCCGCAAGCAATATCCCGATGGTATTTTTCTGAGTGAGGACGACAAATGGCAGGCGATCGCGGCGGAGATCGTCGACCTGAATCGCCGGGGCAGGCCTGTCCTCGTCGGCACCCGCAGCGTCCGCAACAGCGAACGACTGGCCGCGCAGCTGGAAACTCGCGGGTTACAGTTCGAGCTGCTCAATGCAGTGCGACACGAACAGGAAGCCCGCATCATTGAGGAAGCCGGACGTGTCGACCGCGTCACGATTGCAACGAACATGGCGGGGCGCGGTACCGACATCAAGCTCGGCCCCGGCGTCACCGAGAAAGGCGGGCTGCATGTTATCGCAACGGAACGCCACGAATCCGGACGCATTGATCGGCAGCTTTTCGGACGAACCGCGCGTCAGGGCGATCCTGGCAGTTCCAGGGCATTCGTCAGCTTGGAAGACGAGCTGATCATGCGCTTCACACCAGCCACCGTACGGCGCACCGTCGCGGCTACTTTGAAGCGGGAGATGCCGGCCCACGAGCAGCTCGCCGGGCGAGCCATCCGGATGGCACAGGCGAAAGCCCAGCGTCTGGCCTACAAACAGCGACAGGGTGTGTTGCGCATGGACACATGGATGGAGGATTCTTTGTCATTCACCGGCAATGCGGAAGTAGATGTCTGAGTTCAATCCAGGGTTATCGCATGACCTCTTAGAGTTTTTAAGGACAACCACTTGTAGCATTTCCTTGCCGCCGAAAAAGCGAACTACCTTTTGCGTTGTGCTCGACTTTACAAACCAACGCCACGGAGCACGCCGTTCGAAGATTAGCAAGCCTCTACAGCTCCAGCCCGTGTGATCAACGTGCAGTTGAATTCTACGAGAAAAAAGACTGTTATTCCAGAACTTGTCGTCGACAATATATAGGTGAGCCTCGCAGCGTAGACAGGTTTAACCGTGGAGGCCATTACATAGCCGGGTGGCTCGCAACACATACGCACTCGCGCCTATCGGCCCGGTGTCACATCAACGCGAGCGATATCCTGATCTGATCCTGAAAACGCCTCACGAGGCGCTGTCCTCGTTGTCAAAAGGGCACGAAACCTGCGATATCCCAACGAGCCCGTCCCTTGAAAAACGATGGCAAGGTAACCATATTAACACTGAAATATACAATTCGAAAAAACGAATTGTGATCAAATCTCGGAGATCCACATGACAGACCGAAATTTCTTGATGGCGATCGTGTTTGTATTGACTCTGGTCGTAACCACCAACGCCCAGGACGACGGCACCAGCCTGGCAATCTGCAAGGGCTACGGCAAGTCCATCTGGGGCGAAAGCCCGGATGATACCGCTGTCAACGTGACTGACCTGAAGCTCCAACGATCGACCGGCAACTTTGAGCTGTATCAGTCGGAGGCCGGCCCGGCCATGCAGACGACCTATCAGTACTACAACAAGCATCTCTATTACATCATCGCAGAGTACAAGCTCCCGGAAGCTCCTGAACAAGGTGTGGATGAGGCCGGTGTCGGAATTCTAAAGGACATGGTCAAGAAAAAATACCACGACGACCCGGACAACGCCAAAGCCCTACAGGAAGCGATGATTTTTCTTCACGTCATGTCCGGGCAGAACGGCAAGGTCAATGTGATTTATGAGAATCGCGGTGTCCGCACAGCAGCGGAGCAGAGGATGCAAGAAGCGCGTATAAAGCGCATCGAAGAAGCCCGCAAAGCAAGTAGCCAACGGATTAAGGCAATCGAGGATTCCGGTATCGGCGAACAGCTCTGAGGCCAATTCACGTCAAATTCATCGAAACGCCCTGTCGCAACCGCAACAGGGCGTTTTTGCTGTAACAATGACATGCTTCTGGTTGAAGACTGGTTATGGGCGATTTGAGGCTGTATTCGTTCGGATTTGAACAAATCAACGGTACATTGCATCTTTTCAAATCACGGAATCCCAGTGCCCATGCCATTTTCACTTGTCGCCACATGTCTTCTGCTGATCCTCAGCACCACCCTCAACGCCACCCCCCCTCCGGCTGACCCGGTCGGCTACTGGGCGTTCGATGCAGCAGATATAGATGGCTCGGCAGTGGCGGAGAAGAGTGGCAGTGGCGCAACCTGCCAAATTCTCGAGGCAACGCTCGGTACCGGACGTGTCGGGGAGGCCCTCGCTCTCGACGGCGACGCCGACGGTATCACGATCAACGGTCTCGACGTCGCCAGCAAACAGATTTCTGTGTCGATGTGGATCCGGCGCGATTCGTCAGTTGGTGCTCGCCGATTGCTCAATTTCTGCACCACCCAATTGACCGGCAACCGGGACGCCGATATCTACTTCTCGAAAACCACACAGGTTGGTTTTTCCGGCACCGAACTGTTCGTACACTCCGGCAAGGAGGGCAGAGCAGATTACAATCAGCCGCTCGTCAATCCCGGCATCATCAACGGCCGCTGGACTCACCTCGTCATCACGTGGGACACCGCGGCGAAGAGCAGCAACGTGCAGGTCTACGTCGATGGCAAGCTGCGTGTCAGGGCGGACCTGGACAAGGCACGCGATGTCGAGATCAAGGTCCGGGCAATCTATGTCGGCCACATCAACGACCCGGATTCGCTGAAACAGGTTTTTCACGGTGCCATCGACGAGCTGGCCGTATACGATCGCGTGCTGACCGCGGAGGAGATCGCCGCCTATCACCTGGCCGTCAACGAAACCCACGGTGCCGAAGCCGTCATTCCCTTCGGCCAGGTGATCGAGATCAAATCCAAAGCGACCGAGGGGCCGCCCTATGTGCCCGAGTCCTTGTTCTCCGGCCAGCGCAAACTCATCCGCTGCGCCAGCGAACTGTGCAGCCGGCTCCTGCATTCACCATCAATCGCCGCGACTGACCTGCCAGCCAAGGTAAAAATATGGCAGGATACCGGGCTCGATGGCATGATTTTTTCGATGGCCACACACAACCCGCCAGTCCCGGCGCGAGGCACCAATATGACCGGCCAATGGTGGGGGCTGGAAAAACGCCATTACGAAGAGTTCGAGCCGGAGATCAAGGCCTTCCAGTCTGTCGAAGACTGGGGACGTCTCACCGACAACTTCCTGTGGTCATCCTATGCAGTCTGGTGGGACGGCCCGAGAACCCGCTGCCAGAACTGGTTCAACGACGCGGACTGGGAGATCCTCCTGCACAACATTGGGTTGCACGCACGCATTGCAAAAGAATGCGGGTTCGTCGGCATTCTGTTCGACGGCGAGCAATACAGGGGGCACCATGCGAACGGCACCTGGCATATTCCGTTTTCATATCCGGTTTACCGCGAAGGCAGCTACAAGCTCGACGGTGAAGAGGCCCCGCGCCCATTCAACGAGGTGCGGGCGCAGGTGCGGCAGCGCGGCTTTCAATACGCCCGCACAGTCTGCGCCGCGTTCCCCGGCGCCCGCATCCTGGTACTCCCGGGGTTGTACGAGTGGACAGCTCGCTTGGGCAACGGACCGCTCGACCAAAATCACAACGGCCTGTTCCCCGCGTTCCTCGACGGCATGCTGCTCGGTCTCGACAAGAACGCCATGATGATCGCCGGCAACGAACTGACCTACACGAGGACCGACTACCGGCCGATCGCCAATGTCCGCAAAATGTACGATGACGCAATCGAGAGCCTCTGCAGCGTACGCGCACTCAAGCACAAGCTCAGTTTCGCCAGCGGCATCTGGGCCGACACCGGCAATTGGAGCGACACCGACGCCACGGTCAATGCCCGCGACTACAACAATCACCGGCGCGCCCTGCAGCACGCCTTCATGGTGTCCGGCGAATACGCCTGGCTCTATGGTGAAAAGTCGTTTTTCCTGACAACCGAACCGACCGATGTGATGAAGGGCTATTTCCAGGCCAACATCGACGCCCACACCTTCGACGGCCCACCGCCCCGTGGGGAACCGAAAGAATAACCTCCACCCTTCCGAACCAAAAGGGAATCCCCCCATGCCCCTCGACCTTTTTCAACTGATGCGCGAACTCGCCGACTTCGACACGGCCCTGCTTGCCAACACCATCAACTACATCGACCACACCCCGACGCACGACTATTACATGAGCGGCGACATTCAGTCGCTCACCCCGACCATCAGTCCAACCGTCGGCGTTGCCGTGACCTGTGAACTCGACAGCAGTTCCCCGGATAATCCTGTCGCGCTGGAATTGTACTGGGAACAACTCGAGCAGATCGAGGCGATGGATCTGCCGGCCGTCTGGATCATCAAAACCGTCGGCGAACGGCCAGATCACGAATGCGTCATCGGCGACGGCATGGCAAAGGTCCTCACCCGCGCCGGCTGCATCGGCGTCGTCAGCGATGGCCGGGTGCGCGACGTTGCCGGCGTCACCAGCGCCGGTCTCGCCGTGTACGCCCGCGGCAAATGCGTCCACCACACCGCGCTGCGCTTTACCAAAATCAATGAACCGGTCAACATCGGCGGCATCACAGTCAATCCTGGCGACGTCATCCACGCCAATGACGAAGGGGTCATCGTCGTACCGCCCACCTGCCTGGAGATTCTGCCGGAGCAGCTCATTTCCATGCGCGCCTTCGAGCACGACCTGCACCGGCAATGGCGCCGCACCGATTTGTCAATCGCCGACAAACGACGCATCGGCATCGAGTTGTTCGAGAAATACGGCTTCACGAAATTCAAGAACGTCGAACTGTAGAGTTCGTCTCATGGTACTCGACAACGACAAGTACATCGACATCAGCGGCGGCCTGCGGCCGACCGACGAGGAAGAAACGCGCAACAACCCCCTGCGCGCCGGCTACGATTACAGTCAGTATGCCGCCGCCATCACCGGGTTCACCGGCGTCAACCTCCAGCGTATCACCGTCTCCAACTACTCGCCCGCGGTCCGTATCCGCGTCGGGCCCCGCGGCAATTTCAAGGGTGCGGTCGCACAACTTTCCGATCACACCCTGATCCTCGCGGTCTGTCGCCGCGTCACCGCCGCCGGGCTCTTCGGCATCCACGTCTACACCAGCAGCGATCGCGGCGATACCTGGACAGAAGTCAACGAGACGGAACTCTTCGGGAAGGAGATGAGCCTCACCGCCTTGACCGACGATTCACTGCTGATGACTGTCGAGTCCAAGGCCTTCGTCGAGGATATCACGCAGATGGTCTACTACCGCTCCAGCGACCGCGGCCGCACCTGGCGAACGGATACGATCAACAGCCCGACAGTACCCCGACGGCTTGTCGTCGAGGATGACGGCAGCCTGCTGATGGTGCGCGCCCTGCGTTCGCAATATCTCGATCACCTCTACGGCGATGTCGGCGTGCCTTTCGCACCCTCACCTCACCTCGAGATCGCCCGCTCGAGCGATGGCGGCGACACCTGGTCCTTCTCCGAAGGAAAAGTCGACTGGGACAACTGCCGGTTTGGAGAGACCTGCGCCGTCCGCTGCGCCGACGGTACGCTGCTCTGCGCCCTGCGTTCCAATCCACCCGGCACCCACGGCGAGGGCGGGCAGGTCACGTACCTGAGCCGATCTACCGACCAGGGTGCCACCTGGAGCACCCCCTGGATCATGGGCAACACCGCCGAGGTCCAAGTGCATCTGCTGCTGCTCGACGACGGGCGGTTGCTGGCTACCTACACCAACTATCACCTGCCCTTTGGAATCTGGGCAATCGTCAGCAGCGACAACGGCAACACCTGGAGCTTCGACCGGCCCATCCAACTTGCGATGTCGGCGGACTGCTACACCGGCTGGGGTTCGACCGTCGAACTAGACAACGGCGAACTGGTCACCTGCTGCTGCGTCTGTGCCTATGTCAACGAGCCAAGGGAGCCGGGCGGCGCCGAACGCAACGTCCACGAAATCGTCCGCTGGCGCCTGCCATACTGATTTGCAGCGTCTGTGTTAACACCACCCGAACAGCAGGGATCAAATCATGCCTACAATCCAACATGATGGCTGGACGTTCGAATTCGACCGCACCCAACTGCGGCTCCTGAAAGACATGCAGGTCGGAGCCACGCTACCCCTGGCCCCGCTGCTCAACAGCCAGCCAACCAGCCTGGGCCAGTGGCGGGATGCCGGAGCCGATCACTATCAGGCAACGGTCAAAGGCCTCGGCACCGCACACATCGCTGTGCGTGAATGCCAGGTCGCCTTCTGGATCGAAACGAAGAAAAAGCAGTTCGACTGCCTCACCTACTTTCCTGAAACCACCTGGCGGGGCGACCGCTGGCAAAGCTACGTGTCCGACGAATGGGACCGGCTCTGGGAAAAGGACCGCGACCAGGAAATCGGCGTCTCCACCGCGTACATGCACATGATCAGCGTTTTCGGCGCCGACCCCGGCGGCATGCCGGACCCGCGAGAACGCCCGCCCACTTATGTCTGGAACGTCCCGCCACGCGCCTTCAGCCTGCAGACCGAGAGCGGTTTTGTCGGTTTCTCGATTCCCGGCGGCCTGCCGCTCGGCATCATGCGCCTGAGTGTGCGGGACCAACGGTTATCCTGCAATTTCGACATTGTCCGCCCGTCCTGCACCGGGGGACGGCTGCCAGTCGTTTATATCGTGCCCGGGCTCGAAGGCGCGCATGACATCCTCGACGAGCACCGGCTCATTTCCGATCGTCTCGGGTTGACCCGCAAAAAATCGTCGAACCACCCGACTTTCTGGAGTGCCCCTGTCTACAAGGCCAGTCTCGAGTACCTGCGACAATGGCGTGAGCTCGACGCGGGAAAGCCCACGTACGACATCAGCCAGGAAGACCGCGACAAACGCATGGCGGTGATCAATCCCGACAACCTGCGACGCTGGACCTATACCGTCAAGAAATCGCTGCGCGCCAAGGAAATGAACGTCATGTTCGAGCAGGGCATCTTCCGGATTTACGGCGACTACAGGCCCGTGCGCACGCTGGGCGGCACGAACGGATTTCGCCAGATCGTGGATGAGTTTCATAGCAACGGTGTGCATGTGTGCTTCTACATCCACCCGTTCATGGTGAACAAGAAGATCCCCTACTTCCAGAAACATCCCGAAGCGCTGTGCAAGCCCATCACCCCATCGACAGAGACCTATTACAACACCGAACACCTCTACGATGACGACCCGAAGCTCGGGCTCATCGACTGGACCCATCCCAAGGGCCGCAGCTACCTGCTCAAGCAGGTCGAGTACATCGTCTCGAGCAAGCCGGGCTGTCTCGACGTAGACTGGCTCCGCTCGAATCACTGGCGCGGGCCCGACCCGCGCCACTACAAGTTCCACGACCCCGACTGGGGCATCGGCGACATGATGAGCCTGAAGGCGCAGGCACTCATCTACAAAAAGGCAAAATCTGTAAAGAAGCATTGCCTGGTAAGCAAAGCCTCTCTCGGCGACTGCTATATGCAGCCCTATGCCGACGCCAACCTACTCTGCGAGGATCATGTCTACGACACCCGGCACTGGTACGAGCGCAGCGACATCGCCACGCGATTGCAGCGTGACATGCTGTTCCTCACCGACCCGTATCACCTGTCGATCACCAAGCAGATGGAGTACTACACCGCGATGCTGGTGTTCTGCGCCGCCGAGGTGCCGGATGTCGAGCACGCCTTTCACCCCTACACCTGTTACCTGCCAATGCGGCCGCGGGATTTCCTGCGACGCCGCGCCGGCATCCGCGTGCAGGAGAACGCCCCGCTCAACATCACCGACATTGTCCACGTGCGGCGCCCCAAGAATTTCGAGGACCCCCCGGAGATCTGGCGCCAGCGCAGTGAAGGCCCGCTGGCCGGGTGGTACGCCGCCCTGGCAATTTCGAAACAGGCCGCTGTCACCTACAGCGAGAAGGAAGCGCGCGTGACCGCATCCGAAACACGCCGCGTCCGTTTTCCGTTGCCCCCCGGCGCCGCCGTGAAAGGCGTCGAGATGGTACCACACAACGGAAAAATCCAACCGCACACAGCCGAGTTCCTCGATCGTGACGGTGAAACCTGGGTCGACATGAAGATTGAAGACTCCGGCGGCGAGGCCTTCCCCGACTGGACTCCAATGACGCCGCCGCCGGCACTCGGCGACACCGACAGCGGCGACGGCTGCCCGGCATACTATCGCGTCCGATACCGGTTGCCGTAAGCTGCAAGCCCCCTGCCTGGACACCGGCACGAATCGAGCCCGCAGAACCTGCCGGTGTAACGACATCGAGGAGCCGCCACCAAGACGCCCCCGACCTGTCTCTCCAGCTACTTGGGCTGGGGTATCCTTTTATCCCTCTCCATTGCCGCAAAGCTCCCCGATCACTCCGTGATCGAGCGCGCCGCGATAGAGACGAACGTCGCTCATCATTCCTGAAAAATACGTGTCCGCTCCGAAACCGATCGACAATGGACAAGTATTGCCAAGAGTGAAGTCGCCCGGCAGAAACGGTGTCGAAGACGCTTGCAGGACGCCGTCGACATACAATTCCAGGCTACCACCGCGTTTGACTGCAGCCAGGTGATGCCAACCGCCGGGGAAGCGCCGGTCCCAGGTAGCCATCTTGCCCGCTTCAAAGGCAAATACACGACCGCCCGGCAAGGTGCCAGCGTACAAACGGCCGTCATGGATGGCCATTGACCAGAGGCGCCGCAGCTTCACCGGCGTCTCGTCGAGATTCGCGATCACATCGAACTGCCGGTCGTCGCCTGTTTCCTCCATCCGCCAGGCGTGCGCCATCGGCAGGCTGCCGACATAGAGCTTGCCGTTGTACATCGTCATGGCCATGACTTCCATCTCGTAACCAACCCGTCCGAAGCCTTGCCAGTTGTTGTCCCCCGCATAGCGAAAAACTTCAGCGCCAGGCCAGGTGCCGACGTAGAGCTCGCCGCGCACAGTGGCTGCACCATAATTCTGAGTCGATCCCTCCGGCGTGCCGCAGTCTGTCCATTCGTTGCCGCCATCGAAGCGGTAGATCGGGCCGCCGTTGCCCAGGGCATAGAGCGCGCCACGATAGACAGTCAACGACAAAACCCGGGAATCGGGACCGACGCAGGTCCACTCCGTGCCGCCGTCGTAGCGCCAGACACCCTTGATGTGGTTACTGACGACGTAGAGCGAACCGTTCCAGACCTGTAGCGATGTCGCATCATCCGCCTTGCCAAAGTTGTACTCGCCAGTGTCCATGTCATCCGGCAGACCAACGGCTTCACCGGGATGCCCGCAATAGATCCACTCACCCTCCGCCGTTAGGCGGAACACCTGGCCACCCGGCGTGGTGTTCAGGATTTCGCCCAGACAGGAACCCGCCAAAGCATAACGACCGGTGGCACAATAGAGGTCGCCGTTGAACTCGACAAGACAGCGAACAGCGTTGCAGCCGACGGGATTGCCGAGGTCGACCCAGTCTTGCCCGCCAGCATAGCGCCACAGGTGCCCGCACTCGTCGGCACCGATCTCGAGGGTACCGGCGTAGAGTTCTTCATTGACTACGGACAACGTGTCGATCTTCACGGCATTGCCCGGGCGTCCGCAGTCGGCCCACGTCTGATCGGCGCGTGCGTCGTCGATGCCGAAACTCAACTGCCGCGCATTCGCCAGCGCTGCCGATGTCACCCCATCGTTCGTTGCGATGTAGAGATGCATACCTCGGCGGAGCTCGGGGTCGTACTTGCTCAGGATGCTGCCGGCGACATCGTGCCGGTCGGCATCACTGTTAACCCACGCCGTGATCGCAAAATCGTCCTGCCCGAGGTCGAGTGCCGGATGATCTGCAATCTCGATGCAGGACGAGCGGCCGTTGAAGGCAGCAGCCGTGTCCGGTTTCCCGTCCGGCCCCGCATGGCCGAATTCGATGTCGGCCGGGCTCGATTGCAGGTCGGCAGCGGCGCGGTTGCCGGCATTTCCGGCCAAAGGCCAATGCCCGATCAGATCACCCATCGCACAACTCCGGCAGCTTGATCCTGCTGATATGGCACTTGTCAGTCATACTCTCGAACCCACTTCGACTGAAATCGTTGACACGCAGCCAGTGTACATCCGCACACAGCGCCAGTCAACCAACCGGCACAGCCAGCACAGCGGCTGTACATCCCCCAGTCTCGCATCCAGCATCGCCTCGATACTTTCCTGTCCTTCCACCGTCACAATATTCCAGGTAAACGCCACCAAATCCCGCCAATAGCATTCCTGCTCAAACATCTCCACGGCCGCAGCCGTATCCCTTCGTTCAAGGACATCCCCGAATCCGGCTAACCACTGCGACACCTACTGAGTCGGAGAACTCATGCAAGACCTCTCGATTTGAAAATTTCAGAGCTCAATTGTAAGCTCACAATGCCCGACATCTCGCCGGCGGGCTGGTTCAACACGGATAGTCGGATGCGGACATCCGAAAAGTAATCGGCGGCAACACTCTGCGGGTTGCCAGGGCAGCCTGCCCGGCATGAGTAAGTCGAGCCGGGGGCTTCTACCACAAACTGTCCAGATAGTCCTGGTCCGGTTGGCTGAATTGCTCGCGCTTGATCTTGACAGTCCCGCCATCTTCGCTTTTTTCGATGACCGCGACACCTTCTTCGAAACTGACCAGGCGCCCAACGACCTTGTTGCCTTTGCGGCTGGTCCAGGTGCGCTCCCCGCCGGCGTCCGGCGCCTCGTCTCGATCTAATGACTGCAGGTACGCCTGGTCCTTTTTGCTGAACCGCGCCAACTCGAGCTGGAGATGCTTGCCGTCGCGGCTCCGCCTGATGATTACCGTGCCATCTCCATACCCGATCAACGTACCGACCATTTTGGTACCTTTGGAGCTTACCCAGACTCGTTCATCGCCGGTCAACTCCGCCGCTTCGCCCTGCGGTTGCCCCTGGTCGGCCGCGGGAGATTTTTTCGAGACGGGGTTCTGCGAGTCCGGGGCTGGCGGGGGTGCCGATGCAGCTGGCTTGGCACGTCGGTCCGGCATGTCCCCCAGGCGGCGGTTGACGCCCAATCCATCTCGCGACGGTCGTTCGACATTTTGCCTGGCAGGCGCTGGGGATCGTCTGTTCTCAGAAGTGGATTTCGGCGGATTGGGCGCGCCACCGATATCCGTCCACTCGGACGTTTCGAACTTCCAGCCGTCAGGGCCGTATTCCGCCTTCACCATGGCCCGGACCCGGCGTCCGTGCCGTGTGGCAGTGGCGGTGACTGTCGCTTTATTACCCGCCGATTCGACCGCACCAATCTGGATATTTTCGACGCCATCGTCTTTCGCGAGCTGTTTCATGATATCGTCATTCCCGGGTGCAGCGCCCTGGAGCAACCCCTCGAGTCCAGCGAGATTACCCGCCTGCATCGCCGCCTTCAGGGCATCAAGATCGTCCTGGGCACTGGTGCACATCGCTGAGAGCATCAAAACGCCAAGCAGCGTGTATATAAATCCACATAATCTCCGCATCAAATTCTCCAGAGTTGTTCGATTGCCTTCATCCATTGTCCCGAGCCTTGGCAGATGCTGTTAATCTGCTGCCACGTCCGACTATAATGTCCAAACGCCCGACATCCAATCGAACGGACGATCAACCCGCATGCGGGACGTCTGCCCAAATGTGAAGGCGAACGAAGCGCCTCCATGAGCAGAGAGTCGCGCCGAGACCAGCTGACCAAACTTGCACAACAACGCTCGTAAGAATATTATAATCAGTCAGTTAACTTTCCGTCTTTCTGCGAATCAAACAGATAGCCCCAGCCACCGTGCAACAGAGCAAGCGTAAAAAATTCACTTTGATCGAACTGCTCGTCGTCATTGCTATCATAGCAATCCTCGCGGCCATGCTGCTTCCAGCGCTGAACCAGGCAAAAAGCACCGCCAAAGTAGTGCTTTGCACCAGTAACATGAAGCAGTTCGGGATCGCCCAGGTTTCGTACCTGAACGATAACGACGATACGTTCAACGGCTACCCGAACAACAACGCCACTCTCGGGTGTGGCGACACACAGCAGCTGCGGTTTTCGGCTCCCACGGACCAGCTGGGACCGTATTCGGTGATTGTCGAGATTGATCCGGACAATCCCGGCTCCAGCGACAATACCATTTTCGTGTGTCCGTTCGAGCACAATCGGGACCTTCATGAACTCTGTGGTTGCGGCTATGCCGAACATTATACGGACTCCTGCGGTTGGGGATCAGATCGATCCGCGATGAATGAATTTCTTTCGTACGGCATCAACGCAGCTTACCAAAATAGCGGCTTTAAGTTCGCCGACGGTTACGGGCTATATAACTATATGGCGGCCGCGGGATCACCGGAATCCAGGAAAATAAATTCCGTCAGCAATCCCTCGAGCGTGTGTCTGGCGTCGGAGTCACAGGGTACTATCTGGGTAGTGATGACCGACAGCGCGCTGCGGAACGATATTACTTCGGACAGATACGACGGCGATGATCACCCGCGCAATGCAGTCAACATTCTGTATGTGGACGGTCATGTCGGCAACATCAGCTTCCCTGAAATGACGATTTGGGCAGGATCGACTCGCTCGCTGCCGCAAAGTGCGATGAAAGTTGTCAGGTGACGTGCCCCCGCGCCGTTCACCAGCAACCAGCACAACCCGTCGGCGGGCAGCCAGAAACTGTCCGAACGGCCGCACTTCAACTTTTGCTGTTAACTCTGCATCGCATTTTCTCATTTATTGCTTTTCCTAAATCCATTAAAAATCGCTTGATTCTCGTCCCGCCCCCATCCTATGGCTAATCCCCTCAACGTCCTGCACATCATCACCGACAGCCAGCGTTTCGACACCATCGGCGCCCTGGGCAATCCGATCATCCGCACGCCGGCACTCGACCGCCTGGTGCACCAGGGCACGGCATTCACCAGCGCCTACACACCGGCACCGATCTGCGTCGCCGCCCGCAGCTGCATGCTCAACGGCCAGTACATGCCGAATACCGGCTGCTACGACAACAGCTACCCCACCCTGCCCTCCGGCAACCGCGGATTTGTCGACTGCCTGACCAACGCAGGGTACCGCACGCACGCTGTCGGCAAATGCCATTTCACACCGGACATGCAGGCGCTGAACGGCTTCCAGACGCGCGACCGCCAGGAGGAGACGGTGCCGCACCCGGCGGAGGACGACTACGTGCCGTGGCTGCTGGCCAATGGTTACAGCCACATCACCGACCCGCATGGCTGCCGCGGCGAAACCATGTCGATGCCGCAAAACGCCCAAATGCCGGCCAGCCATCACCCGACCAACTGGGTCGGCGACCGCGCTGTCGCCTTCATCGAGGATGCCGATGCCGGGCAGCCCTTCTACTTGTACACCAGCTTTGTCCATCCGCACCCGCCGTGGACGCCGCCGGCACCTTGGCACAAGCTGTACCGGCCGCAGTTCATGCCGCTGCCGAACGTGCCGCCGAATTTTGAAGAACTGTGGACCTGGGTCAACCGCGACGAGCGTCGCGCCACATTCAAGGACCAGGGCGTCGACTGGCAACTCATGCGCGCCGTCCGGGCGTACTACTACGGTTGTATCTCCTTTGTCGATTTTCAGATCGGCCGCATGCTGGAGACCCTGGAGCGCCGCGGCCAGCTGGACAACACCCTGGTCCTGTTCATGTCCGATCACGGCGACATGCTCGGCGACCTGCTGACCTTCCATCTCGGCTCAATGCACGAGGGCGCCGCCCACATCCCGCTCCTCGTCCGGCTGCCCGGCACCTTCGAGGCCGGACACCGCTGCGACCAGCCCGCCAGCCTGATCGACATCGCCCCGACCATTCTGAATCGTACCGGAGCCGGCACCATGCCCGGCATGGACGGCATCGACCTGAACGAGCTTGCCAATGGGAAAATCGACCGCAACGAAGTGTTCATCCAGTTCCAGCACGCCGAGCGCGGTATCTATGCAGTCGTCAACGACCGCTGGAAATACG
Source organism: Lentisphaeria bacterium (assembly GCA_963580095.1). GTDB lineage: Bacteria > Verrucomicrobiota > Lentisphaeria > JABSQK01 > CAJWLW01 > CAJWLW01. The sequence continues at coordinate 13,732 of CAUZJQ010000019.1, read as the reverse complement.
CCTACAGCGCCGGCGACGACAAGGCGTTCCTCTTCGATCGCCGACAGGATCCGCAGGAGAACAACAACGTTGCCGACATGCCGATGACCAACGCCATCCAGGAAGAAATGAAGGCCGTGCTGCTGCGCCATTTGAACGAGTGCGGCGAAACGACGGCCGCCGATGGCAACGACTGGCGGCGCTACCCGGGCTGGCAGCCGCCAACCAGCCCGATCGTCGGCCAGCGGGTCTACCATCACCAATGGGCCAACCACTCGATCCCGGGATACACGGATGATTGACGCTTCCGAAAAGCCCTCCAGCCGACACGGCGGCATCGACGACGAGGGCGAGCGACGGGATGATCAAAGCGCCCGCGGAGTCAAAACCTGCCTTGGACAAGAACCCAAGAGCGCCAGGAAGAAATTACGATGAAAATATGGACAACGCACGGCCTCGAAAAAGTTTTTGCAGACGCCGCGATGCCGGAAAATGCCGATGCCGCAATTGTTTTGACCGGGGCCGCCGGCGAATGTGAGGTCGGACAGATCGTAGTCCAGGCGGATGAGGCAACGGTCATGCTGCACACGCCTGTGATCGACAGTCTGCGATCCGAGGATGCCGCGATCGACGTGACCAACATCCGGTGCCGATTTGTCGAACTGGTGCCGGTGCGGTTTCCGAGTCAGGGACTGGCGCAGGAAGAACTGGAGCGGTATGCGCCGGGGTATTTCCCGGACCCGCTGTGCCTTGAGGATCGTATGCAGGTGCCGCTCGGCCAGTGCCGCTCTATCTGGGTGCAATTGCAGATTCCGCAAGACGCCGCTCCGGGCACCTACAGTGGCCGGATAGCCGTATCGACAGACGCTGGCAAGACGCATGTGCCCCTGCAGTTGACGGTCTGGCCGATTCGCCTGCCCGAACATATCCCGTTTTCATCGACGCTGTGGGTGTGGCCGTTTGTCCTGGCAAAATATCATGCGGTCGAACTCTATTCCGAGCCGTTCTGGGGTGTGCTTGCTCGTTATGCCGCCGCGATGGCAGCACATCGGCAGGACACGATTCTGACGCAGATTGTCGGGCCCGACACGCTGATCGATCCGATTCAGGAAGCACCGGGCCGCTATCGGTTCGATTTCACCAAATTCGACCGCTGGGTCAATATGTTCCTTGACGCGGGCTTCGAATATATCGAAGGCGGGCACCTCTACGACAACGGCTACCACTTCTTCGAAATTCACGACGAGCCTACAGGCGAGACAATCCGGCTGCCGAAGAGCGGCAAGCCGACCGATTTCGAAGCCGGCGACAAATACATCGAATTGCTGGCGCAGCTGCTGCCGGCACTCCGTGACCACCTGACCGCACGCGGTTGGGCCGATCGCTACTTCCAGCATATTTACGACGAACCGATGAATGAGATGGTCGACAACTATCTGGAGCTCGCCCGATTCGTTCGCGACATCTGGCCGGACATCAGGTTGATCGAGGCTTCGGACGACAACCCGGTGCTGTTGGAAACGCTCGATGTCCTGGTCCCATTGATCCGCAACGCCGAGGCCTTCGATCGCGTGCGTGAATATGCCGCAGCCGAAAAAACCTTCTGGTGCTACAACTGCAACCACCCACGCGGCGGATATCCGGCAACCTTTCTCGACGTACCGTTGATCAAGGTGCGTATCCTGCCGTGGATCTGCTGGCGCTACGGCGTTACCGGCTACCTTTACTACGCGATGGGCTATTGGGAACGGCAGCATACGATCGAGCGCCATGCATTCGATCCATACACCGGTGAAGCTCGCGAACATATAGATGTCTATAACCCGTGGCTCGACCCGGCACAGCATGCCTCCTGGCGCTGTCCGCCGGGTTCATGGGGCTACGTCTATCCGCCACGCGATCCGCAATCGCAGGACCCGCACATTTTGACGCCGCGGCTGATCGAAAATTTCATCGCCATCCAGGACGGGTGCCCGAGCGTGAAGGAAGACGAAGCACCCCTGCCCGACCGCTTGCCGGTCATCGACGACGTTGTCGGCTCGATCCGCTGGGAGCAACTGCGCGAAGGCATCGAGGACTTCGGCCTGCTCAGTGTGCTGCAGGATGCCATCGATAAGGCCGATGAAAGTATCGCGGACAGCGCGCAGAAGAAAATGGACGCAATCGTTCACGGCGTCGCCGCGGACTGGGAAAGCTACACACGGGATCCGGCCGAATTGGCAGCGGCACGGGAAGCAATCGCTAATCTTATCATGGAGCTTTAGACATGGGTGAAGCATTGGCAATCAACGGCGGACCGAAGGCAGTCCCGACAGACATTCCCAGACGCTGGCCATGCATCACCGATGCCGACAAGCAGGCAGTCATGCGGGCCATGGACTACGGCATCAACAGCGACGACACCCCGGAGATCGACGCTCTGCAGGAGGAGTGGGCGGCGTACGTCGGAGTGAAGCACTGCCTGGCAACGAACAGCGGCACTGCAGCCCTGCATATGTCCGTGGCAGCAACGGGCGCCGGCCCCGGAGACGAAGTGATCGTGCCGTCTTACAGTTTTATTGCCACGGCAACGGCAGTGCTGCATCACAACGCCATCCCCGTCTTCGTCGATGTTGAGCCGGAAACCTGGAATCTCGATCCGACGAAACTCGAGGCCGCGATCACGCCGTACACAAAGGCAATCCTTCCAGTACACCTGAACGGTTACCCGGCCGACATGGACGAGATCAATGCGGTCGCGGCAAAACACGACCTGGCAGTGATCGAAGATGCCTGCCAGTCGCACGGCGCCGAATACCACGGCAAGAAGACTGGCTCGCTGGCAGCGGTCGGCGCCTTCAGCCTCAACAAGTACAAGAACCTGTGCGGCGGTGACGGCGGCTTCTTCGTCACCGACGACGACGAACTGAAGGAACGAGCCCTGATGGTGCGCGCATTTGGCGAGCGCGTATACAAGGACGAGAAACGACAGTATGAAAGCCACGCCATGGGTTGGATGTACCGCACCACCGAGTTCGTCGCAGCCTTCGTACGCAGTCAACTGCAGCGACTCGACGAAATGAATGCCTGCCGCATGGCCAATGCACAGATCCTCCGGGATGCACTGGGCCAGTATGAGTTCGTAACATTGCCGCAGTACCGGGATGACCGCACCTGTGTCTACTGGTTCTTCCCGCTGATGCTGTCAGCGCAGGCGGCCGGGTACGACATGCCGGAAGCAGCGTTTCGCGATGCTGTCACCGATGCGCTTGGTGCCGAGGGTCTGAATATCTGTTCCTGGCAGCGCAAGATTCTGCCGGCCCAAAGCGTCATCCACGACAAGGTCGGCTACGGCAAAGGTTCTCCCTGGTCGGACGGCCACTACAAAGGCTGCGTCACCTATAACGTCGAAGATTATCCGGTCGGCCTGTCAGTTGCCGACCAAACGACCTGGCTGATCAACATGTATCACTGGCCTCACACCCCCGACGAGGTGCAGTACGCAGTGCGTGCGTTTGAGAAGGTGTTCTCCCAGCTCGACGCTGTGGTGGGATAGGGAAAAAGAGGTCAACTGTCAGAGTCTCTGGCGAAGCCCACATAGCAACGGCGAGTAAACTTTCCGCCTGACTTTTTTTACGCAACCCGGTACTTCTCGATGATCTTTTCGTTGATCGTCACACCAAGCCCGGGACCTTCCGGCAGTGTTGCGAAGCCGTCGTCGTCGATATCGAAAACCTCGTTGGTCAGTTCGTGACGCAACGGTGAGTCGGCCATGCAGAATTCGCAGACAGTCGTTCCCGGAATAGCCGACAACGCCTGCAACGAAGCAGAGAGCGTAACGCCGCTCTTGAAACTGTGGTTGACGACTTTGCGTCGATTGCGCACAGCCATCTTACCGGCTTCGACAAAGGTGGAAATGCCGCAGCGCCCCGGGTCCGGCTGGATCCAATCGAGCCCGCCGTCGACAACCATGCGCTCAAATTCTTCGAAGTTCGCCTCGGCCTCGGCGGCAGCGATCGGCACAGGACTCTCATCGGACAGACGACGATAGCCGTCGACGTCCTGCGGGTGCAACGGTTCCTCGAGCCAGAAAATGCCGAACTCCTGGAATTGCCGAGCCCGCACCAAAGCGGTCTTCCAGTCCCACACCTGGCCGGCATCAACGAGAATATCGATGTCGTCCCCGGCGCCTTTACGGGCTTCGCGAACCAGGGCGATATCCTTCTCTTCACTTTGGCCCATCGGTCCCCAGCCGAACTTGATGGCGGTGAAACCTTTGTCGGCGAACCTGCGGGCAAGCTCGCCGGTCTCGGCCGGGGTATCACCGAAAAGAATGGAACAGTAGGCTCTGAACTTCTTCTTGAACGGCCCACCAAGCAACTGATACACCGGGCGATCACAGGCCTTTCCCAGGATGTCCCAAAGCGCGATATTGACACCGGCCTGAGCATGGGCGCCAGCGGCCGTACGCCCGTAATAATTCATGGTCTCGTCCATGCGCTGCATGCAGACATCGATGCCCAGCGGATCGGCGCCTACCAGGGTATTGCGGATGCCGTTGCAGATTTGGTGGGACAACGGTGCGTCGACAATCGCCTTGATCACTGTCGGACACGAGTCGACTTCACCCCAACCGGTGATGCCGGCATCGGTGTCGATACGGATCAGGCAGGTATCCTGCGTCCCGTCACAGGCTGCAGTAACTTCGGGAAGCGCCAGTACGATGGCTGTCACGCTGCTGATTTTCATGAAATCATCTCCGGTTCCCGGCAAATCAATGAAAGTGAGTGAACAGATTCGGCTTGCTCGGCGTCAAACATAGCAACATGCCGCAAATGATCAAACATTGGGTGCATACTACTGCCCAAAACCATTGGCTGATCGGCCGTCCAAACGCTATGATATGGGACGGGATCAAAGGAGCAAGCATCGAATGATAAAACAATCCATCCTATTGAGCTGTTTCATTGCCGGTCTGGCCCTGGCACAAACGGACACGCCACCGTGCCACATCGAAGTTACGATAGACGGGTTTCAGGGCGGCAAGTGCAAATTTATCGGGGTATCCGGCGACCAAAGCTTTATGGCACTGCCAGCATTCACTGTCTCCGGGCCAACGATCGTCGTTACGAAGGACGAAGCTTTCCCCAGCGGTCTGTATTCCCTGGTGCTGCCCGAGGGACAGGGGCTGCAAATCCTGCTCGATGTGGATCAGCAGTTCAGTATTCACACCAGTCTTGACGATCTCACAGGCGCCGCGACAATCACCGGTTCGCTCGACAACAAATTACTCTACGAAAACCTGGCATACGAAACCTCCTACCAAGAGACAGTTGACCCGGTGATCAAAAAAATCAACGAACTGAGAAAGGCAGACACCGACGCCGACGTAAGTGAGCTCCAAGCACAACGCAATACCCTGGTCGCCAAACGGCACTCCCACATTTACCAGTTCTGCGCCCAGCATCCTGAATCCTTCTTTTCGGTATACAAACTTAGTGGCCAAAATCCGCTGCTGGAGTACCCAAAGCTGGCGAACGGCGAACTCGATATCGAAGAGCAGACACGGCGTTACCTTGAGGGGTATTGGGACAACTTCGATTTCACGGATGCTCGCCTTTTGCGGACACCGGTGTTCCACAATAAGCTTGACCGGTACATCAAAAAGTTAACGCCGCGCAACGTCGAGGCAGTTATCGAGTCGGTCGACAAGGTCATGGCGAAAGTAAAAAGGAACGACGAATTGTTCAGCTACGTGACGAGTTATCTGTGCCTCGGTTACAGCAAATCGACGATGATGGGTGGCGAATCCGTTTACGTACATGTCGTCGACAAGTATATGACGAACGAGCTCGCCGCTTCGGTTCCCCGTGAAGAATTGCGGAAATTACGCCAGCGCGCCAACAAATTGCGACCGAGTTTGCTGGGCAAGACTGCGCAGAACATCAAATGCATCGATCCGGACGGCAACGACCTGGCCCTATACGATCTGAAGTCTCCCATTGTCGCGCTGTATATGTACAACGTCGACTGCGAACATTGTCAGGAAATAACGCCGGAACTGAACGACATCTATCTGAGGTGGAAAGATCGGGGATTGGAGGTCTACGCCTTATGCCTCAATATCGATGTCGATCCCTGGTTCGACTATATCGAGAGTGAAGGACTGACCTGGCACAATGTCATCGACCCACGCTACGAAAGTCGGCACCATCTGAAATACAATGTCGACATCACACCCGAGCTCTATGTCCTGGACGCCGACCATAAAATAATCGGAGTCAACCTCAAGCCGAGCCAACTCGAAGAGTGGTTTCTGGAAAAAAGACTGGAGGCAGGACCGACCGGGCCGTGACCTGGATCCGAATCGTACGCTCGTGGTGTAATCGGCAGCCAGACTTATGCCACGACTTCTTCCGTCTCCGGTTCGAAGAAATGGGCTTTGTCCATATTCAGCGCCAGTTGCATTTCATCCCCGGCATGACAGGTCCGGTGCGGATCGATCCGTGAGATGAAGGTGTTGTCTGCAGTGCGCATGTAAAGCATCGTTTCTGAGCCCATCGGCTCCACGACATCAACACTTGCACGAATGAAGACCGGTGAATCATTTTCCGCCGTCTCCGATCCGACGTCCTCTGGACGGATACCGAAAACCAGCGGCTTGTCGGTGAATGGTTCCAAAGCATCCTGGAAGTTAGCCGGAATCGCAATCGTGCAGGAACCTTCTTCGAAGGTCAATCCATCATCCTGCTTGGCAACGCGGCCATAGAGAAAATTCATTGGCGGCGTACCGATAAACGAGGCGACAAACTGATTCGCGGGATTGTCGTAGAGATCGGTCGGGGAGGCCACCTGCTGCACATCGCCATCGCGCATCACAACGATACGATCGCCCATGGTCATCGCTTCCACCTGATCATGGGTGACGTAGATCATCGTCGCATCAAGGCTGTTGTGGAGGCGACTGATCTCGACACGCATCTGGACACGCAGCTTGGCGTCGAGGTTCGAAAGCGGTTCGTCAAACAGGAAGACCGCCGGGTGTCGGACGATCGCCCGTCCGACGGCCACGCGCTGGCGCTGGCCACCCGAGAGCTCCTTGGGACGACGAGCGAGCAGCTCGTTGATGCCAAGAAGGTCGGCAGCTTCCTGGACGCGCTGCTTGATCTCTGCCCGCGGCATTTTCCGCAACTTCAGAGAAAACGCCATATTGTTGTAGACCGTCATGTGCGGATACAGTGCATAATTCTGAAACACCATGGCGATATCACGATCCTTCGGCGGCAGATCGTTGACGACACGGTCACCTATCGAAATTTTCCCCGCACTAATCTCCTCGAGTCCAGCGATCATCCGCAAAGTTGTGGACTTACCGCAACCGGACGGACCGACGAGGACGATGAACTCGTTGTTATCGATATCCAACGTAAAATTTTTGACTGCCTCGATGTTGCCGGGATAAACCTTGCGAACGTTTTCGAGCTTTACTTGAGCCATTGTATTATCTCGCAGAGATGTGAATCGGGAAAACAGTTCAAACAACTGCATCGGAAAGCGAAATATAGCCAACCATTTAAGAATAACACGCAAAGGGGATCCTGGAAAGGTAGTCTTTGGCGCGGTCTACTGCCACTGGTCTTCCTGCCGGCGGTTGATCATCACTGGAGACCGCCGCGGCACAACTCCATCACGCGCTTGGGGCCCCGCGATCCCATTGCCTGAGAACCTCTTTTGGCAACGGTGACATAGCGCCAGATTGTGAGCAGACGAATGACGCCACCTGTGCCGCCAGGGCATGTGCGTCATCAAGCGGCTGGCCTGCCTCCAAAGCGACCACGAATGCCACCCCGAAAGCATCGCCGGCACCGACGGTATCAACAATATCTGTGGCAATCACCGGCTGCTCCGAGCTGGCGGCGCCAGAAATCGCCATACTGCCGGCGGCGCCGCGGGTGAGAACAGCGACGTGAAGTTCGAAACGCTCAGCCAAGGCACGCAGCGCTGCTTCGTCACCGGCAGGCAATACGTAGAACGTCCGAAGAATTTCGAGCTCGTCGTCGTTGACCTTCAGTACGTTGGCAGCAGTCAGGGATTGTTCGATGATCTCGGCGGTATAGATGCCAAGGCGGAAATTGACGTCCAGCACCCGCCAGGCAGACGCGGGTGTATGCTCCAGGAATGTCTGAATCGCTTCACGTGACTGCGCCCGTCTCTGGGCCAGCGTGCCGAAACAAACAACGTCGACGCCGGCGGCCAGTTCCAGGCTGGCGACACTCGGCATGCAATCCCAGGCCGCCGGCTCATGGATCGTGTAGGTCGGCACGCCCCGCTCGTCGAGCGCGACGGTAACAATCCCGGTCGGCGCATCATCAACGACCGCAACGCCGTCGGTCGGCAGGTCCTGCGCCAGAAGATACGCCAGAATGTCGCGGCCGTCCCCATCGTTGCCAACCGCCGTGACGACACGGGCGTCGCAACCGAACTGTTTTGCGAAGTACGCAAAATTGGCTGGCGCCCCGCCGAGCTGCCGGCCGCTTGGCAACAAATCCCAGAGAATTTCGCCGAGTCCAACGATTACAGGAGACATGGGAAGATGTTCGGGTTATTCGGGAAAGTTAAGAACGTTCAAGAGACAAACGCCCAACGTCGAATGCCGGAGAGGAAGTCGCCCAATTCATGTAAAAATGGCCGGACTGTATCGATCCTTTTATCTTCTCGGTATTCGACGTTCGTTCCTGTACCGTAGTTCAAGGTCCTTGGCGGTTCCAGCCATCGCTGGCATGTGAAACCTTTCGGAAGGATATTGTCGGTCTCTGCATCTCGAAACCCCCAGCCCGAAGCCCGAAGCCTGAAACCCTTATGCCAAAAGTCGTTGTTCTCGCTGAATTACTCCTCCGCCTCGATCCGCCACCGTTCATGCGCCTGGTGCAGGCCGACACGCTGGGCATGAGTTTCACCGGTGCCGAGGCGAATGTCGCCGTTAACCTCAGCCACTGGGGCATCAGTGCCGGCGTCGTTTCCAAAGTGCCGGAACACGAGATGGGCCAATGCGTCATCAACAACCTGCGGCGCTACGACGTTGATACTGCGCATATGCTGCGCGGCGGCGAACGGTTGGGCGTTTTCTACGTCGAGACCGGCGCTTCACAGCGCTCGACCAACGTAGTTTACGATCGTGAACACACCTCGTTCCAGAGTCTGCAGCGGGGTGACCTCGACTGGGACGTAATCCTGTCGGGTGCAGACTGGTTTGTTTTCAGCGGCAGCGGCATCTCGCGCGGCGCCAACATTGTCGAGATAGCCCACGACGCCCGCACAGCTGCGAAGCGGCTCGGCGTGAAGATCTGCTGCGATATCAATTATCGCAGCAAGCTATGGAGCCTGGAGGCGGCTCGCGAAGCGTTTGCCGGTCTGATGCCGTCAGTTGACCTGGCGATGTCCAGCCTCGGCGATGTCCACCAAATGTTCGACCTCGAGGCCGACAGCCATGAAGCCGCCGCACGTCAACTGCACGAGCGCTTCGGCTGTACACGAGTGGTCATGGGTATACGCGAAGGCGACTGCTCGTCGAGCAATCGCTATGGCGCTACGATGTTCGACGGCACCGACTGCTACACCGGGCGTTCGTATGAGATTCAGATCGTCGACCGCATCGGCACCGGCGACGCCCTGACTGCCGGCATTTTGTACGGGCTGATGTCGGGCTATGACCTGCCGCGAACCGTTGAGTTCGGCATCGCTTCAGGCTGCCTGAAGCATTCGATCCCGAGAGATTTCAATCTCGTCTCGGTCCCCGAGGTCGAGGAGTTGCTGGCCAGCGGCGGCGCCGGCAGGGTGAAGCGCTAAGCACTGCACCATGGGCAAGCACATCGTTATTACCGGCACGACGAAAGGACTCGGCAGAGCTCTCGTGCAGCCGCTCGTCAATCGCGGCCACACCATTTCCGGGTGTAGCCGGTCGGCATCGCCAATCGCTGACCTGCAGGCAAGCTGTCCCTCACCACATCGCTTCGACACTGTCGATGTAGCCAATTGGGTCCAGGTGCAATCCTGGGCGAATGCGGTCCTTGAACAAAACGGGGTGCCCGATCTGGTTATCAACAACGCCGGAGTGATCAATCGCAATGCACCCTTGTGGGAGATCGACGACGACGAGTTCATGAGCGTCATGAGCGTCAATCTCGGCGGCACGGCAAGCGTTATCCGCGCCTTTGTGCCGGCAATGATCGACGCCGGCTGCGGCGTCATTGTGAACCTGAGTTCGACCTGGGGACACTCGACAGCGCCGGAGGTGGCACCCTATTGCGCCAGTAAGTGGGGGCTTGAAGGCCTGACCCAGGCAATGTCACAGGAACTACCGGCCGGTTTGGCAGTCGTCGCCGTGAACCCAGGCATCATCGACACAGACATGCTGAAAAGTTGTTTCGGCACTGGTGCGAGCAGTTTCCCGGGACCGGACGACTGGGCGAAAAAAGCGGTGGATTTCCTGCTCGCTATCGATACTCAGGACAACGGCAAGTCACTGTCTGTGATGTGATTAATCTGTGGCTCGGCGAAGTCGGAAAACTTCTATCGGCATTGGACGGTTTCGCATCGACTGCCCAGCCAACCGTTCTGCAGGAATAGATTCACTCTGACACGTCTACCACGTACATCTGCGGTGTGCCGGTGCGATCGGAGGTGAACACCACGCGGGCGCCGGCGGCGTCGAATGCGGGATGCGGGTGAGTCCATTGTGGCCCGTAGACATTGTCGACCTTCATCTCCATCCAACTCAGTGTTTCCCCTTTTTCGCCGCGGATCGATGCCCAGACATCGGCACCGGCGGGGTGGTCCTGCTGCCACTGCGTCCCCTGATTTGACGATCCGGAGGTGCACAGCGGCTTGTACGCGCCGGTTGTCGGGTCGATCAACAACAGGCCGATGTCGGGATGATTGGTGTCGCACACAATCTTCGTCCCGTCGATTGACGAGGCCATGTGCCAGGCATTGATCTCCGCGATCGTCTCGAGCTCGCGTTTATGAATGTTGAGCTTCGCCAAGCGATACGGCCAGACGGTGAAGATCAGCTCATCACTGGTGCCGAGAAAGGATTCGTGCACAAAGAACTCTTTGTCGGTGCTTGGGTACAGACACTGGTTTTCTGAACCGTCCCGGCGAATCGTCCACAACCGCGGACAGGGGTCACCGGCGTATTCAATGATATCCGAGTCAACGCGATGGAACTGCGGGTGGATGATCTTCATGTCGGTTTCATGGATGACGCGGCCGCTGCGCGCTTCGACGTCGACGACATACACGCCGTGCCCCGATGCGCATTTGCAGGCGGTCACGATATAGCGTCCATCCGGACTCACGCCAGCCTCACCCAGGCCGGCACCCTCGAGCGTCGCGAGACAATCTTCCGAGAGGGAATCGAGATCGAGCCGCCATACTTCGGCGGCATCTGTGGTGTAGAAAATCCACTTGCCGTCCGGGCTGAACGCCGGAGAAAACGCATGCACACCCTCGCGGTCGGTCAGGCATGTCGACCTGCCTGCTTGTCCATCATGTAGGCAGATCTGTGGTTTGTCACCGCGGTGGGTGACAAACCCAAGCTGATCTTCGTGACCGGGACGAAACGACGGGTTCAGGAAAAAGAAGCTGTGGTTGATCGAGTCGTCACTAGTCAACTGATGAACTTTCGCACCAGTATCCGGATCGCTGTAGGTACTGCTGCGATCCGACAGTCCTTCGCCCTTGGTCAATGCAACTACGGTCATCTGTCAACCAAAGTTCAGGTGTTGCTTGAAGAAAGCTTCCGACTTATTGTCCGGCCACCCGTGTTCACCGCCGTGCAGGTCAATTTCGAACTTGTCACTGGCGCCGGCGACGTCGTAGATGTGTTTCGCCTGCTTCGCACATTCCATCGCCGTGTCGATACGGAAACAGGAGTCGTTGACGCCGAGCGTCAGCATAAGCGGCCGCGGCACGAGAAGCCCCTGCAAGTCCGGCAAGTCAACCAGCTTGAACAGACCAGGCGTAACCTGCATGCCGCAGTAGTTGCCGTGACGGATACCGAAGTGCTCCCACAGATCGCTGTAGCAGATGATCTCGGCCGCCTTGAAGCGCTCATCGCAAAGCGCCATCCACAATGTCATCGTGCCGCCACCGCTGAGCCCCATGACGCCTAAACGATTGGCGTCGACGCCCGGCTGAGTGGCGACAAAATCGGTGGCGGCCATGCCATGGGTGACATTGATCGACAAAGAAGTCATCCCCAGCATGGTGGCGTGCAGATAGTAAATGTTACACCAGTCACGACCGAACGAGATATCATTCGAGTTTGGACACTTGCTGTCGTTGCGTTCACCAAACCCGATCCAGTCGATGGCGTAGGTCACGAACCCATGCTTCGCCATGACATGGCCGTAATTGTAGCCGTGAAAATCGATGTTGGCGCGCAGGTCCGGGGTGTTGTCGTTACCCATTACCGGTTCCTTGCCGAACTCGCCGTGGCCATGGCAACACAAGATTGCCGGCCGGTCATCCCCGTCCTGCATATCTGCGGGCTTCGCAATGAGCAGTGACGCAGACAGGTGTTCCTGAACATCGATGAGCCAACGCTGCTTGATCAACCCGTCATGTGCCCACTCGGCGACAAAGTGCGGATTTAGATCGACACGTTCGGGATGATCACCAAGTGTTGCGAGCACCTGCGGCAGCGCCTCAGCCTGCCAAGCGCTGCATGCATCAGCCGTATCAGCGGTGAACTTACAAGTCGGCGTGTGCCCGGCAGCAATACTACGAAACATCGCCTGGGGACTGAGATTCCGGAGAGACATGGGGTTACCTTACTGTTTTAGTGCTCATGTTTAATGTTCCGCCGCTATCCTAACGAAGTTTAAGACAATTTCAACTATGAACATTTCGATTACAGACAACAGTCGGGCGCTCGTGGTCACCGAAGAATCGTTTCTCGACGACCAATGCTTCGTAACATCACGGTCCGGCATCAACATCGCGGAGGCGTTGCTGATCGAGGCGATTGCCCGGCTCCCCGACAATTGCCGACTCCTGGTGTGCGGCAATCGCACGGGCGCGGCAGCCATGGCGGCGCAAGGCCTGCTCGGCGCCGAGGTCGTTGTCCATACGCTGGACTGCTACCACCAACGCAAGGTAAAAACAAATCTCGAGCGCAACCACAATACAGACGTCACGGTTCTTTGTACTCCAGACATCTCCCAAAGCGACTATTTCGACGCGGCGTTGCTGCAGGTTTCAAAGGGCGCCATGTCGAACGAACTGATGCAGGACATCCTGCAGCAGATCCACCTGGCCGTCAAACCCGGCGGCAAATGCCTGACCGCGGTCGACAGCGATCACGCCTGGCAGCAACAGCAGTCGAAGAAGCTCTTCGGCAACTGCTCCGTACACGCTGCCCGCAAAAACGCCCCTGCCCTGCTGATCGCGACCAAGAATAAACCGCTGAAAAAAATCAAGAAATTCGATGCTGAATTCGACATGACGCTACCGGGCGGTGACACCATCCAATTGCGAACAGTGCCTGGAGTTTTTTCACATCGTCGAGTCGACGCAGGCGCTCAGGCTTTGGCCGAAGTCGCCGAGGTCCAGGCGGGCGACCGCATCCTCGACCTCGGCTGCGGTTGCGGTGTTGTCGGCATTTCTCTGGCAGCCAAGGTCGGGGACACACATGTGACTTTCGTCGACTCGCACGTCCGTGCTGCCATGGTCACCGAACTCAACTGCAAAGCCAACGAACTGTCGGATTATC
>CAUZJQ010000018.1:0-28155 GCA_963580095.1 Lentisphaeria bacterium | reverse complement strand
CAGGGCGGACGTGAGCCCGAGGCGATTGGCACCGCGGATATCGGACTTGAGCGAATCACCGAGCGTCAGGATACGCTCCGGCTGCGCTGCCAGCGGCAGTCCCGTTCGTTGTTCCAATTGTGCGATGTCAATCAGTAGCCCATCGAACGCCTCGCGGCGGTCGGCGAACCAGTCCATGAAACTCTCTATTCGCGTGGCTTGCTGCACGTTATTCGTCACTGAACGTTCTTTTATTCTTCTGCCGGTGCGGTCTTGCGGCTCCGTCGGAAGTTCGCGAACAGCAGTTCGATGAACAGGAATGCAGCCAGCGCGATGGCGACGGCGTACCGCAGATCGGTCAGGTTTCTGGACGGTCTCTTGCCGGCGTCCGTGAGGCCCGGGCTTCTGGATTTAAGAAGCTGGGCGTACACCTCGAGACTCTCGACAGCACGCGGGTCCGATTCGAGGCGCGTGTAGTTGAGCTCCAGTGGAGTGCCGTCAATCATGTGCACGCCTGGTTCGGCAAGGATTTCCGTGACCTCCAGACTGGCGGCAGCAGCGGTGGCGGTGTAGTCCTGGCCGACATCAGCGACCAGGACGCCGCGTTTCTTCTCGTCGCTCGGCTGGTACTGCACGATCTGATCGAGCAGTGGCAGGAAGGAGTACGACGTGGGAAACTCGCTCCATAGATGACCGAGATTGATGGCCAGCGTGAAACAGACACCGCGCCCGACATCCTCCTGGATGAGTAGGGGCGTTGCTTCGTTGATTCCCAGCAGGACCGTTGCATTCTCCGCTGCTTCCAGTTTGGCGACTTTGTAGATCGGGAACAGCAGCAGATCGCTGCTATCCTCTTCGAACACGCGTGTCACCGAGCTGCCCCGCGCCATGTAATCAAGGCTGTACGCGGAGAGTTGATCGGATTGCCCGAGAATACCCAGAAAGTGGTTCTCTGTGATGCCCCAATGATTGAGCTTCGCCAGATTGTCGGCGCTGCGCCGGCCGGCGACATAGACGACCGTACCGCCGTCTCTGAGGTATGTCTGTAGCGCCTCCATCTCGACTTCACCCAGCGCCTGCACCGAGTCGAGTAGAAAAATTGCCTTGTAGCGATTAACGTCCTCGCTCCAAAACAGGTCGGGCCCGCTGACATCGACTTCGGTAGCCGGCAGGCCCGGGGTGTTGACCGTGAGAGCGCTGCGCAGAAACAACGCTTCGATCTGTTTTTGGCGCGTCGGCCCCTCGTCGAGGATCACCGCAACTTGCGTTGGTGGCCGCGGTCCGATCCAGATGTGCCAGGCGTTGTCGAGCTGGTAGCCCTCGAGGCTGGCAATTTCGACGACGGCTTCGTTGGTCGCGGGGTCCTCGAGATCGATGACATGCATCTCCGAATACTCACCTCGCAGTCGGACATCGATCGACGTCGTCGTACCGGCTGTGATCGAGAGCTTTGCCTGCATAGGCTGCAGCGAGTAGTTGCGTATCTGCACGGTGGCGCGGATCCGCCGCTTCTGGGCCCGCATGAAATGCTCGGGATAAACGTCGAGGATAGCGACATTTGGCGGCACTTTTTCATGGGGATTGACGATCTCTAGGTCGGCCTGGGCTGACACCTGCGGCAGCGACGCCGGCGCCCAGTCCTGCTGCTGCAGATCGGTAAACAGATAGATGAGGCGCCGGACGCCGGGCGCTTCAGAAAACAATCCGTCGATGGCACTGAGCGCGGACGAGTGATTGCCCGCTACGACCCCGGGCCGTAGCGCCTTCACCTTCGCCAACACCTCGCCGGCCGGTGTGCCCAGGTCGGCGCGATCGATGATATGATCAGACGATGCCAGCATTGCGAAGTTCGCCTTCGGCTCGGCCCCGATGATTTCCCGCGTCTTCTTGACTGCGAACGATTCAAAATCGACTGCGTTCATGCTCGCCGACAGATCATAGAAAAGGACGATTTCCTTGCCGGCGCCCGACACAGCTGTTTTCTGCTTCTCCCAAATGGGCCGCGTGAAAAGCAACACGATGAGCGCGAGGATGGCGAGTCGCGCCAGAAGCGTCCAGAAATCTCGCAGGCCGCGACGGCCGGACTGAAACTGCTGGCCCTTGAGAATATGCCGGATGGTCGGAAAAATAACGCGTCGCGGCACTTCGCGATGCATGAGGTGCAGAATGATCGGCACTGCCAGGGCGGCGAGGCCGGCGAGGAACAGTGGCGCTAGGAGACTCATCAGCGAAATTTCTCCCGACGGTTCAGATAGGCGGCCAGGCTGGCTGCCAGCGGTTGCGAACTGCGCAACTGATGGTAGTCGATGTTGCTGCGACTGCAGAATAGCTGCAGCTCTTCGAGTTCGCGGCCGAAACGTTCGAGATATTCGCGGCGCACGATGTCCGGGCTGGTGGTGATTTCGGCGCCCGTCTCGCTGTCGACAAAACGCATCGTGCTCTTGAAGTCGAAGTCGAGCTCGTCATCATCCAGCACCTGGAAAAGAATGCAGTCATGGTGGGCAAAGCGGAAATGGCGCAGGCCCTTGAGCATGTCGGTGTCGGTGTCGAGAAAATCACTGATCATCACGACGATACCGCGGCGGTTGAACGATTCACCCAGATAGTTGAGCACGCCGGCATGGTTACAACCGCCGCCGGCTTTGAGTCGGGAGAGTTCGGTACAGATCTGGTGTACCTGGCCGCTGCGATGACCGGGCGGAACTCCGGCGTGTACTTTGTCGCTGTAGGCGTAGAAGCCGACATTGTCGCCCTGGCGATTGACCAGGTAGGCGATGCAGGCGGCAACGATCTTGGCATAGTGCAGCTTGCTGATACCGTGGGTGCCGGTGTATTCCATCGAGGCACTGACGTCGAGCACAATGTAGCAGTTGGTATTGGTCTCCTCCTGGAAAACCTTCATCTGATACTTGTCGTGCCGCGCGAAGACTTTCCAGTCGACGTATTTGAGGTCGTCGCCTTCGGAATAGTTCCGGTACTGAACGAACTCACTGCCGAAGCCGTGGTACAGGCTGCGGTGCAGGCCGGCGACGAACCCCTCGATGATCGTGCGGGCTAGGAGGGCATAATTCTCGACCTTGGCGAGGACCGCGGGGTCGATGTATTGGGCCGGGCGATTCGCCATTCAACTGCCAGTGCGAAGGTTTCAGGCGAGGGTGCCGGCGGCAGACCATCACATCGCCCTTGCACACGTTAAGCCGAGGTGGCCACTTCCGGCTTTGAACTGGCCGCCGCCGCCGCTGCCGCCGCGGTGCGTTTGATGGACCAGTTGTGGTAGAGGATCATCACCGGGGTGGCTACGAAGAGTGACGAGTACGTACCGACAATGACACCGGTAGCCATGATCAGCGCGAAATCGTTGATTGCGCCGCCGCCGAAGAAGAGTAGCATCAGCACTACGATACCGGTTGTCACCGAGGTCAGTAACGTACGACTGAGGGTGTTGTTCAGGCTCACATTGACGATGTCCAGGAACTTGCCCTTCTTCAGGTCAAGGTTCTCGCGGATTCGATCGAACACCACGATCGTATCGTTGAGCGAGTAACCGATGATCGTCAGCAGCGCTGCAATGACCGGTAACGATAATTGCCGGCCGCTCAACAGGAAGATGCCCACACCGATCATGACGTCATGCGTCAAAGCCGCCACCGCGCCGAGGGCGTACCCGAATTCGAATCGGAAGGAAATGTACAGAACGATTCCGATAATCGCCGCGAACATCGCAATGATCGCCTGCTGCCGGAACTTCGCGCCGACCAGCGACCCGATCTGCTTGGTCCCGACATGCTCTACCTTGGCATCCGGAAAATTCTTGTTGATGACGGCGGTTACAATGTTGTCGCGATCCATCGATTCGCTGGACTCGCTATTCGTCCGTTCAGAGGCCTCCGGCACCACGACCTCGAGCAGACCGCCATCTGTCATCGATGCCTTGTAACTGACTCGGGCGTTGTTGAAATCCTCCTCCAGCGCCGAGCGTAATTGGGCCGCGGGAATCTGTTTCTCGTATTTGTAGGAGATCTCCATGCCGCCGGTGAAATCGACACTGTACTTGTCGGCACCGCGACCTATGAAGACCGCGATCGAGACCAGCAGCAGGATGGCCGACACGATAGCCGCGAGACGGCGCATGCCGACGAAATCGATATCGGTCTTGCTCAGCAGGCGTACCATCTTGACGTCACTGATCCACTTATTGTGGAGCATCAGATCGAAAATGGCGCGCGTCACGAACAACGCAGTGAAGAGACTGGCCACGATACCAATTGCCAGAGTGACGGCGAACCCACGGACCGGACCGGTACCGAAGTTGTACAGGATAATCGCTGTCAACAGCGTCGTGATGTTGGCGTCGAAAATTGTCGAGAAGGCGCGTTCATAGCCGAGGCGCACTGCATTGCCGACCGACTTGTTGTTGATCAACTCCTCACGGATACGCTCAAAGATCAGCACATTGGCATCCACTGCCATACCGATAGTCAGCACGATGCCGGCGATACCCGGCAGGGTGATCGTGGCACCGGCGATCGTCAGCGTGCCGAGCACCAGGACGATGTTGGCTGCCAGCGCGATGTCCGCAATAATACCGGCGAAGAAGTAGTAGATAACCATGAAGACGAAGACAAAAAGCAAACCCCAGAGCGCTGCGCTGGTACCGCTCTTGACCGAGTCGGCACCGAGTGTTGCCGACGTGGTGAACTCGCCTTGGAGGTCAATGTCGACCGGCAGGTTGCCACACTGAAGTACGACCGCGAGCTGCTTGGCTTCGTCGGCTGTGAAACTGCCGCTGATTTCAGCGCGGCCGCCGCAGATCGGTTCGTTCAGCACCGGCGCGCTGAATACGGTGCCGTCCAGCACAATGGCCAGCAGACGGCCGACATTGTCGGTCGTCAGCTCGCAGAAGGCGACACTGCCCGTCGCGTCAAAAGCCAAGTTGACCTTAAACTGTCCGAACTGATCGATCGTCGGCTCCGCAGTGTTCAGGTCGGTGCCGCTGACGCCGGTCTTCTCGCGACTGATCAGCAGTTTTGTGACGGTTTCCTGGTTGTTTTCTTCCGTGATCATGTCCATCAACTTGAAACCGGCAGGCACGACGAAATCGGAGTTGCCGTAGTTCTCTATCAGCTCAAGATTCTGCGCATGGACCAGGCGGAACTCCAGTTTCGCGACACGGGTCAGCAGCTTACGGTACTCGGCCACTTCCGCCGGCTTGACCGCGGGGACCGTGACGGAAATCGTACGCTCGCCGATTGGCTTGATCACCGGCTCAGTCACGCCGACACGGTCGATACGGTTGCGGATGATTTCGACGATCTCATCACGCACCGCCACCGCGGTACGTTCTTCCGATTCCGGCAAGTTCTCGAAGCCGATAACGAATTCCGTGCCGCCGGCCAGGTCGATGCCTTTCTTCAGTTTGCCGGAAGCCTTGCGGCTGATGAACTGCAATACTGTCTTGTTCGAAGCACCTTGCTGCTCGTAGATCTGGATGTAGTCGGACAGGATGATCGGCGGTTCGGCCTTGCTCGCCAGGCGCTTGACAACATCGCGGGCAGGTAGGGACGTGTTACCGCTCTCGTCCCTCGACGCTTCAATTTCCGCCGCCGCATCCTTCAGCAGTGTCTCGAAGCGGTTATCGATAAGCGATGGCTGGGCGGTGTCCCGCATCACTTCGAGAAACGGCTGGTCGCGGTATGGAAAGATCGATGCGGCCCACACTGCGATGATCACAATTATGATGGCCCATCGTGAAATCAGTGATTTTTTCATCACTCATGCTCCCTGTTTCGTAGTCGCATATCCGGCGCCGTTGTCAGTTGCGTTTGCGCCGGTTCTTGTTTCCGCTTGAAGGGTCTTCATCGGCGGCCTCGACCTCTTCCGAGCTGAGGATGCGCGTGATGTTACTCTTCTCAATTTCGAGTTTGACGTTGTCTGCGATCTTCATCATGAAGGTATGATCCTTGACCGCAGAAATTGTGCCGTGGATCCCACCGTTTGTGACGATTCGATCGCCGGCTTTCACCCGCTTGACACGCTCCTCATGCTCACGTTGCTTCCGGCGCTGCGGACGGATCATAATCACGTACGCAATGACCATCATCAGTGCCATCGGCACCAGAAGTTGCATGATACTGCCCTCTTGTGGGGCACCTTGGGCCAATAGAAGGAGATCCATTGTCATTGATTAAAAACACGCCTTCGGCCGGGGTTGCCGTACCGTGAAAGTTACACAACAGTCGATGGGTAAACAGCTAGTCTACTGCCTCACCTGACTTTTGACAACCGCAATCACCAATTAAAAACACGCACATTCACGCCACCTTATCCGCCGCAGAAACGGCACGGGCTGGTTGCCGCGATCAATCAACAGAAACACCGAAGGCGTGCCGGCTACACTGATCACTTCCAACGCGATGCCACCACCGACACAATAGCCCGTGCCCGGCCTGAAAATCCTCGATAGAACGCCTCGACCCTTCCTGATTAGTGCTCTTTGATCTTAAGCCCTTAAGGTTTCTCAAATCCAGCTTGATCGGCTATCTTAGGTAACGATGTATCTACCCCGAAAACTCGTCTGCAGCCTGTTGCTGCTAGGCTTGATAACCGCGTTGCCGCTGCGTTCCGATCCCGAGAAATCGATCACCGCCAGCGACCGCGGTGCTGTGCTCAACCATGCCGCCCGCCGCAAGGCGGCTGTGCGTGCTGGCGATTTCCTGCTGCGTGTCCTCGACGACTCCGGGCGCTTTGTTTATCGGATCAACCCGATGCACCCGGAGATCAAAGCCAAATACAACTGGCTGCGCCATGCCGGCTCCGTCCTTGCGCTATGCCAGTTGTACGAAACCACCCGCAAGCAGAAATACCTCGATGCCGCCAACCGGGCAACTGCCAATTTTGTCCAGCACATCAAGCCTGTCCAGTGCGGCGATGCCGGTATCTACGCCGCGCTGATCTCCGACCCCGTCATCACTGGCAGCAAACCGGAGCTAGGCCCGGTCATCAAGACCGGTGGCTGCGCCTTGGCGATGATTGCGATGGCCTACGTCGACGAGCTCAACGGCAATGAGCGCCATCGCCCGACGCTGCTCCTGATGTCGGACTACATCCGCTTCTGCCAGAGAGACTCCGGCGACCTCAACTCCAAGTACATCCTCGGTTTGCAGGGGTTCCATGACTGGCAGTCACAGTACTATCAAGGCGAGGCGCTGGTTGCTCTGGCTCGTATGCAGCGGGCCTATCCGACAGACAAAAACCAGACGACCATGTTGCGGTTGCTCATTTATCTGGCCGACCAGTGGCAGGCCTCGACCGTCATTGACAGGTCGCCGCAGCGTCCGCTGTCCCGAGCGTTCGATCATTGGGGATTGCTCGGGCTGAATGCCTGCTTCGACCTGGTCACCGACGAGCAGCTGTCGGCGCACAGCAATCATTGGACCCGAAAGAAACTCCTGCAGCTCGCTGTCGACTACTGTGAGGATGAACTCAAACGCGTCCTTGTTACCGGCTCTGCACCCTACATCGGCTGTTTCGAAGGACGCGAAGGGGCAGTCACGCCGACCTCCATCCGTATGGAGGGTATCCAGGCGGCGCAGAACCTCGTGTTCATGTATGGCCGGGCACACGGCGTCCGCTTTGGTCAGACCATCTGGTGGTGGGATCAACGCATCGACCTGGCGCTGCGCTTCCTGCTTTCGGCCCAGTACACCGCGGGGCATGCCGCCATGTGGCCGGACATCGTCAATGTCGACGGCGCTATTCGCCGGCGTGCCGTGCTCGGGCTCGAGGAACGCAGCTCGGAGATCCGCATCGACTATTGCCAGCACGCGATCAGCGCGCTGCTGGGAAAATATTGAGCCGGGTGACGCCCCTATGCTCGTCATTTACGGCAACGCTTGTCCGTCCGCGTCAATCATAAGCGCTGAGGCTCGTGGATCGTTCGTTACTGTACATAAAAAAACCGCCCGAAAGCGGTTTTCTGGTGGAGCTGAGGGGACTCGAACCCCTGACCTGTTGATTGCGAACCAACCGCTCTAGCCAACTGAGCTACAGCCCCATGTCCGGTTCTGGCGTACCGTAGCGTCGAACGCGGCCAATACAATATCCTGTCGAACCCCGAACCTCGAACCTTGAGCCAACGGCATGTTGAACCAGCGCGGCTATTTCGGTCCCGCCGACCACAAACTTTTCGGCGCGGCGCACCGCAGCAGTGCCGCCCCGACCGGCGCCGTACTCCTCTGTGCGCCGTTCGGTGAAGAGCGCAAGTGTGCCGCCCGGCTGTTGTTCGAAACCGCTACGGCACTGCAGCAAGACGGCATCGACGCGTTGCGCTTCGACTACAGCGGTACCGGCGACAGCCCGGGCGCCCATGCCGCCGCGACGATCAGCGGTTGGCAGGCTGACTGCCGCGTCGCTGCCGAAACATTGCAGGGCGCTGTTGCCGATGCCAAAATTACCGGTATCGGCGCCAGGCTCGGTGCCAACCTGCTGCTTGGTTGCGCATCCGCTGAAGGATCTCCGTCGCCCCACACGCGGATTCGCCGCTTCGTGTTGTGGGAACCGTTGCCCACAGGCGCTGATTATCTGGACGAAATGATCCGTCGCAAACAGATCAAGGAAGCCATCGGCGCCGGTCAGGCTGGCAAATACAGCCGTGAGACCCTGTGGCGGGACTCGAATGTTGTCGATTTCGACGGTTTCCCCATCTCTGCGACGATGGCCGATGAGCTGGCGTCGCTTGATTTGATGGCGACCCTGAATAACCTTCCCGACTGCGACGTCCTAATCCTGCATGTCACCAGCGCGCGCCAACTGCCATTGAACTGGCAGCGGCTCGCCGATCTGTGCGCGGAACGGCAGGGCTTCGAATTGCGCGTCATTCATGACAAACCCTTCTGGGGTCGTCTCGATCACTACCAAGCCGACAATTTGCTCAATGCGACCAGGAACTTCTGCCTGGAGGCGTAGCCTCACACGCCTCGCTGTCGTCACGCTTTTTGCCGTGACCACGGTTGCCCAGGATAATGACGATTTCATGGGCACCGTCGATGCTGCCCCGTGGCCGTGGGAGTCGCGCAAAGACGAAGTACGGCACGCGCAGCAGGCGTTTCTCAAGGATCTGCGCCAGCCGATGCGCAACGGGATGAATGTGCAGACAGCGCTCGAAGCTTGGTTCAAGGTCGAGGCTGCCGACCAGACGATGACGAAAAAGGAAAAGATCGCCATCCTCGAAGCCGGCCAGGCCACGATCGCTGCTGTTGAACCGTTGCCGCAGGCCGACTGGCCCGACAATCCTTCCGGCGTCGAACTGAAATTCCTCGAGAGCCTCAGCCTCCCGGACTACGAAGATATCGCCTGTCGCATCGTCGAGTTCGAGGTCGACGAACTGACGCAGTACGGTGTTGTCCTGTATCCGAAACGCGCCGACAAGTTCCCGCTTATCCTCTACCTCCACGGTGCGGCCTATGGTGTGCCGACGCATTCGCTGCCGTGGCTGGCCGAGTTATCACGCACCGGTTACGTCATAGCGGCACCCGCGCTGCGCGGTGAAAATCTTTTCGCCTCGTGGCACACCAAGAAGCCCGATTACGTCTGTGAAGGCGAGATCGAGAACCTCAAGGGCGAAGTCAACGATGCCCTGGCCATCGTCGATGGTGCGTACAAGCTCCCGCAAGTGAAGCCTGGCAAGTTCGGGATCATCGGTCATAGCTTCGGGGCCGGGGTCGGCCTCCTGACGTTGGCTCGGGCTGGCGATCAGGTCGCCTGCATGGTCAGCTACGACGCCTGGTTTACCAACCCGTTTCGCTATTATTTCGACCGGCTCAGCAACGGCTACAACAACTGGTTGTCCTGGGAGGAGTATATCGACCTGCCAATCGAAGAGCAGCTTCCCGGACTGATGGAGCGCAGCATCGTGCACAATGCCGGGGATATTCAGGCGGCGTTGCTGCTGTTCATCGGCGGCGGCTACTCAGGAATCTTTCACGATACGCACGAGCATCTGATCGAGCAACTCAAGAAATTCAAGAAGAATTACACCTACGAAGTCGTGCCCGATGGCGGGCACAATTTCGTGCTCTACTACAGCTCCCGCCCGGCACTGTACGCCTATGAGATTCAGATGAACTGGCTCGATAAATACCTGCCGCCGGCCCGGGCGCCAGCCGCAGCGGAACTCGACGCGCCTGCCGAGGGCGCACTGCAAGAGTGACGGCCACCCTTTTCGATACTGCCGTGGCGCTCTCGCCGCAGGTCAACGAGCGGCCGGTCGAGTTTACTGTCGACGGTCAGGCGGTTCGGGGTATTCTGACAACCGTCGTCGATTCCCAGCCAGTCGCTTTGCTGTTCGTTCATGGCTGGGGCGGTGTCCGTGGCGGACCGCATAACCTTCTGACTCACCTTGCCCGAGCTGCTGGCGAAGCCGGCTGTTGCAGTCTGCGATTCGACCTGCGTGGCCGCGGCGAGAGTGATGGCGCCGCGCCCGCCGCCTGCCTCGCCTCCATGGCTGCCGACACCGTTGCTGCCGCCGAATGTCTCAAGTCCGATTGCGGAGTCTGCAACATTGTCATCGTCGGCATCTGCTCAGGCGGCAACATTGCCATTGCTGTGTGTGACCGTGTACCGGATGTCCGGGGGTTGTTCATGCTTTCAGTTTATCCATTTTCCGATGGTGACAATTTCGGGCGCGACGTCCGGCGTACTGTCCACTTTATCAAGGTCTACTGGGACAAGCTGTGGCGTCGCCAGACGTGGGATAAACTGGTTCGCGGTGAGATTTTCTTCGGTTCGATCCTGCGCGTGCTCTTTGGTCACTACCAGCGTGACCAGCGCCAGGCCAGCGGCGACGGCACTCCGGCGAGCCCGCTCGAGAGCCTGCGCCAGCATCCGGTGCCGGTTACAATCATTTATGGTGCTGCCGATCCGGACTATCAGGCGTCATTCGATTATTTTGCGGAGTTTGCAAGTAAGAGCGGCGTCGATATCGGCTTCCACACGATTCCCGGCGCCAATCACAATTTCTATTCAGAAGCCTGGAAGCAGGAGATCACTGGCGAACTGCTCGAGTTCATAGCGGCGGTTTCCGCTCAGACACAAAGCAGCATTGACGCAACGTGAGCTCGCCGGGCCATGAGATAAATGCGCCGTGGATGGTGTTGTCGTCGAATGTCGAAAACTGAGGAAAGACGGCCCGACCCCAGTTGTTCCGCAGATCCCTGTGGAGCAGACGATGCAATGCAAGCGCAAATGTTGTATCAGCAACCGTGGCTATGCCCGCGGGTGAGCCGAGTTGTAAACGGCGACCAGACGTTCGGCTGAGACGTGGGTGTAAATCTGTGTGGTCGACAGGCTCGAGTGTCCGAGCATCTCCTGCACCATGCGCAGATCGGCACCGGCATCGAGCAGGTGGGTTGCGAAGGAGTGGCGCAGGGCGTGAGGCGTGTAGTCGATCGACAGTCCCGCCTGTCCAAGATAGCGCTTGAAGGAGCGCTGCACCGAGCGCCCGGTCAGCGGTCCGCCCGCCTGATTGAGGAAAATACGGCCGCCAGCGCATTTGTCGGCAAGCCCTGCTTTCTCACGCTCCGCCAGATAGTCTCGCAGCGTCGCAACTGCCGGTGGGCCGAGAAAACACATGCGCTGCTTCTTGCCCTTTCCCTTGACGGCGCATGA
Organism: Lentisphaeria bacterium; assembly: GCA_963580095.1. GTDB lineage: Bacteria > Verrucomicrobiota > Lentisphaeria > JABSQK01 > CAJWLW01 > CAJWLW01. Next base: position 16,512 of record CAUZJQ010000018.1, on the reverse strand, counting down.
CTGGCCGTGCAGGTCGACGTCCGCTGCTTCCAGGCCGATCGCTTCGCTGATGCGCAGGCCGCCGCTGTAGATGACTTCCAGAATTGCCGCATCGCGGGCCGTGCAAAACTCTGACGAACCGCGGATTTTCGCATCACCGGCCTCGGCGTTGCGCCAGAACTCCGCCGGCGCCTGCAGCAGGCGGTCGACTTCGTCGACATTCAGGACGTGCGGCAGTGGCCGGCCGCGTCGCGGCGAGTCGAGCATGGTGAACGGATTGGATGCGAGCACTTCCTCGCGTATCAGGTATTTGCAGAACGATCGCAGGCTCGAGAGCTTGCGCATTGTCGAGGTGCGGGCCAGGTCAAGCCCGTTCAGTGCCACCAGGTAACGACGTGCCATCGCCAGATTAAAGACACGATCGTTGAACTCGATGTCTGCGGAGCCAGCAAAAGTCAGCGCCGCGAACTGCAGGATGTCGCGGCCATAGTTGTCGATCGTGTGACTCGAGGCGTTGCGTTCGATCGATAGGTAGTGCAGAAACTGCCGCCGCTGGCGATGGAACTCTGTAGCGCTTTTACTCATTTTCCCACAGTGCGTGCACGTCCTCGACAAGTGCGGTGTCGGTTTCTGCATCGGCCGCTTTGGCTACCAGGCCATCCACCTGTTCGATTGTGTTGAGGCCCACAATGACACTGCTGCGACATGGCGTCGTCATCAGGTTCCCAGGCAGCCGAACGCATCGGGCCGAAGCTACGCACGGACACGTCAAGGTCGGTACCTGCCAACTGAGGATATTGCATGATTCGATTCCTTCGTTTCGGTTGTGCGGGTGCGTGGTACGAACGACGTTCATACATTACCTTGTTGCATTGAAAAAGAACACAATCACAGGAGTTGAACTATGTCCCGGAATAATGTTGCCACCCTGGCCCTGACGCCGTCTTTCGGTTTCGGCGATCGCATTGGCGTCGCTACGCCAGGGCACGTGGAATCGATGAAACGCGCCGGCCACGGGATGCTGCCGATTTATCCGCAGCAGTCGATCCGCGAAATGGCACGGACGCAGCGCCAGCCCGAAGAAGTCATGGGCGACGCCTTGCGTGGCATGGCGCAGGCCGGCTGGACCGGTGAGACCGGTGCCGATGCCGATCATCTCAAGACGACTGAGGATGTCGACCGTACCGTGGCGGCCGGCTTCACGTTTTTCACGATAGATCCGTCGGATCACGTCGACGAGAAATCAGACGGCTACGACGAGGCGACCTTGCGCCGGCACTTCGATACGGTGAAGGACCAGATCGACTGGACGGACACCTACAATGGTGAGTCGGTGACCCTGCCCAACGGCACAGCCGTCGCGCTCGACGAGGAAGCGATCATGCGCGCCGCCGTCAAGTACGGTGTCGCTTTGAACAAGGGCATTGAACTGGCGAACTACATTCGGACAGCCAACGAAAACGCCGGTCGCGACTACGAAATCGAACTGAGCGTCGATGAAACGGAACAGCCGACGACGCTGGCCGAGCACTACATAATTGCCGACCAGTGTCTCGGCCGCGGCATGAAGCTGGTGTCGCTGGCGCCGCGGTTCATCGGGCACATGGAGAAAGGCGTCGACTACATAGGAGAAGTCGGGCTTCTGGAAAAATCGCTTGAAGATCACAACGCGGTCTCCGAGCTGCTCGGCCCCTACAAACTGAGCCTGCACTCCGGGTCGGACAAGCTGTCGATGTATACCGCTTTCGCGCGTGCCACGAAAGGCCGCTTCCACGTAAAGACTGCCGGCACCTCGTACCTCGAGGCGCTGCGCGTCGCCGCCATCAAGCAGCCGGACTTGTTCCGTCGCATTTGCCGGTTTGGCCGCGAGCGGTACAAGACCGACAAAGCCACGTATCACGTGCACGCCACACTCGAAGGCGTACCGCCGGTCGAGGACATCACCGACGACAGGCAACTCGAGCGCGTCTACCTGGAATGCTGGGAGGATGTTCCCGCAGGCGTCGGCTTTACCGAGGCCGGTCGCCAGATTTTGCATTGCACCTTCGGTTCGGTGCTGACACATGAAGAATTCGGCCCTGCCGTACGCGACTGCCTCGATGCCTATCCGGACACCTATACCGAGGTGCTGGCGGTGCACTTCGAGAAGCACCTTGCTGCTTTGCAGGCCGGCATGCCATAGTTGCATGGGGCTCTTCGTTTGTCCAAAGATAAATATCATAGGCTCACAAACTGAGGATATTTCATGCAGCTGCGAACCGTAGGAAGCGCCTTTGTTGGAACTGGAATCGTCGGGGAAATGCATGGCCGCGCTATTGATCGCAACCCCACGTCGCGGCTGGTTGGTGTCTTTGACAGGGACGAATCCAAGGCGTCTGCGGCGGCAGCAAAGTTTGGCGGTCAGGTCTATGCCAGCCTGGACGACCTGCTTGACGACCCGGATGTCGAGCTCGTACACGTGCTCACACCATTGGTATCACATCTGGAGACTGCGCTCAAGGCGTTGGAAGCCGGTAAGCATGTGCTGATCGAGAAGCCGGTCGCCCAGGAGATTGGCGACCTGGAGACGTTGCAGCAGAAAGCGGCGGAGGCGGATCGGCTTTGCATGCCGGCGCACAACTACATCTATACGCCGTCGATTCAGCGCGCCAAACGCCTCATCGATGCGGGTAACCTCGGTGAGATCTGCGGTTTCTGGATGTTCTTCAACATCTATCACAGTGAGGAGATCGCGGCTCGCTACGGAAGCGTACTGCGCGAGACTTGCATCCATCATGTGTATTCAATGCTGCACCTGCTCGGACGCCCGGTGAACGTGACCGCGATGAAATCGTATATCCACTACGAGAAGTTGGAGGTTGAGGATCAGGCGAGCATAATGTGTCAGATGCCCAACGGTGCAATCGCCAACCTGTGGTGCAGCTTTGCCGCGAACGACCCCACGAGCGACCCGTGGTCCGTACTCTACAAAATACTGGGAACCAAAGGCGGTGTCTGTTATTCCTGGAACGAAGCGCAGTACGAAGACAACCGCGGCCCGGCGTGGGGTCTGCCATGCTACGAGGATGGCTTTGCCGGGGAAGTGGAGTACATAGTCAACCGCTGTATTCTTGGTGATGAGGGCCCACTCTCGACCCTGGACGATGCGATTGACGCGCTGAAGATTGTGCAGACGGCCGAGCACGCCGTAGCCACCGGCACCGGCGCGCTGAAAATGGCGTACTGACAGGCAGCGTTGGTTGCCACGAGCCTGCCCGCAACGCCGGCGCGTCGTTCACCGCACCGCAATCATCCGATTAGCGGTCGTCTCGATGCGTCGGCTCTGGGAGTAGTGATGCACAGCTGCACCGCCGTCGATCGGCGTCGGTACGTTGACTATGAACTCGGCCCATTGCGGGCAGTTGTGGGCGACGTAAGCCAGGCGAAATCGCTCGATTGGCAGCGATACGTCCGGGATATCATCGGGGAACAGCACCGGGCCGGTATCAACCTGGTAGTAGTGTTCGCGATCGCTGACATTGATGCATTTCACGGGATACTCCAGCGACACTTTTGTGCCATCAACGAGTTCGTACTCGGTCTGAGACACGACTGTTTCGTTGGCCATGATCGCGTCGTAGACAGCGTCTCCATCGGCAAGGAGCTCTCCGTCGATTCGCTGTGTGTCGATGCGATGCATGCACCAGGCGTCGTCGCATTTGCCCGATTGCCGCTCGAGCTGCAGCGGACGGTCCGGGTCGATTTCGTTGGAGGCTTCCTGCCCGCAGCTTGCGAACTGTTTGAGGAGGAGAAAATCATCGGCCGATGCGACGACGCAGAAATCCGCATTCGGGTCGCGCCATACATCCTCTGTTACGTTGACCCGCTCGGTCTTGCATGAGGACCCGAGCATGTACGTGATGCCGTCCATGACGCAAAGGCACTCTATCGGCAAGCGTACATGGTTCATCGTAAACGGTTGTTTCGATGACACGGTAATCGGTCGTTGTATGTCAAAGTCGACGCGGAAATGGTGGTAGGAATTGTTGAAGTCGCAGACTTGCATGGTGGCATGATTGGGTTCGAGGTTAACAATTCAAAGTCGATGGGGGCAATGTAACGCCCCGTTTTATTTTGCGACAGCCCTGGTGATCGTGGCGGCAGCCTGCTCCAGGTCAGCGCGTTGGTGCTTGGCGGAGATCGACAAACGGATCCGCGCGGTGCCTTCAGGTACGGTCGGCGGCCGGATGGCGATCGCCGCAATGCCCGCTGCCTGCAGATCATCCCCTACCTCCACGGCCCGTCCGGCATCGCCGACGATCACGGGGATGATCTGCGTCGTCGATCCGCCGATATCCAGGCCGGCTTCGCGCAGTGCCTGCCGCATAAAAACGGCATTCTTCTCGAGACGTTCGCGGCGCCATTGTTCTGCCGATGATTTTGCCAGGCTCTGGCGAATCAGTTCGACCACCACCGGCGGCAGACCGGTCGTGTAGACCACGGTGCGCACATGGTTGACCAGGTAGTCGATCATCGTTGCCGACCCAGCGGCGTAGGCGCCGTAACAGCCATAGGCTTTGCTGAAGGTGCCCATCTGCACGTCGACGCGGTCCGCTATGCCGGCGGCGTCCGCCAGTCCGGCGCCCCGCGCCCCGAAGACGCCGCTGCTGTGGGCTTCATCGATCATCAGGATCGCATTGTGCTGTTCTTTCAGTTCGACGAGCCGCTGCAGGTCGGCGATATCGCCGTCCATGCTGAAAACCGTGTCGGTGACGATCAGCTTGCGCCGGTGCGAGGCGTGCTCACTGAGCAGTTGGTCGAGGTGCGCCAGGTCGTTGTGGACATAGCGATAGTGATTGGCACCGCTCAGCCGGATGCCATCGACGATGCTGGCGTGATTGAGGCGGTCGCTGAAGGCGGCATCATGACGCCCGAGCAGGGCGGGAATGATGCCGATATTAGCCAGGTAGCCACTGCCGAAGACGAGCGCTGCTTCGGTACCCTTCAGTTCTGCAACCTCCGTTTCCAGTGCGTCGAAACCAGGATAGTTGCCGACAATCAACCGTGATGCAGTGGCGCCGGCACCGCGGCCACCGTCGGGAAGTTCGAGGTCTTCGGACAGACCGAGATAGTCGTTCGAAGCCAGGTTCAGCAGGCGTTTGCCACCGAACTGTAGATAGCCGTCGCTGAGCGGCTGGGATATCCGCAGGGAGCGGTGCAGGTTACGCTGGCGCAGCGCATTCAGTTCCTTGGCTAGCTGCTCGTCGATGGCCATGGTTTCGAAGATTTCGGCTGCCGTTTCCGTTCGTTCTCGGTGAGGAGTCGCTTGCGCAGTCGAATGTTGTTCGGCGTCACCTCGACTAGCTCGTCGTCGTCGATGAATTCCAGAGATTCTTCCAGATTAAGTTTCTTTGCCGGTGCGATTTTCGCAGCCTTGTCGGTGCCGGAGGCGCGCACGTTTGACAGCTGCTTTCCGCGTTGGATATTGACCACGAGGTCGCCTTCCTTTCTGTTCTCGCCGACGATCATACCTTCGTAGGATTCATCGTTCGGCTCGATGAAGAATGAGCCGCGTTGCTGGAGTGCATCGATAGCGTAAGCGGTCGCCTGGCCCTTGTCCATGCTCACCAGTACGCCATTGGTGCGGCTTGGCATTTCGCCTTTGTCCGCGGCGTAGTGCATGAACCGATGCGTCACGATACCCTCGCCGCCGGTCGCCGTCATGACCCTGCTGCGCAGGCCGATCATGCCGCGTGTTGGAATAAGAAAATCGATGCAGACACGATTGCCGGTGCTCTCCATGCCGATCATCTCACCCTTGCGCGTACCGGCGAGTTCGATGACTTTGCCGGCCGATCCATCGGGAACGTCGACGGTCAGTTGCTCGATCGGTTCTTCGCGATTGCCGTTGTTGTCACGATAGATGACCCGCGGCCGGGAGACCGAAACTTCGTAACCTTCGCGCCGCATGTTTTCGAGCAGGATAGACAGGTGCAGCACGCCGCGGCCGCTCACTTCGAAGTCTTCGCCGGCAGTCTCTCCGACGTGCAGTGCCACATCGCGCTCGGCTTCCGCGAACAACCGTTTACGGATATGGCTGCTGCTGAGAAAATTACCGTCCTGTCCGTACAATGGCGAGTCGTTGACGCGAAAGATCATGGAGATTGTCGGTTCGTCGAGCACGATCGGCGGCAGAGCCTCGGCGTGTTCGGCATCGGCAATTGTGTCGCCGATATCGATATCCTCGATACCGATGACAGCACACAGGTCGCCGCAGGGGACTTCGTCGACATCGCTGCGGTCGAGCCCGTCGAACACCTGGATCTGTTTAATTTTCGCCGGCACGATGGCACCGTCACGTTTGATGACGACAAGTTTCGCGGTATGCTGCAGGGTGCCGCGATGCACGCGGCCGATGCCGACACGCCCGACATAGTCGGAGTGATCCAGGGTCGTCACCTGCATCTGCACGGGCCCGCCATTGCGCGGTGGTCCAGGCAATTCATCGATCAGCGCCTCCATCAACGGGATGAACGAGGTGCCGGTGCCTTCGGGTTCCCGCGCGGTCCAGCCGTCGCGGCCGCTGGCGTAGATGATCGGGAAATCGAGCTGTTCGTCGGTGGCTTCCAGTTCGACGAAAAGATCGAAAACCTTGTCGGTGATTGTGTCGGGACGGGAGTCCGGCTTGTCCATCTTGTTGATGATGACGATAACGCGGAGGCCCAGATCCAGTGCTTTCTGCAGGACAAAACGAGTCTGCGGCATCGGGCCCTCTGCGGAGTCGACCAGCAGCAGCGCGCCATCGGCCATGTTCAGGACGCGCTCGACCTGCCCGCCGAAGTCGCTGTGACCCGGGGTGTCGATGAGATTGACCTTGGTGTCGCGGTAACGGATGCTGATGTTTTTCGACAGGATCGTGATGCCGCGCTCGCGCTCCAGATCGTTGCTGTCGAGAAAACAATCGCGCATCTCTTCGTTGTCACGAAAGAGTTGGACTTGCTTGAGGATATTGTCGACAAGGGTGGTCTTGCCGTGGTCGACATGTGCGATAATCGCAACGTTTCGGATTGCTTCCATGGGCGTTACAAAAGGATGCGCTGTGAGGGCTGTGAAAGAAGCCGGGTACTATAGGGGGGGGTGCGGGGGAATCAAACGACTTCTTGTGGGACGGCGCATCGCCGTAGTGCTCTTGCTACAGGAACCCGCGACGGCGGATCAACCGAGGATGGCATTGTCGGTGCCGAGGAAAATGCCGTTGAGGTTCATGCGGAGCATTTCCGGATTGGTCGCCTTCTCGAGGGCCAGGTCTTCGGTGATCAGCCCTTCGTTGCATAGATCGAGCAGGCACTGGTTGAATGACTGCATGCCTTCGTTGCGGCTGGCCTCGATGGCCTGCGGTAACTTGTCGAGCTTGTCCTGCTCGAGCAGCTTGCGGATCGTGCCTTTATTGATCATGATCTCGAGCGCCGGGACGACTCCCCGTCCGACGGCGCGCGGCATAAGACGCTGGCAGATGATGGCGGCGAGGTTGGTGGCCAGCGACTGACGAATCTGATCGCGCTCGTCATGGCCGTAGAAATCGAAGACACGCTGAATCGTCTGCGAGGCGTTCGACGTATGCATCGTCGACATCACCATGTGCCCGGTATCGGCCGCGGTGAGGGCGGTGTCGAAGCCGTCGCGATGGCGCATCTCACCGACCATGATGACATCGGGATCCTGGCGCAGGGCATGAATGAGTGCAGAGTTGAAAGAGATCGTGTCGATGCCCACTTCGCGCTGCTCGAAGATACACCTGCGGTCCTCGAAGTGGTACTCGATCGGGTCTTCGATAGTGATGATGTGGCGGGCGAAGTTGTCGTTCATGAACTCCAGCATGCACGCCATTGTCGTTGACTTGCCGGAGCCCGTCGTGCCTGTCACCAATACGATGCCGCGTTCTTCGGAGGCGATCTTGAGGAGGATTTCAGGCAATCCCAGCCCTTTGTAGTCCGGCACCTTGTCTTTAATATGGCGGAACGTCAACGCCATCTTACCGCGCTGCCGGTGCAGGTTGACACGGAACCGGCCGACGCCGTCCTCCTGGTGTGCGAAGTCCGCATCACCGGTTTCGTCGAACGTTTTTTTGCCACGTTCGTCGATGATCTCATCGACCGCTGCGCTGATGAATTCTTTGTCCGGTACGAAGTCGGCGATTTCAACGAGAGCCGCATCGATGCGGAGGGCAACGGTGCTGTCTTCACGGATGTGCCAATCAGAGGCACCGCCTTCGACGCCGGCTTCGAGGATAGCCTGGAATTTTGACTGTGGCATCGGCTTTTTTCTCACAAAAACGTCTATTCAGAGCGCTTGCACGGTAGCGGGATCAGGATTGCAGATCTTCCGGGCACTCGGGGAACACTGGCAGATACCCGTCCAGTGATGATTGGAGGTTCGACAGCCCGTCTTTCACATGCACCAGCTGATGGTTCGTTTTGATCAGTCGCACCGCCAATACCTGCGCGACGCTGATGGCGACTTCCGGGTGCTCAAGAACGAACTGCTGGAAATTATCGACCACGAAGAATGTCGATTGCTCGACGGTTGTCACCGTAGCGACGTTGGTGGTGCCGAGCAAGGCCGAGATCTCACCGAGGATCGTGCCGATATCGTCGACTTGCGCGAGGTCATAGCCCTTGGAGCTGATCTTTACACTGCCGGCAACGAGGACGTAGACCTTCGACTCGCGGCCACCCTCTTCCAGCAACGTTGTGCTGGGCTCAATCTCCACTTCCGGCAAATTGAATTTGCGCAGTACATCAATATTCATGGTACACTCCCATATGATAAGAAAAGGGCGTGACCGCTCGGAACCCTGACCGATCAGGTTAGGAGCCGGTAGATACGCTAACGTCGTCGTCGGCAACTTATAGCGCCGATGCCAGGGCGTCCAATGCTCAACTCTCTATAATGGCATTATCCGTATTGAGGAAGATGCCTTGCAGGTTCATCTTCAGCCCTTCCGGATTAGTCGCCCGCTCCATCGCAATTTCTTCGGTGATGGCACCTTCGTTGACCAGGTGGAGCAAACCCTGATCGAACGACTGCATGCCTTCCTGGGTGCTCGCTTCGATGGCGTTTGGCAGTTTTGACAGCTGATCCTGCCCCAGCAACTTGCGCACTAGCGGCGAATTGATCATGATCTCGACGCCCGGCACTAAACCCTTGCCGATCGCCCGCGGAATCAGGCGTTGGCTGATGATGGCCCGTAAATTCGTCGCCAGCGCAAGGCGAATTTGGTCGCGCTCCCCATGTGGGTAGAAATCGAGAATACGCTGGATCGACTGCGACGCATTGGTCGTGTGCAGGGTCGTCAACACCAAGTGTCCGGTGTCGGCTGCCTGTAATGCTGCGTCGAAACCCTCGCGCGTCCGCATCTCACCAACGACAATAACATCCGGGTCCTGGCGCAGTGAGTTGATCAAAGCCGAATGGAAGGACGACGTGTCCAAGCCTACTTCGCGCTGGTCGAAGATACATTTGTCGTTGTTGAAGGTGTATTCGATCGGGTCTTCGATCGTGATGATGTGGCGCTCGAAATTCCGGTTCATGTGCTCCATCATGCACGCGAGCGTCGTCGACTTACCCGAGCCCGTTGTCCCGGTCACCAGGACAATGCCGCGCTGGCTGTTGGCAATATCGAGAATCGTCTCAGGGAGGCCGAGTTCGTCCAGCAGAGGCACCGCCGCTTTGACATGACGCATTACCATCGCCATCAGTCCGCGCTGGCGGTACAGGTTGATACGGAACCTACCGATACGGTTGACCAGGATCGCGAAGTTGGTGTCCCCGGTCTTGTCGAATTCCTCCAGGCTTTTGTCGGAAATGATTTCAGAGACGGCTTCCAGCAGGAATTCCTTCGATATCACGACGTCCGACATATGCTTCAACCCGCCGTCGATCCGCAGCATTACCGGAGAGTCTTCGCGGATGTACCAGTCGGATGCTCGGGCCTCGACACCCGTTTCGAGAATTGCACGCAGCCGGATCTTTTCCATTATATTCTGCTGTCTTTTTTTGCCGGGCACAGTTGCCCCGGCAGGAAGGGTTGTTACGTCTATCTAGTATACGCAGAGACGGCTTCGAAATCAAGACCCACGGCTCTGAACATTGAGGCTGGCAACCGTGAAGCGAGGTGTAATAGACGCTTGAAACGTAGTGGACCCGACGCTACCGTATCCATTCGATTTTCGAAAGAAATCTTTGTGCGCCCGTAGCTCAATTGGATAGAGCGTCTGGCTACGGACCAGAAGGTTTGGGGTTCGAATCCCTACGGGCGTGCCAGTTGATCATGAGGGCAAGGTAGCTCAGATGGTAGAGCAGGGGACTGAAAATCCCTGTGTCGGCGGTTCAATTCCGCCCCTTGCCACCACCTCCTCCACCAAATGGCTATCCGTCCAGCCGGTTTGTTACACGAACCGTATCGCCATCGGGTATTCCCAGAGATCGCCGTTGCTTGCCTTGATGGCGCCGATGACCGGAAAGACGACCGCCAGAATGCCCAGCACGAAGAGGATCGGGATGCCGATGATGACAAACGCCAGTAGAAATGCAACCACGGAGTAGATCAGAAAACTGATCAGCCAGTTGGCGACTGCCCGGCCGTGGACGTCGCACTCCGGAATCTTGTCCTTCTGCATTTGCCAGATGACAATCGGCACGATCCATCCGACCAGTGGTACCAGGCAGCCGCAAAGCTGCGTGAGGTGGATCAACATCGGCCATAGTTTTCTGGCTTCCAGGGCATCGGGCATTGAAGACGAATTGCCGCTCAGGACCTTTGCTTTCGCCGTCTCGAATTCTTGTTCTGAAAGTGTGCCCTGTTCTCTCAATTCATTCAGTCTGCTCAGTTCATCTGATATGCTCATTTCCGTAGTCTTTCTCCAATGTTATGTCTTGTAGCCGCAGCGACGCTGCTACCGCGGTGCCGCGTTTGACTTGTCGTTGAGCGACCAATCGTAGGGCAGCCAGTCGATTCCCGGTTCCCGGCCCTTGTCGAGCTGTGCTTTGAGATCTGCATTGAAGTCTCCCGCATATTTAAGCACCGAACCGGAGGCCTGTTCGAAGTCCCCACCGTACCATTGATATAGCTTTGTCAGCCCCACGCGGTTTGTCCGCTTCTTAAACTTGAACCAGCTGGCGTGGTTGTGCACAAACGCCGTCTGCGCCTCCAACTGCTCCTCCAGGCGCTCTGTAGCGAATGCTTCGCTGCGCAGCGGCGGGCAGCCCACGGCCGCACACACCAGGGCGAAATGAATCCGTGGCTCCACGAAGGCCGGTCGGATCTGCTTGTGCTCGATCTGGTTCAGACTCCATGTATGGCCACCCGCTTCCCAGCGGACCAGGTCCCAGGCATTCGGAATGTCCTGGATCGAATCGATCGGATAGTGCTCGACGATCAACTTTATCGTGAACGCGTTGTAGGCATTGAGCAGGAACACCAGCCGCTCTGAACGCCCGAGTTCGTCCAGCGGCGCTGTCTCTACAGCCGCCAGGTACTCGTCAAGTGTTCTGACGTCCGTTTTGATACCGGCGTAATCCACCCAGCCGTTGGCGTCAACATGCTTCTTCAGCAACGTGTCCAGTGGGGAATGATCGAAATTCGGCCCGTCCGGTTTGTCCTTATACGCCTCGCGGAGATTGACTGCGGGAGGACCGAACAATTGGTTGATGAAGCTTTCGACCGCACTACGGTTAGCTGCTGCACATGCCCCAAAAATAATCGTCAGGATGATTACAATCAGCGCCGCCCACAAAGCCCTGCGCCCGTTTTTTGTGCCTTCATGTCGGGATGTCATCTTTCGTTTCTGTGGTTATGTGGCAATATACGTTAGCCTTGTGGATTATGCTTGTTGAATAATGCACGCATCCGCAGATAGTAGCCAGGCAATTTGCCAAATTGCATACGAGATGACTACCAAACGCCAAATCTATGTTGTTACTTTCCTGGTCGATGCTGCGTCCGGAGCATTTATTTTTGCTGTCGGGCGTCTACTGGCCGAGGAAAGTGTCGGCCTGCTCAGCCTGGGTTTTGTCGGTGCCGCTGCCGCTGCCGGCTGGGCGATCGTCGCTCTGCCGGCGGGTCAACTGAGCGACCGGAGTGGTCGCCGCTTCACCGCGTTGCTCGGCGCCTCGCTGCTGTTGATCAGCACTGTGGGGGCCTTCGCCTTCCAGAATTTCCGCGGGCTTTTCCTGGCCTTCTATTTCTTCTGCGGCGTCGGTGCCGGTGCTTTTTATGCCGGCCTCATTCCCTGGCTCGGTGACCTTGACAGCGGTGCGTCGCGCAAGGAGAAAACGCGGACACTGATGATATTCTGTTTTGCCTGGAACCTGGGGTTACTTGGTGGCAAAGCTGCCGCCGGCCTCCTTTTCGTCGTCAATGCGTTCGCTCCGATCGTCCTTGCCGTATTGCTGTCGGGCGTGGCCCTGATTTTGTTGTTTCGCCTGCCATCAGATGTCCGTGCGCCTGAGTCTGAGCTGCCGCCGCCGCCCATGATAGTAGACCAGCGGCTGTCCGTTGCGTTTGGCCGCATGTGCTGGGTGGCCAATATTGCCGGTACCTGCTGCGTCGGCATTGTCATGTACCTCTTGTCCGACCTTGCCGTTGCCCTTGACGTGTCGGCACCCGGCCAGGGGTTGATCCTGGGGCTCATGCGTGTTGCGGTCATGGTCGCCTATCTGGCGATGCATTGCTCTGATTTCTGGCAGCATCGCTTGACAGTCATCATTGGCGCCCGTCTCCTTGGGCTTGCCGGCCTGGCTGTCGTCTGTGTCGCCACCGGTTCTCTCGGACTCTTGATCGGACTGAGCTGCCTTGGCTGCATGTTGGGCTTCAACTACTTCTCCAGCCTCTACTATGCTACCTCGGGAAGCAGCGATTGCCGGCGCGGCCGTGCTTGTGCCGTTGTCGAATTCACCGTCTCGTTAGGTGTTGTCATAGGCACTCTCCTGGGCGGCTTCGCCGGCGTGGCCTTGGGGTTCCGGGCCCCCTATCAGATGGCGTTCGTTATTATTGTTGCCATGTTTATCCTCGAGCTACTTGTTTTCTTATTTTACGTCGCCCCGGTTCACGCCGCCGCCAAAAAACGAATTCTCGATACCTCTAACAAAAACAAGTGAAATAGCTGAGTGAGCGGAAAGCTTGTATCTCTTAAAAAGGCAGGCTCTTAAAGAGACAGGAAACTTAAAGCGGGGGATACAAGCATATCAGAGAGAGCAGCCGAGACGGCCTCGGGCGAGTTGGAAGGCGGTCATTTCGGAGGAATTGAGGTAGGGGTCGTAGTCGCCACACACACAGCTCGCACACAATTCCAGCAATGCCTGCTGATCGTGTACCGCATCGCCTGAAAGATGGAGGTCGGCGCCAGTATCGGGCGTTGTCGAAATCAGCAGGGTGGGAATCATCGGATTCGCCTGGGACACCTCGCTGTCGGTGACGACGCAGATGACCTGAACCCCGGCAGCGCCTATACCACTTAGAAGTTCTATGTCGTCGCTGTTGGGTGCGTCCATTATGTGAAAGCCGGCACGTCCGCTTGTCCGCCCATAGGCCATCGTCGGCTGCACTGTCTCGAGACCCAGTCTCGAACAAAAAACATCGGATGCCAGGATGGAAGCATTGGCCGTCACGACGATCGTGCCACCGCCGGCGACGATGGTGGCGGCGGCAATCGCAAGTGTCTCAGCGGTCGTGTCAGTGACAGGTTCCAGGCTGTGCAACCCGACGCTGCAGCCAGCTGGGGCGGTAGCAGGCAGCCCCTGCTGCAGGCGGTCAATGACCCATTGCTCGATTTTCTGTGTCACGGCGTCGATTCCACCGTCGAGCTGAATGCTGCCCCAGCCGAATGCGGTTGGATCGACACCGCGCGTTGCGAGGAGATCTTCGAAAAAGTCGTTGTGGAATTTCTCGCAGCCATGCTCGAGCAGGACGCCGACCTGCACGTAGGGATGCACGAGATATCCGGCGAGAGTACGCGCGGCGATGTCATCCTCACCGGAGGAGCATCCACAGCCCTCAGTGTGGGGCAATGCCACGTACTGCCTGACGCCGGCATCCGCGCCGATTGCTTTGTCCTGGAGCGACGCGGCGATGAGGCCGGCGACCTGGCTGGAGCACAGGCTGTTTGGCAGGATCAGGCCGAGTTTTCGCGGCACGTCACGCCAGGGTTGCCAGTCGGCTGCGGCTGCGGTGTCGATTTTCAGTGGCTGGTCATCGAACTCTTCCCCGGCTGCGATTGCGGCGGGGGAAGCGCCGGGCGTCTGCATCCAGTCACGCCAGATCTGCACCTGTGAATGGTTGGCGCGCTCGCCGGCGGTACGCTTGCCGCCGGCAACGGCTATTGATTCCTCGAAGGTACCCTGGGTCAACGTCGGCATGTCGATGCCATCGAGGTAGCGGCCGGCGTTGATGTCCATTTCGTTTTCCAACAGCTCATAGCGTCCGGTGGTGGTTACGACCTTGACAGTCGGGACGAACGGGAAATTGGTGATCGAGCCGTTGCCTGTAGTGAAGAAAATCAGGTTGCCGCCGCCGGCGACCTGTCCGGCGATACTCTCGAGGTCATTGCCGGGGGTGTGCATGAAATAGTAGCCGGGTTCGGCCATCAACTCGGCGTAATCGACCGAGTAATCCAGCCGCATATCGGGTGTTTTTTTGCGAGCAGCACCGATGGATTTTACGATGATGTTGTAGAGGCCGCGCAAACGGTTCCCTCCGGATGGGTTGCCTTCGGCGCTTTGTCCGTGCCACGATGCGAGGGCGCGGAATTCTTCTATGTACTCGAGGTATTTCCTGGCGGTCTGGTGATCGCGCACATTGCTGAGCATGTAGGGTTCGGCACCGATGAGTTCGGTGGTTTCGGCGATACAGGCTTTGCCGCCGTATTGCACGATTGACTTTGCCAGAGCGCCAATGAGGGGGTTGGCAGAGATGCCGGAGAAGGCATCGGACCCGCCGCACTGCAGGGAAAGGTTGAGGTTGGCGATGGATTGCGGTGTGCGCCGGGTACGATCAACGTCGTCGAGCCAGGCGAGAATCGTTTTTCGTCCATCGGCAATTACCTGCTCGGTTCTTTTGCCGCCGGCGCTCTGAAAGGCGACCGGATGACTGCGCCAGTTGTAGGCTTGCGTCTCGAGAAAGTTATGCAGGCTTTCGTTGTTGACGGGTTCGTCGCCGACATCGACGGCGAGCACGGCGCCGACGTTGGGGTGGACAACAAAACCGGCCAGTGCCCGCACGAAAAAGTCTTGATTGTTCGGCATCTGTCGGCTGCCGCCTTCGGTATGCATCACCGGCACAACGCCATCAAGGTTTGGGTGGCTGGAGTCGATCGAGGCGGCGATACGTTTGACGACGGCATTGGTGCGCGAAGTTGTGGCGAGAACGACGATGTAATTGCGGGTGCCGACACCGCGTCCGTTGGCACGGAGGTATCCGTCGAACGTCCGGTCAGTGGGCAGGCGCGGCAGTTGTTTGCCGATGTTCAGCGTGGCGGTGTCGAGGTGGTATGGCTCGGCAAAATCATCGAAATTCGCGGATTCCGGCAGCGATAAATCGAGGCGCCGTCCTTGCAACGACTCGAGCATGAGATCGTTGCACAGGTATTCGCCGGGTGTGATGTCTCGTCTGGCGGTCCCGAACGGCAGCCCCCAGGACAAGACCCTGGCGCCTACGGCGATTGTGGAGTCCGCAAAACGGTGGCCTTCGAGGACGGTGTGGGACAGCGTGTAGCGGGCGTCGTCACGGGCGATTTCGGTACCGGCTTCGAGGCGGCGGATCGTGATCGCGACGTTGTCGGCGGGATCGGCCAGTCGGGCAACGTCACTAAATGCAATAGCTTTTGCCATGTCAATTCTTTTCCCAGAGGTTCGCGGGGTAGGTGTCTTCGTTGATGAGGCTTTGGACAGCGGCCATGATCAGCGGCTTATCCAGCTGGTAGGTGATGCCGTGCCAGTGTTCCTGTGAGTGCAGAACCGTCAATCGGGCGCGGTTCTCGCCGATGAGTTCGTCGATGATCACGGGCAGGAGAAACTCTGACTTCGGGTCCTTGCCGTGTTTCTCCAGGAATGGCACGAATCGTTTCTGCAACTGTTCGAACACGCGCGGCATGAAGCCCCAGAAGTTCATCGATGTCGGTTCGTCACCGGTGAACTCGGTGGTTGTGCGGTTCTCCTCCTGCATGCGGGCGCCGCCGTCGCAGCGCTCGATTTTGAGGCACTCGCGGACGGTTTGCAGATATCCGTCCTCGCTGACCTTGCAGATGCCGCGCGCGACGGTGCCGTGGTCGGAGAGTGTGTTTCCGAGACGGAACGCCACCAAAGCGTATGTCGGCGCGTTGAGGTCTTGGAGCGTTGCGAGGTGCTCTGCGAGAACGGCAAACGTGGTGCGTCCGTAAAAATCATCGGCGTTGATCACGGCAAAGGGTTCGTTGACGTGGCCGCGACAGGCCAGCACGGCGTGGCCGGTGCCCCAGGGCTTGGTCCTGTCTGCTGGGGCGACAAAAGGCTCGGGCAGTG
>CAUZJQ010000017.1:0-28361 GCA_963580095.1 Lentisphaeria bacterium | reverse complement strand
GAACCTCGACGACGCAAACCGCTACTACAAGTACCAGATGGCGAACGACTTTATCGCCGTCCTCGGCAATGACCGGCATTATGACTGGGAAGCGCTCGGTGCGGCACCGTTCGATGAAGCCGGCCTGTACCCTGCTCTCGGCGAGATCGCCGTCGACAGCATCACCAGGCTTATCGACAGTCACGGGTTGTCCATGGGCCAGGTCATAGCCACCTACACGGATACCGGCCAGCTGCCTGTGCGCCTCGGCCAGGCGCCGGAAGAAGCTGCCATCTCCGTGGTCCTCACCCGAGCGCTCGACACCGGGCCCGACGGGCCGAAAGCCCTGTTGGGCGCGACCCGCGACGTAGCGGCGGAACGTTTCAACGAGATCCTCGCATCCTTCAAACTGAACCATCCGCAGCTCGAGCTCGAGTTCCGCAAACAGAAACAAATACCGGAAGACGTCGCGCTGGCCCTCGAAGAACTTGGCTGGCGTGACAAGGTCCGGAAGCACCTGCAGCGGCGCTGGCTGCAGAAGGACCTCAATCTCGACCCTGAATACATCGCCATGCTCATCCGCGAATACGGCTACCTCGATTTCCGCCTGCCGGAAGCGCATGCCGTCTATTGGGCGCGCAAAGGACTGGAACACGCAGACAACAATGCCAGCATCGACTGCGAACGGATGATCTTCCAGAGCCTCAACGATGCGTATTTCAACGGATTCCTGCTGCACCTCAGCCCAGACCCCAAGAAATGGTGGGTTTACTACACCACCAACAACACCGCACTGGTCGACAGCGCCCGCAACGCGTACCTCGATGCCGCCAAGAATCATCCCGACAACCGCTCGATCAAGTCCGGGTTCGAGAACTTCATGGTCGACGCGATTGTCACGCTCTATGTCGGCGGCAAGCGCGAAAAAGCAACTGAGTTCCTGCTGTGGATGCGCGGCAGCGAATGGTACAGAACAAGCCCACGCTACCACCAGACACTTGAACACTTCGCCTTCACCGAACTGCAGAGCGACGTCGATGAAGCCACCCAGGACCAGGCCGAGGCGATCGTTCAGAGTTTCCTGACCCGCTCCTTTACCTCGCTCGCACTCGGGCAGCAAAACGAGGCCGCAGGGTTCGCCGCGCATGCCAGGCACGTCTACCAAACCTACATGCAGATCATCAAGAAAGACCGCGACAACAAGCGTCGAGGCCTGCGCCCGTTCGATTATTACCGCACCCGGGTGCTGAGTTACCTGCTCAGTACCGGCAGCATGGAACCGGAGCTGCAGGCATGGCTGCGTTTCGAACTAAAGCGCTGGGCAGCCGAAGACCCCGCATTCAAGTCCTACCTCGGCGGCCTCCCGCTGTCTGAAAACCTGGTGAGTGAGCAGGAACTGGCCGATCTGCGTGAAGCCGCGACGCAGGTCTGCGCAAAGTGCGGCCGCGCAATGCCGATCACCGAGTTCGAGCGCCTGGAAGGGCGCGCCGGGCGCGCCCGCTCGTGCCGAATCTGCGAGAAACACTAATGGCCGGGCGCCAGCATTGAAACTGGCGGTCCACGCAGCAGCGGCGCTCCTGCTCACGCAGGCAACGATTTGTCTTGCAGGGTCCACTGGCATCTACGACCTTGACCCTGAACATCCGTGGAACCGGCTGCATGCCGAACTGCTCGTCCGGACCTTCCCCAACGGCAATACCTACGGGCACGACCTCCTCGACCCGCTGCTGTGGGCAGACGCGCTGCTGGATGAAACGCCGTTCCCCAGAAAGCTCGCCGTGCTCGATGCCTTCATCGCCGATGACGCCGAAAAGTTGATTCCCGCGCCAAATGCCCGCGCCGTGCTGCAGCATGATCTGTGGTCGGTCTATGACTGGCTCGCCGGCACCGCCGACGAATGGCCCGGCGGATATGTGGAACGAGCCCGCCAGTTACAGCGGCGCCTGGCAATCATCATCCAGCGCCTGGCAATGTCGCCCAAGCAAGTTGCGGCATTGACTGCGAACTACCCCGCAGCCATCGATGGACTGCCCGACGATCTCTTCGAAGGCGAGTGGGTCGCCATTGGCGACACCTCGAATCGCGGCCTGGCATCACGCGCCCATGTCACGATGGCCGGCGGCCGCTCAGTGTTTGTGATCCTCATGCATCTGCCCGGCGGTCGGGATGCAACCCGGTCCTATCTCTCGACGTTCCGCGCCGAGGAGAAGGACCTGCCGACCGGCGCCCGCCTGGCGCTGGTGCGCCAACTGCTGGTGATCGACGATGCCGGTGTCGTCCGGCAGACACCACTGGTCGAAAGCGTACACCTCTCCACCTACACGGCAGCCCCGCCGCAACCAGCAGCTTTTCTGATGAGCCGCCACCTGCTGCTTGCCGGCAGAGCGGGCGGCCTGGTCGCCGTGCAGGCCGACGCCAGGAGCTTCACGCGCGGACCGGAAGCCTACACCGACGATCCGTTTCGCGAGCCGACAGCATCGCCGTTCCGGCAGGGACCGCCGTTCAAGGTGCTGGCGAGCTGTGCCGACTGCCACCACGCAGCCGGCGTCCAATCCATGCTGAGCGCGCGCCGCGGGCATCTCGGACTTGACGTGCTGATCGGGCCCGGCATCGCCGAATCAACCTGGTCGGCGGAAGTTCGAGTCGCTATAGACTGGAAACGCGGCCGCTACGATTGGGGCCTGCTCAGCGGCATGCTGGACGGACTTCGACATCCCGACAAGTAACCTCTACATTGTTAAATCAAAAATGAGGAGATCATCATGAGGCCAACCACAACCGCCACATGCTGTGGCATCGTTGCCGCCATGCTGACAATCGGGGGCATCGCGTGTGCGACCGCCGAAAACCTGGGCGACGTCCTTCGTGAATCCGACTGGGACCGGATCATCGGAACCTGGGTTGACGCAGAGACCAAGGGTGCCAGGAACAAGACGACCTACGCCTGGAGATTCAAGGACCGGGTAATCGAAATCGCGAGCTGGGATAGCTGGGATGGAGAAACAGAAAGCGTATCTCTCATGGGGCTCAACCCGAAGACCGGCGATGTCTTCAATCTGTCAGCAGACAGCCAGGGCGCCAGCAGTCTCGGCAGATGGACAGTTGGGAAAGAAGGAGAGGCGATTCTCGACCTCATGTTTGTGAGCGGCGAAGGCCAGGAAGGCTTTCTCCGCATCCGGCAAGCGTTTAAGGACAATGACACATTGATTGTGACCATCGATCTGCCGGAGCCGATTGTCTTCGAGATGGTTCGCGTGAAGAAGTCGCAGCCTGCCTCGAACCTCAAAACGGACGCCTGGTTACGCCAGGCCTGGGATGCGCTTCAGGCAGAAGTTGAAGCAGGCAACATGTCGGCCGAGGACGCTAGATCCAAGATGATTGCCATTAAGAAAGATGTTTATAAAAAGCAAAAAAAGTGATGCCGCATAAGGAGAAGGATCCTGGACGCGGAAGCAGCGTGATTATGTTCCGCGGCATACCGGGTACCGCGACACCGCGGAACGGAATCCAGCCGGTCTTGAGTTTATTTATTTCGCGGCTGAAGGCTTCGGGGACTACTTCCCCGTCTTGAAGAACTTCTCGACCTTTTTCGCATCCCAGCAGTTGAGAATGTCATCGGGCGCCAGCCAGCCTTTGCGACAGAAGCCGATACCAAGCTCGATGAAGTCGAAGTTACTCAGCCTGTGCGCGTCCGGATTGATGCTGCACACCACGCCCTTGTCACGGGCCTTGTGCCAGAGCGTCCAGTCCATGTCGAGCCGCAGCGGGTTGCAGTTGAACTCGATGGCGACGTTGTTGGCGACGGCCGCATCGATCACCGTATGCAGGTCGATGGCATAGGCGTCGCGCCGCAGCAGGACCCGGCCGGTCGGGTGCGCCAGGATACAGGCACTGGGGTGTTCGAGTGCTTTGACGACGCGCTTCGTCATGTCTTCGCGGCTCTGGGTAAAGGCGCTGTGGACCGACACGATCACGAAGTCGAGCTGCTCGAGGATCTCGTCCTCATAGTCGAGTTCGCCGTCGACGCGGATATCACATTCGACGCCGGAGAAAAGCGTGAACCCCTTCGGCAGCGATTTTCGCGCCGCCTCGATCTGGCCGATCTGGCTAAGTAACCGCTCCTCGTCGAGACCGTTGGCCTGAAACGAGGATTTGCTGTGGTCGGTGATCCCCAGATACCGGTGTCCAAGTCCGTGGGCATGCGCTATGAGATCCTCAATACTGTCGCTGCCGTCGGAGGCGTGGGTGTGACAATGCAGCACGCCGCGATAGTCGTCTTCGGTCACCAGCGGCGGGCACTCTTCAGACTCCGCAAATTCGATCTCGCCGAGATCCTCGCGCAACTCGGGCGGGATGTAATGCAGGCCCAACGCCTCGTACAGTGAGGCTTCGTCGGGGCAAGGAATGAGTGTGTCCTCGTCGCCGTCCGTCTTGAACAAGCCCCATTCACTGACTTTCATGCCCATCTTAATGGCGCGTGAGCGCATCGCCACGTTGTGGTCCTTGCTGCCAGTGAAATGATGCAGCGCAAACGGAAAAATATCGTCGGCGACCAGCCGCAGATCGACCTGCATGCCGCCTTTCACCAGGATCGAGGACTTCGTCTGGCCCTGTTCCTGCACAACATCAACTATGGGCAGGCCAACAAAGTGTGCCATGACCGCGTCGGGGTCATCGGTGGAGGCGATAATGTCGGCATCCTTGGTGTGGGTCTTGTAGCGCCGCAGCGACCCGGCAATCTCAAGGCGTTTGATTTGCCGCAATGCCCGAAGTTCTTCGACAACTGCTTCGGCAGCGGCGCGGGCGTCCGGGAAAAGAAAGAACGCGGCATTGGTGCGCATGCGTTCGACCGAGTCAATAATCTTCTCGGCCGTCTTGGCGCCCATGCCGGACATCGCCGCGATGCGCCCGTCCTCGCAGGCAGTCATGAGCTCGTCGACAGATGTTATTTCGAGTTCATTGTAGAACCGCTGGATTTTCTTTGGCCCGACATTGGGAACCTTCATGACCTCGAGCAGCGATTCGGGAAACTCGGCGCGCAGCGTCTCGAGATACTCGAGCTTGCCGGTGGTGGCGAATTCGGTGAGCTTCTCGACCAACGCCTTACCAAAGCCTTTGACCTTGCCGATCTCGCCGGACAGGATCAGTTCCACGACGTCGCCTTCGAGCATCTGCAAGGCACGGGCACCGTTGGTATAGGCGCGGATCTTGAAAATGTTTTCGCCTTTGATCTCGAGCCACACGGCAATCTCTTCAAGCAGCTCGATGACATCTTTGCGTGTAAGCAACATATCCTAACGCTCCCATATCTGTTCGACGGCAGCGCGGCGTACCCAGCCTTCTGCCTCGTCGATACGGATGCGTACCCACTCGGTGCGTTGCTCGGCGATGGTTATATAAGTACCGGCGTCGAGCGTGCCCTCGGCCGTCGTCGAAGTCATCCGCGGCTGCCGGTGCAGCGGCGTGTTCTGCATCACGATGACGCCGGCACTGTTCGCCGTGCGATAGGTACTCTGAATCTGGGCCATGTGCGCCCATAAGGAGACGAGACAAAGGACGGCAAAAACAATCGCCACACCCCGGAAACCGCCGTGCCGCCATCGATTGATGCCGAACGCCAGCCAGCACAGGAACCAAACCACCCCGGCGACAAGCAGCCATTCGTCCGGTCGCAGTTTGTCGCGCAGGTTGACCACCAGCGACAGCGGATCATCACTGGTACCGATTTTTGGCAGATTGACCTGCTGCCGCACGAAATTGAGATTCTCGAAGATATCACTGTCACGCGGCGCCAGGCGGCGGGCGCGTTCGTAAAAAACAATGGCGTGTCCGTACTCGCCCTTGCGGAAGGCGCAATTGCCCAGGTTATAAAGAAGCTCCGCATTGCCGGTTTGCGCCCGCTCTAGGTCGCGGTAGACCTTTTCGGCATCAGCAACACGGTCCTGCTCATAGGCCCGGGTCGCCTCGGCAAACGTGCCGATCGTTTCACTGCCGATGGCGGTAACCGCCAGCAGCGGCAAAAACAGAATCGCTGCGAGTTTTCGAACGCGCTGCAGCAACACCCCCGAATCGATCTTGGCATCGCTGCCCGGCATGAACCCACCGACTTCGGCGCACTCGATCATCGTGGCAAGCTCGGGATCATTCAGTTTTTCTTTGAGCTCGGTGATCGTCATGCCGGGCGGCAGGTCAAGCATCGCCAAAAGGTACGGCACCAATTCGGTACGGATGACTTCAGGCAGTTCGCTCGCTGGCGCTTTCGCGACTTTTCGGAAAACCTGGCCGCGTCGTTTCTGCGCTTCGCGCCGGCGGCGAAAGGTCGTGCTCCCGGCGAGTTTCTCGCGCTGTGCCGCCAGCAACAGAACCAGCAGATAGACCAGCGGCGCCGCGATTGCCATAATCGTGACCGGTGCCTGGACGTTACGCCACAGGGGCAACTGCACGTAGGCACCGGGTTGCTGCTTGATGTGCAGGATGTCGGTGGCCTTGTGTTTGTCCTCGACAACTGCGATCTCCGGCCCCCGGTCATGGTCGTCGACCAGCGGCGTGCCGCCGCTGCCCGAATAAGCGCCGGGCTTGATCGTCAGTTGCGGCTGCAGACTCGTACTGATCCACTTGCCACTCGTCGTATTGAACGTCGCGAACTTCAGTTCGGGCAACCGAGCATTGGCATTGACCGGGACGAGCACCCACTCGATGGTCCCCTGCGATTTGTAGCCAAGCCGTCGGGGCTGGCGCGTGATCTCCGGCGGGTAGACCTTGAAGCCGGCAAGCTTATCATCGAGCCGTGGTGCCGCCATGCCCTCGATGTTGCCGCGCCCCAAAACGCGCAGCGCCAAGGTAACGTCGTCACCCACGGTGACCGTCTCCGGAGTTACCTCGACAGCGACGGACCAGTCGCCGATAAGACCGATATACTGGCCGGCATCGCCAGTATCCGGCGGCACCGGCAGCACTTTAACCTGCGGCACCTTGGCAGTGACCGGATGAAACTGTTGCTGGCGGCGCCATTGGTTGCCCCGCGCAATCGGTATCCGGTGCGTGACCACGCCGCCGATAACACCCGACTGGAGCGCCGCAATCGTAACGTTGAACGTGACACGGTCGTAACGATGCCCGGGCTCGGCCGGATCTTCGGGAATGATGACAGTGTCGCCGGCAACAGTCATTCTGGCAGTACTGCCGTTCGATTGAACAAACTCGCGCTGGAGTGCGTTATCAATGCTGATCGTCGGGTACGCGTAGCGCTCCGTCCACAGCATGCGGCGGTCGTAGTTGACCTTTTCATAGATCAACAGCGTGATCTCCAGATCAATGTCCTGCCCCAGATAGACCGCCGGGGGTGGATCGGGATTGCCGTTGTAGGCAACCTTCAACTGGACGAGCTTACCTTCGACCGGCGCTTGAATCGGTGCTTTGCGGACATCGATGACAATCGGCCCGGTCTTAACCGACCCATTTGGATCAATGATGGTCATCGATGGGATGCTGATCTTGCCCGGGAGGTTGGCGATAAAAACGAGCACGGACGTTGTCGTAACCGTTTTTTGGCCGTTGGTGATTACCGTCGAGTTCTGCACTTGCTGCGGTTGGCGGTTGTTGAGCCAGCGAACGCCCGGGACATTCGGCACGTTGCGCACCTGAATACGCCCGGCATCCGAGGCGAACTTCAATTGCACCTGCTCGCCGACAAAGACCGTACTCTCGACAGTGACCGTAACCTTGGCGAACGCCGCGCCGGCGCAAACCAGGAGCAGGCAGCTAAACAGAATGTGTGTTGTTCGAGCCATAAACAGAGTTACCAATCACGGGCTACAGGCGCGTGCCTGCTTTGTTGCTTCTCGACTTCTTTCAAATGCTGTTTCAAATCCCGTTCCTGCTCAAGCATCTGCTCCAGAATCCGCAGGGCCTGGCTCTTGTCGACGTCCTGCTCCTCCCCGGGCGGCGGCTGGCCGCTCTCCGACTCGGCGCCCTTCTGCGGATCCTCGACGTCGGCAACACTGTCGTTTTCTTCATCACCCTCGTCGCCGTCTTCGCTTTGCTCAGTGCCTTGCGCGGTTTCCGGCTCACCGTCCTGCGACTCTTCGTCGGACGGTTCCTCGACACCGAGTTTCCGGACTGCATCCTCGAGCATCTCTTCGGCCTTGTTGCCGGCCTGCAAACGCTCCTCGTCGCCGGTGTCTTCATCGCCGGCTTGCTCCTGTTCCTCTTGCGCCTGCTCTAATTGCTCAGCAATATCATCCAGCATATCGGCTGCCTGTTCCTGCCCCATCCCCCGGGCGGAATCCGCCAGCTTCTGGACGGCTTCCTGAGCATCCTGCGTCTTCTCCTGCGCCTGCTGCTGCTTTTCTTGCCGCTGTTGCTGCGGCTCGCCGGATTGCGCCGCCTCGTTGGCCTCCTGCTGCTGCTCCATTGCTTCCTCGGTCTTGTCCTGAGCGTCCTCCTGCAGTTTCTCCAGGGCCTCCTGCATTTCCTTGATCTGCTCGATCAACTGGCGCTGCAAGAGCGCCAGTTCCTGGTTCTGTCCAATTCCCTCGGCGGTCGGGAATGCCCGCATGGATTCGCGGTAGAAGTCCTCCGCCTCCTGCAGCAGTTCGAGAGCTTCATCCGGGTCGCGCATCATTGCTTCGGTGGACTGGCCATGTTTGAGCACGCCGATGTTTTGACTGGCCAGGGCCCGCAGCTCCGGATCGTCGGTGAAGTCGAGAGCTTTGTTGTAATGCGACTCGGCAAGCCCGACTCGTTCCAACTGCTGATAATTGACGCCGATATTGTAGTTGAAGTAGGCCCTCTCGCGATCGGTCTGAGCCGCGTCCAGATCCGCCAGCAGGTCGTCGACAACTTCTTCGAGTTGTTGTTGATATTCGCTGACAGGCTCCTCTGCAAGCAGCGGGGCGGCCGCTGCAGCCGGCGGCGCGGGGTTCATCTGCGCTGTTGCCGCGATCGCTGCAAGCAGCAGCAAAGCCGTCGCAGTAGAACGTGAACGGATGGGTGCCGGTTCGATCCGGCGGGCATTGCGCCTTTCGCCGATGCTCATGCGTACAAGCAGGCACACCAGGCCAAGCAGCAGCGGGATTTGATAGCGCTGAATTGGTCGACTCATCGTGGCATCCTCGTTCTCTTCGGGTACCAGCCCGCGCACTCGTCGCAACACCGCCTCGAGGCCGTCATAGATAACGGTGGAATGCACGTAAATGCCGCCGGTGGCGGCGCTCAGGCGGCGCAGGCCTTCCTGATTCAATTTAGTCCGTACCCGGTCGCCTTTCTCGTCGGCGACAAAGCTGTTGTCTGCGAGTTGGATGAAGGAGCCGAGGTCCGGGTCGCCGATGCCGACGACAAATATTGGAATTTTCTTCTCCCGGAACGCATCGAGTGCCTGTTCGGAATTGCCCTGCAGTTCGTCACCGTCAGTGATCATGATAATCGCCCGGTGGTCGCCTTCGGCCGCCTCGAAGGCATCGAGCGCTTCGCTCAGCGCCAGTTCGATATTGGTACCGCCAACCGGTATGGAGTCGGTGCCGACGTCGTCAAGAAAAGACAGGAAGCCGTCGATATTCTGTGTCAGCGGACATTCGAGAAAGGCGGAACCGGCGAAAGCAATCAGCCCGTAGCGGCTGCCTGCGGTCCCAGCTGCGAGCTGGCGCACAAACTGTTTGGCATGTTGCAGGCGTGACGGCGCGATGTCCTTTGCCAGCATGCTGCGGGAGGTGTCGAGCACGACCAGCAGATCGCGGCTGTGTACCGGCCGCGGCACCAGTTCACTGCCCCAGTAGGGACCCGCAACAGCGACCAGCATAAAGAAAACGGCAACCAGCATGAGTACGTCGCGCAACCGTCGTCGCGCAACCGACTGGTTCGAAGTGAGGCTTCTTGCCAGCTCGCTCTCGCCGATGAAAACCGCCAGACGCCGCCGCCGCCGCCGGTGACCGAACCACATCAGCAACACGCACAACGGCAGGATCCAGAACATGTGCAGGAAGATGTTGGGGTTTGCGAAGTTCATGGCACTTTCAGGCTGATTGTGTTTTCAAACGCCAACGCCAGAAAGATGACGATCAGGCCGCCATACAGCCAGCGGTCGTAGAGGTCGTTGTAATCGATGAATTTCGGCTGCTCGAACTCGACAGTTTCGAGGGCGTCGATCTGTTTCATTACGTCCTGTAGGCCGCTGCCGTCTTCGGCCCGGAAATAGCGGCCGCCGGTTGACTTCGCCATGCGCTCGAGCAGCGCCGCATCGAAACTCGCCGGTTGAGACTGCCAGCGGTTGAAGGCCCCGCGTGCGTAGGCCAGCTCACTGCCAACACCGACGGTGTACATAGTGATATCAAACATCGCCGCGATCGAGGCGGCCTGCTCCGGCGTGACCTGGGCTTCAACGTTGTTGGCACCGTCGGTGAACAGTACCATGACACGGCGTTTGGCATTCGACTCCTTGAGCCGCGCCGTCGAGTTACCCACCGGCTCGGCAATTCCCGTCTGGCGGTCTTGCAGCATCCCGGCATGCAGCCGAGCCAGGTGGCCGGTGAGGAAATCATGATCCAGGGTCGGCGGGCAGACCGTGTAGGCATGGCTGCCGAAAGCTACCAGCCCGATACGGTCGTGAGGCCGTCGCTCGATAAAGGTACGCACCTCTTCCTTGGCGACTTCGATGCGCGGCCGCGCCTGGTCCGAATTCAGGTATGCGCCGATCCGCTGCTGGTCCTGGCGGGTCATCCGTCCCGGATTTTTGACAAGGGTTTTGGGCACATCGTGGGTCTCCATGCTCCCCGACACGTCGATGGCCAGCATGATGTCGATGCCTTGTGTGCGGGTAATCGTCTCCTCAATGCCAAACTGCGGCCGCATCAGGGCTACGATGATCAGTATCGCCGCGACAACTTCGAGGTACAGCGGCAGGCGCAGGGGGTTCATCAGCTTGCTGACCCGGGGTACCGCCGCCTTGTAGGTCTGCAGTGTCGAGACGGTAAGCGATGGACGCTTGCGTGTCAGCCCGACCAGCAGCACTAGCAACACGATCGGCAGCATCAGCAGAAACCAGGGGCTGGCAATGTGCAGGCCGGAAATCGATTGCAGCCAGTCGATCATCCCTCGGCTTCCGCAGGTTGCGCGGGCGCTGCTTCAACGGGCGCACGCATAAGTGATTCAGACGTGTCAATGACAAATTGACGAGCGCTCTTCAAGGCATTCATGATCTGCTGCTGGTCGGCCGCGGCCCTGGCAAACTTGACCATGTCTGCCGCGTTCAGGAAGTCCATCAGCAACAGGCGATGATCGGCCGAAAGCTTGTTGCTGAGCTTAGGCGCCTCCAAAAACTCCGGCGTCGTCTGCTCGGTTGCAGGCAAGTCAAAGACCGACTCGATGTAGGTCCGCACGATGTCGGTCAGTTCGACAAAAAAATCCTCGGCATCCATGCCTTGCTCGATCTGCTCTGCCAGTCGCTCCATTGCCTTTTCCGCTACAACCCAGGGCTTCGGCGGCGGCGCCAGGATCTCCGGCCGCCGCATCAGCAGCCGGACGATCGCCACGATAATCACCGACAAAATGAGCACAACCCCGGCGACCACCCCAATCCATACCCAGGGGTTTCGCGATTCCTTCAGAAAGGCATCGGAGAGTTCGTCGCCTGTAGTCAGCCGAGCGTTCTCGTCGCCTTTCTTGAGGCGCGGCACGATGGCGAGTTGTGGTATGGCTGCGGTGACAACGCTATCAGTATTGTCGCGTTTCGGAGCTACCTCAATCTCGGCCTGTAGATCGGCGAACGGCCCGAAGCCGTAAGCCTGCAGTTGCAGCCGTACGGTCCATTGCCAGGTGCCGAAGCCCATCCGCGTCATCGCCTGTGCCTCGCTGTCGAGCAGCTGCAGTCCATCCGGCAACTCGATCGTGTTGTGAGTCGTCGGTTGTCGATGCCACGGCAGTTCGATCGTGACATCGACGTAGATCTCGTCACCGATATGCAGTTCTTCCGGCGCTACACTCGTGGCGACAACGACGGCATCGGCGTCGGCGCTTCGCGCCCGCCAGTAGGTGCCGCCGAGGACCAGTAACAGCAGAACCACTGCTGTAGTGACAATTATGATGGCAATCTTGACTCGTTTCATCTCATCGACGTTTTTCACGTTCTTTGAAAAACTGCATCAGCGGCCGGATGTAATCCTCGCCGTTGACGATGTCGATCAGGTCGACACCGGCACGGCGGCAGATTTCCCGGTTGCTGTCGTGCAGTTCGCGACTTGATTCCTCATAGCCCTGCCTGGCCTTTGCGCCGCGGCCGGGAAAGACTATCGATTCGCCGGTTTCGGCGTCCTCGAGATTGATGAAGCCAATCGAAGGAATAGCCCGTTCCATCGGGTCGAGCACGCGCATGGCGATCAGGTCGTGGCGCTTGTTGGCAATCGTCAGTGTCTGTTCAAAGCCGTCGTCCAGCAGGTCGCTGATGAGAAAAACGACAGCCCGCCGATGATTAACGCGCATAAATGTCTCTAACGCGCTGCGCACGTCGGTCCGCCGTCCCTGACGCTCGAAGGCGAGCAGGTCGCGCACCAGCCGCAACACATGCTGCCGCCCTTTGCGCGGCGGCAGATGCAGCTCGTCACGATCCGAGAACAGCAACATGCCGACCTGGTCGTTGTTGCGGATCGCACTAAACGCCAACAGCGCGGCCAGTTCGGCCGCCAGTTCGTTTTTGCGACGGTCGGTCGCACCGAAATCACCGGAGGCGGAGACATCGACCATCAGGAACACGGTGAGCTCGCGTTCTTCCACATACTTCTTGATGAACGGATGGGCCATACGCGCGGTAACATTCCAGTCGATGTCGCGCACGTCATCGCCGTGCGCGTATTCGCGCACCTCATTGAATTCCATGCCCTTGCCCTTGAAAACGCTGTGGTAGGCGCCCCCCGTCAGTTCGTCGACAATCCGCCGGGTGCGAATCTCGATCTTGCGGACCTTGGCAATGAGTTCTCCGGTATCCATGAAGAAGCTTAAAGTGTCGGGGTTGACGCTGCTGTTAGTCACTCCCGCCATTCGGCGGGCAGTCGGCGTTCAGCCAGCGCGGGTGTCAGGAAATGCGGGGCGCAACAATAATTTGACGGTTGGCGAGAAACGTTGAACTGCGGTCGACTACGGCGTGCGCAGCTCGTTAAGCAGCCGTTGGATCAGGTCGGTAGTCGTGAGGTTTTCGGCCTCGGCTTCATAGGTCGGCACGATACGGTGGCGCAGGACGTCCGGGGCGATGTCCTTGAGGTCCTGCGGCATGACGTAGGCGCGGCCGGCAAGGAAAGCTGCCGCCTTGGCGGCAACGGCCAGGCTGATCGTGGCACGTGGTGAGGCACCGTACTGGATGAGGTTGTCGAGATCTGAGAGGTCCGCATCCTTCTGGCGCTCGGACAGCTGATCGTGCCGGTCGGGGCGGGTCGCGAAGACAATGTCGAGAATGTACTCGGCGATTTTCTCGTCGAGGTAGATCTTGTCGACCCACTCGCGCGCCTTGAGAATGTCGTCGATCGACGTCACCGTTACGGCCGCCGTCTCGACATCGGGATGCGCCATGCGTTCGAGGATCCGCGCTTCCTCGCTGCGTTGCGGATAGTCGACCAGCACTTTCAGCATGAATCGGTCAACCTGCGCTTCGGGCAGCGGGTAGGTCCCTTCCTGCTCAAGCGGGTTCTGCGTTGCCATCACCAGGAATGGCGCCGGCAGCTTGTGCGTTTCTCCGCCGATAGTTACCTGCCGTTCCTGCATCGCCTCGAGCAGGGCGCTCTGCACCTTGGCCGGGGCGCGGTTGATTTCATCGGCCAGTATGAGGTTGGCAAAGACCGGGCCTTTCTTGGTCGAGAACGTGTGTTCCTGCGGGTTATAAATGGTCGTGCCGATAACGTCAGCCGGCAACAGGTCCGGCGTAAACTGAATACGCGAAAAGCTCAGTCCCACCGCCTGCGACAGGATTCCGATTGTCAAGGTCTTGGCAAGGCCGGGCACGCCTTCAACGAGGATATGGCCGTTGCCGATCAGCCCGATCAGCAGCCGGTTCACCAGCTCTTCCTGACCAACGATGAAACGGCCCACCTCGACCTTTAGCGGCTCGATAAAGGCGCCGACCGCCTTGATCTCGTTCTGCAGTTCCTGGATGTCCGACTGCTTGAGTTCCTGGATGTTCGATTGGTTCATGAGTATCTCCTTTCAAAAAACACTGACACATTAGACGCGGCCGATCGGGCCGGGTTCCCGAATCTTTCCTGTTGTGCGGCCATGCCAGGGGCGCTCGGCATTACGAATAGCCTTGATTTCAGGCGCGACAACCGACAGCTGCACACGCCGCAACGAATCTTGCAATGCCCGGCGCACCTGGAAAGCCATCCAGCTCGCGCCGCCCGCAATTCAGCCGGGCGCCGACTCAACCACCAGCAGCGCTTCGGTGATCGGACCGTGCGGCTTGCCATCGGTGTCGATTGATACGGTGATAAGGTGCCGGCGCCGCGGATCATCTGGCGCATCATCGGCAACCCGCAACCGGCAGGCTACCGAGTCCTTGATGCCCGGTTCGAGGGTGATACTCAGCGTCTCCGGTTCGACGGTTACCGCCGTTGTGCAGGCAAGCCGGGCAGTGAAGGTCGTCGGTGCATCGGACGGATTGCGCAATTCCAAAATGAAATCACCGTCGGCTCCGGGTTGCAGTCTTGACTGGTACGGCAGCAACCTGGCCCAGAAAAAGTCGATGCCGAGGTCGGCAGGTGCCGGCACGAGTTCCTGCCAAAGCGCCTCCCGCCTCTCGACATAACGCCGATGCTCTGCGGCTGCCGTGGCCTTGTAGGCACCTTCCATCGCATCATTGGCAATGGCGCGTGTAATGAGACGACTCATATCGTTGATGTGTATCCAACTAATACCCTGCCGGCCGTGGCTCACGCGACCGCCGAGGCCGAGCCGGGCACAGCATTTTCATTTTGGGGAAGGCGCCGCTATTTTTGCCGAGAACAAAACTGGTGCGCAAAATTACCTGTCGCATGGATGGGGGAACGGCTTTGGAATAAGCCTCTTCCCAAGCTTTGCCGACGATCGGCGCGAGGCCGTAGCCGAAGGCGGAATCTTCGTCGCATACCACATCAGGAGGGTCGCCGTAAATATGCGCCGTAGTTATTTGCACCCAAACTGGCGAGGGCTTTTTAACATCACGAAGCGCTTTGCCAATGGCCAGCGTGGCCTCCACGCGCGAGCGTAAAATTTCATCGCAATGATCCGACGTCTTGATGCTGTCAACCGTCCGACCAGACAGATTCACCACGGCGGCAGCACCCTTCAGATGCTTTGTCCAATCGCCCACCGTACGGCCATCCCACACGACGTGCTCCCATGGCCCGCGCACCTCGGGCACATGCCGCGAGAGACGCATCACCTCGCAGTCAAGTTCCGCCAAATGCCCAGCGAAGTTCGTACCAATGAACCCCGTGCCGCCGGCATCACCACGCGGCCGGTCGGTTTGATGTCATCCTTCATTTCCAAATGCCGCCAGCAAATACACTCCGGTAAAAAACCCATAAGTCAGGATCAGAACGATGTGAACGGCGGTCTCGAGGCGCTTGCCTTTCCAATGGCTGGAACTGTAAAAGAAAAACTGCATCACCCAGCGGATGAGCCAAAAGAGGCCGATCCCACAGACCAGCCAGCGGCCGAGGTCGTTTGTGCCCGCGGCCAATTCGCCGGCAAACCGAATCGTCACTGCCCCGAAAATCACCAGCGTGATGGTGATGAAACACGAGTGCACGTGGAATACCTCTCGCACCAGTTGCGGCATCTGCGCCACTGGTTCCCCCCACTTCATGATGCGCACCAGGAAGAGGTTCAACACGGCGATTGCAAGTTGGGCCACCGCGGCGATGAACAATGCAATTTCCATGGATCCGCTACTTATCGATCACCGGCGGTATGTCGGTCGAGGCAGAGAGCCTTCCCTTTTTCCGCATCCGGTCGAAATTGAAGATGTTAAAAAAGTGCATCGCGCCCAACACCAGAAGCACCACGCCCAGCTTGGTGGCAATATACTCAATTCCTTCCACCAGCGTCTCCGGCTTGGTGCCAAATCGCAGATACAGCAGGATAAAGCCGCAGTTAATAAGATAATATCCGACCACTAGCAAATGGTTCACCGAGTCGGCCATCTCCTCCTTGCCTCCAAAAGCTTCGACAAGGAAAATGCGGCCGTTCCTTTGTAGCGTACGCGCCACCCAGATGGTCATGCCAATGCTGATGATCGTGTAGGCAATATAGATGTAAACTGGAGTTTCCATGGCGTCCTTTCGTTTTGGGTTTATAAAATGCGCAACATCGTAGGCGATGGTTTGGTAAATGAAAGTGGCCGTCAGCACGTAGTAGCCCAGCCTGAAATACCACGTCGTCAAAAATTCGCTGGCATCAAAGACGAATAACGCCACCACCAGCTGCATTCCCCAGAAGATGGCCATGACCGCGCACACTGTAGCCGATGAACGCACCGCACACCCAGAAAAGCGTGCGTAGGAAAGGCATGAGCTTGGCCAGTTCGCCCTTCCAGTCGAGCGTCTTGGGCACCATCGCCGAGGCAATTAGCGTGAAAAAATGCAGTACACGCCAAACAGAATAAGATATCCAGGATTTTTCATAATGCGCCAATCACTTTAAAAACGTCGTAGATGCGTTTTTGCTGCCAGTAGTCGGAGGCTTGGCCAAAATGAGGCCGCTCGAATTTCGGCACGGCCAGTTTGACGCCGTCCGCTGCGAGGTCCGCTGCACCGAAACACTGGTCCCGGTGATGATAGGCGAACAGCGCCCAATCGATCTGCCTGACCCCGAGCTCGCTGATTGCCGAGCGTACAGCACCGCCGCCGCAATCGATCAACAGTGCCCGATCTCCATCCATCAGAACTTAAACGTTGCGGGTATCTTCGAACCGGTACAGCTGCGATGTGACAGGATGCAGCATCCTTCCCTCCGTGCGGTTGTGTCTACACCAAGACAATGCCCCGATTTATGTCCGTGTTATCAGCTGCGGTGTGCCGCAAAAATAACCACCACAGGGATGTGCGCAACCTGGTCGAAACAGTGGCGCCAGGCATCGCTGTAATACGGAATCCGTGAGGTGATCTCGTCTGGACTCATAGTCGGCACCGGCAGCGGTTCCGGCTCGACAAGCCGGTCGAGCGCCAAGCCTGCAGCCAACAGCCAGTCGAGCATCTCCCCGATTGGACGGGCACACGATCGTACGAAAATAGTTCCGTCTTCTGTGAATCTTACATCTTTGGGCGGGTCAAAATAACTCCTCAGAAACAGCCCGCACCCTTCATCCCCAAGTTCCAGCCACTCTCCGGCAAACACCGGATGTGCGGTCGTCAGCAGCAGGTGCCCTCCGGGTTTCAGCAAATTCGCAGCGTCCGCAATCACCGTTTGCGGATCCGTAGCAAACGGTAATGCGAAGGTCGAATGAACGAAGTCGAAGGCCCGCGGCTGCAACTGATCGAGGTCTTCCATAGCCAGGGCCAGAAGCTCGATCTCGACGTCGGCGGCACGGGCCAGCTCGGCAGCGTGGCCGAGTTGCACCGGCGACACGTCGATCGCCGTGCAGGCCGCCCCGCAGCCGGCCAGATAAATGCTGTTCTGAGCGGCGCCACAACCGATTTCCAGGCATTCAAGACCGTCCAGCGGCTCGGGAAGCAATCCCAAGTCGGCATTGCCGGGCAGCAGCGGCCCGAAATGGAAGTCGTCCGTGCTGATGCTCGTCTGGTCCTGATAGCGGGGAGCCAGCTCGTCCCAGTATTTGCGGTTGTCGTCGGGCTCGGTCATGGACAGTTGGGTGGATGGTGTTCAGGCATTAATGTAAGGTTTCGCCACGCAGGTTGAGGCGGCGCAGCGTCAAACCTTGCCAGCTAACCTAATCGTCAACCAAGTGCGAACCAATGGCAGGAAGATTATCGGTTGAGGATTTAGGTATAGCGAATATGGTTGCAGCACCGCCATTATAGGGACCAAATTAACTCAACGAGGTTTCCGTGCTGATCATCGACGCACATCTCGACCTGGCTTGGAACGCCATGCACAACAACCGCGACGTTACCCGCACCGCCCACGACATCCGGGCGCAGGAAAACGGCATTGAGGCGGCGGCCCCCGGCCTGGCGACAGTTGGGATCCCGGACCTGCAGCGCGGCTGGGTCGCGGTCGTCGCCGGCACTGTTTTCACCCGCTGCACAGGCAAGCCCTCAGCCGGGGTTGATTTTCATACGCCGCAGCACTGTCACGCTGCCGGCCGCGGCCAGCTCGAATTCTACCGGGCCCTCGACGAAGCCGGCATCATCCGCCTGATCACGACCGCCGCGAGCCTTGCCGATCACCTGGCGCTGTGGCGCCGACGGGAAGCCGAGGTGACACGTGAAACGCCGGTGCCGGGCCTGATTGTCAGCCTTGAATGCGCCGATCCGCTCACCGAGCCGGAGACCTTGAACGACTGGCATGCGGCGGGCGTACGGTTGCTCGGCCTGGCACACTACGGGCTGTGTCGCTACGCTGGCGGGACCAATTCGAAAGACGGCCTGACCGACCGCGGCCGCAGGTTGCTGAAAGTGATGGCGGAGCTGAACATGCCACTGGACCTGAGCCACACCTCCGATCCGTCTTTCGACGAGGCCGTGCAGTCATTCGATGGTCCCATTTTCGCCAGCCACAACAACTGCCGGGCATTGGTGCCACAGCAACGGCAGTTCGCGAATGATCAGCTGCAGGTCATTATCGATCGGGACGGCGTCGTCGGGACAGCCTTCGACTGCTGGATGCTCAAGCCGGGCTGGACCCGGCAGGACGGCAACAACGGTGTGGCTCTGGTTACCGTGGCAGATCATATCGACCACGTCTGCCAGCTCGCGGGCAACAGCCGCCACGCCGCCATCGGCAGTGATCTCGATGGGGGGTTCGGCCAGGAACAGTCACCGGCCGATCTCGATACGATCGCAGATCTCCAAAAAATTGTCGGAATCCTTGAAGACCGCGGCTATGCCAGCGAAGACATTGCCAACATCATGCACGGGAACTGGGAACGCTTGTTCCTGCGGGTCTTGCCGTAGGGACACTGTCATCAAACTGGTCGACCTCACCCACACCATTGCAGAATCCGGGGCCGCAACCCAGCAAGAGCTTGCCATCGGTGATAAGAACTTTTCCTACACGGTGGTGGTTTGCGATTTCAGCCACAACTCGATGGTGGGCACCTATATCGATTTTCCGAGGCACATCACGGAAACGGATGACGGCCGTGACGCCGCCAGTTTCCCGGTCGAGCGGATTTTTCGCGTGGACGCCACCGTCGTTCATCTGAACCGTGAAAGCGGTTCGGGCAGCGTCAGCGCTGCCGAGTTACAGGATGCCTGTCCAAAAGAGATCAACGGCGGTGCCTTGATAATCAATGCCCTGGACCATCGACGTTTTGACGAGATCGACCATCGCAGCGTGTATTTATTGGCAGAAGCCGGGGCATGGATTTGCCGGACCGGTATTCATCCATTCGCCACGGATCTGTACGAGAGTACACCGAAGCTGCAAAACATATCCTACGGGATGTTTCAAAGCAGCATCTCGACCATCTGCCAGCCCATCAATCTCCATCTGCTCGACAAGCCACGGGTCAAATTGACGGCGCTGCCCGCCAGATTCGAACAGGTGACGCAGGTGCCCTGCCGAGTCATCGCGGAACTGTGAGCATTACTGACACAAGCCAGCCGATGATTCCGAAATACGTGACGGAAAAAAACAGTGCCCGGCGGTGGCTGAGCCAGACGATACCTCCGTGCTCGTCATTTGCAGCATCTACAGCCCACCCACCAACGCAACCGCTTAGGCGCGGTCAATCACCGGCGCGAAACCCGAGATCGACAGATGGCTGGAGCGCCACCTGACGCAGAATGTTTGGCAGTGTATGTTTGCGGCATGCAAAAGACAGACCTTCCGGAATCTATCCGCTCGACCCTCGCTGCAGGCACTGTGATCCCGGCCCATCCGCTGGCGCTGGACGTCGACCGACAGTTCAGCGAGCGCCACCAGCGAGCGCTGACCCGATACCACCTCAACGCCGGCGCCGGCGGAGTCGCCATCGGCGTGCACTCGACGCAGTTCGAAATCCGTGATCCGGCTTTTAGCCTGTTCGAAAAGGTGCTGAGCATCGGCAGCGAAACCGTCGATCAATTTGTCCACGACAACGGCCGCGAGATCGTCAAGGTCGCCGGCATCTGCGGCCGCACGGAACAGGCTGTGAACGAAGCGGCATTCGTCCGTGACGCCGGGTATCACACCGGCCTGCTGAGCCTGGCA
The DNA here is from genome assembly GCA_963580095.1 of Lentisphaeria bacterium. Classification (GTDB taxonomy): domain Bacteria; phylum Verrucomicrobiota; class Lentisphaeria; order JABSQK01; family CAJWLW01; genus CAJWLW01. The sequence goes on along the minus strand of CAUZJQ010000017.1, from coordinate 8,054 downwards.
GCGTTCAAGGACGACGACGACGATACCCTCATACAGCACTGCCACCGGGTCGCCGAGGAAATCCCGATCGTCGGGTTCTACCTGCAGCCCGCCGCCGGCGGCCGCTTGCTGGGCTATGAATTCTGGAGGCGTTTCGCCGAAATCGACAACGTCATCGCCATCAAGATGGCACCGTTCAATCGCTACCAGACGCTGGACGTCATCCGCGGCGTCTGCGAAGCCGGGCGCGACGACATCGCGCTGTACACCGGCAACGACGACAACATCATTATCGACCTGCTCACGACATACCGCATTGCCACAACCAGCGGCACGGTTGAGCGCCAGATCGTCGGCGGCCTGTTGGGGCACTGGGCAGTGTGGACGCAACCGGTTGTTGAGCAGTTTGAGGAAATCCGCGCAGCCCGCGAAAGCAATGCCCCGATCGACCCGAAATGGCTAGTCCTGGCCAATCAGGTCACCGACGCCAATGCCGTACTCTTCGACGCCACCAACAACTTCCGCGGCTGCCTCTCGGGTATCAACGAGGTACTCCGCCGCCAGGGCCTGGTGCAGACAGCCGCTTGCCTGAGTGAAGACGAGCAACTGTCGCCAGGCCAGGCCGAGGAAATCGACCGCATTTACCGCTCATATCCGCACCTGACGGACGACGACTTCGTACGCACCAACCTCGATGACTGGCTGGCCGGTTAAGTCATGAGCTTTTCCCTCATCGCTACGGACAGTGCAACGGCCGCGCGGCTCGGGCGCCTGGAGACGGCGCATGGCGGCATCGACACACCGTGTTTCATGCCGGTCGGCACACAAGGCACGGTCAAAGCCATGACGCCAGACGAGCTGGTCGCGCTCGGCGCCGAGGTCATCCTGGGCAACGCCTACCACCTCAGCCTGCGCCCGGGTATGGAGGTGATACGTGCCGCCGGCGGGCTACACGCCTTCAGCAACTGGTCGCGACCGATCCTCACAGACAGCGGCGGTTATCAGGTTTTTTCCCTGGCAAAGTTACGAAAAATTCGGCCGGACGGTGTCGAGTTTCAGTCGCATATCGACGGACGCGCCCTCTTTCTCGGGCCGGTGGAAGCGATGGCGATCCAGCGCGACCTCGGTTCGGACATCGCGATGGCATTCGACGAGTGCACGCCGTACCCCTGCGAACACGACGCGGCCCGCACATCGCTAGAACTGACCATCGACTGGGCGCGGACTTGCCGCGACCAGCCGCGGGCGGCGGGGCAACTGGTCTTCGGCATCGTCCAGGGATCCATGTACGAGGATCTGCGGCTGGAATCGATCGAGCGGTTGATCGAAATCGGCTTCGACGGGTATGCGATTGGCGGCTTGAGTGTCGGCGAGCCCGACACCGAGATGTTCAAGGTCGTGGACTGGACGGTGTCGGCAATGCCGGCAGCGATGCCGCGGTACCTGATGGGGGCGGGCACGCCACCGCAGATTGTCGACGCTGTCCGCCGCGGCATCGACATGTTCGATTGCGTGCTACCCACCCGGATGGGGCGACACGGTTGCGCCTATACCTCGACCGGCGTGTTGCAGGCAAAGGCTGGGCGGTTTAAGAATGACTCCGCGCCGCTGGAAGAGGGATGTCCCTGTTATACCTGCACGAATTTCACGAGGGCCTATATCCGCCATCTGCTGAACGTCCAGGAAATCCTCGGGATGCGCCTGGTGACGATTCACAACCTCGACTTTTACCTGCGCCTGATGCGACAGATACGTGAGCATCTGCAGGGAGGCACGTTGGCGGCCTTCAGCGACCGCTTTATTGCCGGATACAGCGCGACATAGGTTTCGGAAATCGAGCCATATTTTTAAAAAAAGCGATTTCGGCTTTGAAATAGGCTGGATACTGCTTAAGGTATAGGCTCTTCATTTGCATATCGAGGATTATTCGTGTGCTTTTCCGCGGTTTCGCATTTGCCTGAATAAAGCGGCCGGCGGCGATTTCATTTGTACAACCTGCGATGGTGATAGCATGAAGGTCCGAACCTCAGTCAAACGACGATGCGTCAATTGCCGGGTCGTCCGCCGACACGGTGTTGTCCGAGTCGTTTGTAAGGATCCGAAACACAAGCAGCGCCAGGGTTGAACGACGATCTTGCGGCAAGTGAAGCCGCGTTTTTCAAACTATAGAGGAACTGAAATGCCGAGAATCATTGGTGTCGACATCCCGGATCGCAAGCCGCTAAAGATTGCGCTGCGCTACATCTATGGCGTCGGGCCACATACCGCTATGCAAATCGCCAAGCGCTGCAATCTGGATCCGGAAGTTCGCATGAACACCTTGACCGAAGCGGACATCGGCATGCTGAACTCGGTGATCAGCGAGAGTTTCATGGTTGAAGGCGATCTGCGCCGCCAGGTCGCCCAGAATATCCGCCGCCTGACATCAATCAACTGCTATCGTGGCATCCGCCATCGCCGCAGCTTGCCAGTACGTGGACAGCGGACGAAAACGAACGCCCGCACCCGTAAGGGTAGGAAACTTACGGTCGGAGCAATTCGTGACAAGGCCGTCCGTAAGTTGGCGTAATCACCTGATCAATCGTAACAACGAAAAAAAGCACTGAAACACAATGGCAGACGAACTTCTTTCTGACGATCCCGCAAGCGTCGTCCTATCGCCCGTCAAACGTAAAAAGGGCGCCAAGACCAAGGCTATCAACGTATCGCGTGGCATCGTGCATGTGCACGCCACGTTCAACAATACGAAAGTCTCGATCACCGACACCAATGGCAACGTCATCGCATGGTCAACCGGTGGTAAAGTCGGCTTCAAGGGATCGCGCAAGAGCACGGCCTATGCCGCACAGGTCGTTGCGGTCGAAGCCTCGAAGCGCGCTATGACGTACGGGTTGCGGGAAGTCGAAGTCTGTATAAAGGGGCCGGGCGCCGGCCGTGAAGCCGCGGTACGCGGCGTGAGTTCTGCTGGTTTGGTGATCTCCTCGCTGAGGGACGTGACCCCCGTACCGCACAACGGTTGCCGGCCACCGAAGCGCCGCCGCGTCTGAATTAATAATCGGCAGCGGACACTGCTAAACGGAGTTGAATATGTCGAGATTTCGCGGCCCCAAGGGAAAGATTGTCCGACGCTTCGGCGTCAACATCTACGGTAATCCTAAATTCGATCGCCTCTTGGCACGGCGCCAGAATCCGCCCGGTATGCACGGCGGCTTTAAGGGACGCCGCAAGATATCCGAGTATGGCAAGCAGTTGATTGAGAAACAGAAGCTCAAATACACCTACGGTCTTGGCGAACGCCAATTCCGCATCATTTTCAAGCGCGCGCTGCGGCACAAGGGCATCACCGGTGACAACCTAATGATCATGCTCGAATCGCGTCTCGACAATACCGTTTTCCGCATGGGTATGGCGCCGACCCGCGACGCGGCACGCCAATTGATTCTGCACGGCCACCTGAAGCTGAACAACCGGCGCGTTAACATCTCTTCATTTCAGGTCACCCAGAACGATACGGTGACGGTCAAGGAGTCGACCCGTTCACGCGGTCTGGTGCAACGGTACGTGGACGAGAATATCAGCGCCGAGATTCCCGAATGGGTCTCGGTCGACCGCGACAACCTCAAAGCAACGGTCGACCGTGTACCGTTGCGTGAGGAAGTACCCACAATCGCCAACGAACAGCTTGTCGTCGAGCTCTACTCGAAGTAAGCCGATGTCTCGACATACAGCGCCCCATCACCGCTGCGCCCAATGTGCGGGCTGATGCCTGATGAGGTGTTTTAACTGATACAGCTTGACGACAACCCTTCACGCTGGCTCACAGAACGTAATAATACGCAATCGGAGGATACAATATGTCTGGACTCTCAGGCTTTGCGATGCCGGAAAGCTTCACTGTCGACGAGGAAACCGCCACCGCTACCTATTCCAGATTTTTCGCCGAACCGTTAGAACAGGGTTTCGGCAACACTCTCGGTAACTCGCTGCGCCGGGTCTTGCTTTCGTCGCTCGAAGGCATCGCCGTCTCCTCGATTCAGATCGACGGCGTCTCCCATGAATTCACGACGATCCAGGATGTCATCGAAGATGTCACCGACGTCGTCCTGAATTTCAAGAAGATCCGTTTCCTTTGTGACGGTGAGGTGCCGCGGACTCTGGAACTCAAGGTCAGCAAGGCCGGCTCGATCACCGCCGGCAACATCACACTCGACAGCGTCACCACGATTATCAATCCCGAGCAGCACTTATTCACGCTTGATAAGTCACGTACTGTCCGCATCCAGATCGAGCTCGCCAGCGGCCGCGGTTTCCGCGTTGCAGACGAGAACAAGCGCGAAGACCATCCGATCGGCGTCATCCCGATCGACTGTCTTTTCAGCCCGGTCGTTCGCGTCGCCTATGCTGTGCATCAGTGCCGTATCGGGCAGCATACCGACTATGACCAGCTCGAGCTGGAAGCCTGGACCGACGGTCGCATCGAGCCGGAAGAAGGCCTGCGCCAAGCAGCCTACATTCTACAGGAACACCTCAACGTCTTCACCGGCGGCATCAGTGCCGAGGAACCGGAATCAGCCGAGCTGCTGGAAACCGACGAAGACCGCGAGCTGCTACGCACGATGCTGCGCAGTGTAGGCGATATCGAACTGTCGGTGCGCGCCCAGAACTGCCTGAACAACGCCAGCATAGGGGTACTCGGCGAACTCATCAGCTATTCAGAAGCGGAAATGCTGAAGTTCCGCAACTTCGGGCAGAAGTCGCTGAATGAAATCAAGGACAAGATTGCCGAACTCAGCCTGCACCTCGACTACCCGGTCAAGGAGTTGGTGCGTAAAGCTTTTGAACGTGAACTTGCTGCTGCGAAGGGTGAGGAACCCGAGGAATAGTCAGTCTATGAGACACCGCAAGCATACATTCAAGATCGGGCGTCGCCCGGACCACCGGCGTGCCATGTTGCGTAATCAGGTCTGCAGCCTGATTTTCGAAGGCCGCATCAAAACCAGCGTCACCAAGGCAAAGGAAACTCGCCGCCTGGCCGAACGCATGGTTACCCTGGGCAAGTCCGGTACCCTACACCACCGGCGTCGAGCAATATCGAAACTGCACAACGTCGAGGCTGTCGGCATTCTGTTCGACGAAATTGCACCCCAGTACCGCGAACGTGAAGGCGGCTACACCCGCATCATCCGCGCCGGACATCGCCGAGGCGATGCAGCCGAGTTGTGTTTCCTCGAATTTGTCGAAGCCGTAGTGCAGACAACGAAGAAGAAAAAGATAAAACAGAAAACTGCCGCGACTCCAGTCGAAGAGCTTGTGGAGGAAGAAACTGCCGAAGCTCCAGTCGAAGAGCTTGTGGAGGAAGAGACGTCCGAGGAAGAAGCAGAGGAAGAAACTGCCGAAGCTCCAGTCGAAGAGGTTGTGGAGGAAGAAACGGCCGAGGAAGAAGCAGCAGAAGAAGTGGCCGAAGCTCCAGTCGAAGAGGTTGTGGAGGAAGAGGCGGCCGAAGAAGAAACGGCTGAAGAAGAAACGGCGCCGACTGAGGAAAACGAAGAAAAGAAAGACTGACCGAGACGATGTCTTACTTCCCCGAAGTCCAGGAACCCGTTCCCTGCGAAGGCCCGGATTCGCGAAATCCGCTTGCGTTCAAATACTACAACGCCAGCCAATTGGTCGCCGGCAAGTCCATGGCCGACCACCTGCGCTTCGCGGTAGCCTACTGGCACACCTTCAAGGGCCCCGGCACCGATATATTCGGCAGCGCCACTTTCGAACGCCCCTGGAACATCGGCGCGACACCGCTGGAAGTAGCGGAAAAGACTCTCGACGCTGCGTTCGAGTTCGTCCACAAGCTTGGCCTTCAGTACTATTGCTTCCATGACCGCGACATTGCGCCAGAAGGCGAAACCTTCGCCGAGAGTTGTGACAATCTCGACCACATAATCGCACTGGCCACCGAAAAGCAGGCGGCGACGGGCATCAAACTGCTGTGGGGCACCGCCAACCTCTTCAGCAACCCGCGTTATGCCCACGGTGCCGCCACCAGCCCCGACGCCCATGTGTTTGCGTACGCCGCCGGTCAGGTGCAACACGCCATCGCCGCGACCCACAGGTTGGGTGGTGAAAACTACGTCTTCTGGGGTGGCCGCGAAGGCTACGATACACTACTCAATACCGATCTGAAAGCCGAGCAGGATCATCTCGCCCGCTTTTTGCATCTGGCTGTAGACTACGCCAAGTCCATTGGCTTCACCGGTCAGTTTCTGATCGAGCCGAAACCGTGCGAGCCTATGAAACACCAGTACGATTCAGATGCCGCCGCCTGCCTGAACTTCCTACGGTCCTATGATCTAATGGACCACTTCAAGCTCAACATTGAGTGCAACCATGCGACGCTAGCCGGCCACACCTTCCAGCACGACCTTTCTGTGGCCTCGGCGGCTGGTCGACTCGGCAGCGTCGATGCCAATCGTGGTGACATGCTGCTGGGCTGGGACACCGATCAGTTCCCGACCAATATCTACGACACTGTCTACGCCATGCTGGTGATCCTCAAGCAGGGCGGTCTCGGCAGCGGTGGCCTCAACTTCGACGCCAAGCCCCGGCGCGGTTCGTTTGACACCGTCGATCTCTTCCACGCCCACATTGGCGCCATGGACACTTTCGCCCACGGCCTGCTGATCGCTCAGGCGCTGATCGACGAGCGCGCTCTCGACGACGAGATCGATGAGCGCTACAGCAGTTGGAACGATGAGCTCGGCCAATCCATCCTCGCCGGCAACGAGTCGTTCGACTCGCTCGAAGCGTGGATCCGCGAGCACGGCGAAGCGACCCCACGCAGCGGCCGCCAGGAACTGCTCGAAAATATCGTCAATAGCTATATTCGGTAGCTGGATAGCCCGCGTTCAACGCGGGTGTGGGAATTCGACGCAGTAACGTGTTGCTCTTGTGAGCGCACACGGCAAGCCCTTTGGACCAGCCATCGATTCTCCAACTTAGAAGTTCCCTCGCCTTATCCCACCGCATCCAGCCACTTCTGCGCCGCCCGTTTTAACTCGAAGCGCTGTGCCAGCGTCTCAATGTGCGGAGCAAACTCCGTAGCGTCTGCCATGACCATCCGCCGCATAGCATCGGTCAGTGCCGTGACATCGTCCGGCACGACGACGTAACCAGCCGCCACTTCGCGCAGCAACGCCCCCATGTCGCCAACGTCAGAGACGATCAACGGCCGGCCCATCTGCAGCGCGTCGGAAAATGCCACGGGTATGCTTTCCATCCGTGAGGGGATCACCAGGCAATCGCAGAACGCCAAATGCGTCACGAGCGTACTAAGATCTGCGTAGCCGCCGACATGTACTCGCTCCCCGAGGCCGTAAGCCGCTACATAGTCTCGAACAAAACCTTCCATCGCGCCGCCGCCGAACATATACAGACTTGCGTCCTGCCCCGATTCGACCACTTCGCGCATCGCTGCCAGCAGCACGTCGACACCCTTAACTTCGACGTAACGACCGATGAACAGGAAGTTGAAGCTCCGTTTACTATCCGGCGGCGACTCGGCCAGTGCCGGGTCAAGCTGACGGCTGCTAGGCAGAAATGACACCGATCGGCCACATAAACGGGTGGCAGCATAGCCCAGTTCGATGCCATCGGCGTATACGTGAGTGCTACGCTGCAGGACGCGACGTACGATATTCCGCAGCCCCGGATACTCACCATATGTCCAGATATCGGACCCCAGGCACCAGGTCGTAAACGGCGTACCTGTCTGTTTTTGCAAGCCCATCGCCAGGTAGCCGGCCGGGACTGCCCACATCGCCAGGACATGGTCGAACTTCTCGGAAGCCGCCAGCTCACGAAGCGCGCGACGACCGTTGCGCAGCAGTGACCAAATGGCCAACGCATCGAACGGGCGCCAGGGCTTGAGGTAGGCCAGCGGCTTGTCGCCGCCGCACCACGAGAACCAGTGAGTCTTGACGCCGGGGACATCCGCCTTGGGACCGCCCCGCTTGTCGGGCGTCAGTACCGTCACCTGCTCGCCGAGTTCGGCGAGAGCAACCGCGAAATCCCTGACGAAAAGC
>CAUZJQ010000016.1:0-29583 GCA_963580095.1 Lentisphaeria bacterium | reverse complement strand
GACAAGCTCGAGCTCGTCAGTTTTCTCGGCAACGAATTCGACAAAGGCAACGCGATCATCAGCCTGCATGCCGGTTCCGGCGGCACCGAGTCCTGTGACTGGGCCAATATGCTGTACCGCATGTATATGCGTTGGAGCGAGCGACGCGGGTTCAAGGTGGAAATCCTCGACCTGCAGAAGGACGACGTGGCCGGGATCAAGAGTGCAACCGTGGTGGTGAGCGGCGAGTATGCGTTTGGGCACCTCCAGGCCGAGCGTGGCGTCCATCGGCTCGTGCGTATTTCGCCGTTCGACAGCAACAAGCGGCGCCACACCTCGTTCGCGGCACTCGAGGTTGCACCGGAAATAGATGATGACGTCGAGGTCGAGATCGACGAGAAAGACCTGCGCATTGACACCTATCGCAGCAGCGGCGCCGGCGGGCAGCATGTCAATGTCACCGACAGCGCCATTCGCATCACGCATCAGCCCACGGGTATTGTCGTGACCTGTCAGAACGAGCGTTCGCAGCACAAGAACCGCTCGACCGCTATGAAAGTGCTGCGTTCGAAACTTTATGAGCGTCAGCGTGCCGAGCGCGACCAGCAGCAGAAAGACGCTTCCGGTCCGAAAGAGGACAACGCCTGGGGCAGCCAGATTCGTTCGTACGTCCTGCATCCGTACCAGATGGTCAAGGACCTTCGCACCGAAGAGGAAACCAGCAACACCGCTGCGGTTCTCGATGGCGACATCGACAAATTCATTGAGGCATGGCTCCGGGGCAGTCGCGAAAATGGCAGGTAAGTCGTCAACGCTAATACAGAGGGTTGGGCAGGAAAGCCGTTTTCTCTTCCGGCAAAAGCTGTTGCTGCTGTTTGCTGTGGCGGTGATCGTGTTCCTCGCACCGTCACTTATGCTCGGCCTCATCGACACGATGTGGCCGTTGCGCGAGCCGATCGTGCTTCCCGTGCTGCTGATTCTGGCGGCGGCGGCCGTCATCTACCTGGTTGTCCGCCTCATCGGCTTCAGCGCTCGCCTGCCGGACGCGCGCGACGTCGCGCTTACCGTCGAGGGCCAGCAACCTGAGCTCATGGATTCGTTGATCTGTGCCGTTGAACTGCTGCGCAACACCCCGGAAAACGAGCGCACCGGTTTGCACCAGGCGCTCCTGGCCGACGTTGAGCAACAGATCGAGAAGACCGATCTGCGCCCACTCGTGGCACGCGCCACAGTTCGTACCCGGACTTTGGTGGTGGTGTTACTTGCCGGCCTCGGCCTCGCCTGGGTGCTTGCCAACCTGCCGCTCATAGACAAGGCCTCGGCCCGCCTCGGCGACCTCGTGCGAGGTGAGTTCACCGGGCTGTCGATTACTCCGGGCTCCCTCGAAGTCGCCGGCGGCGATGACCTGGTAATCGACGTCGAGATCAACCGCGGCCCGAACGAGGCCAGAATAGTCTTCGAATTCGCCGACGGACCGATGACCTATGACATGTTCGAGAAGGAAGGCAATCGCAAGTATTTCGAGCTGTTTTCCATTGATGCCCCATTCACCTACCGCATCGTGACCCCGACTTTGGAGAGTGAGGTCTTCACGGTCTCGACATTCGCGAACCCGGCGATCATTGCTGCTGCCATTCGCGTCGAGCCGCCGGCCTACACCGGTCTCGAGGCCCAGGCGCACCATGAATTGAAAGACCTGACGGTGCCCGAAGGCGCCACTGTCATCATCGAGATCAGCGCCAATAAGCCTGTGGATGCCAGCCTGGCCTGGAATGAACAGGCACATGCCGTGCTGAATGCGGGCGATGATGGACACTACGTTGCGGAGATCACCGCAACTGCCAGTGACGCCTTCGCGATCATTCTCGAGGACAGCTATGGCCATGTTGCCGAAAGCGAGCGCACCTACAACCTCGAAGTTGTCGAGGACTTCGCGCCACTGATCGAGCCCATCACGCCGGTGGAAGACGCCAAGTTTACCTCCGAAGAAGACGCCACATTTTCCTGTAAGGTGACGGACGATTACGCCGTCGACGAGATCATCTTGTTTTACGCTATCAGCGGCCGGCCGTGGGAGCAGGTGCAGCTTTACAAAGGCGCCCCGGAAACCTGGGAAACCATCCAGACCACGGTGTTCGGCCTGTCTATTCCCGAGCTCGACGACGTGTACGAAGGCGACGTCATCTCGTACTACTACGAGGCCAGCGACAACGCCCCGGACCGGAACACTGCCGCTACCGAGGTCCGCTTCATTGAGATCCGTCCCGAACCGCAGGAGCCGGAACAGGCGCCGGAGGGCGAGGGCCCGCCACCGGTAAAGGTCGATGTCAAACACCTGATCACTGAGCAGAAACACATGATTCGCCAGACCGTGGGGTTGCTGCGGCTCGATGACGACGTTGCCCGCGACGAGCTCCTGGAAAATCTCGGAACCGGGGCGCAGGCTTTGCTCGACGCCACTGACAAGGTTCTGAAGGATGCCAAGGAAGGCGCCGGCGGCATTCACCTCGGTGATCTGGAGAACCTCTTTCAAGACGCCATGGACAGCATGAAGATCGCTCGAAATTTCCTGCAGCGCAAGAAACCGGATGCCGCATTGCAGGACGAGGCTCGGGCTTTGTCGAAACTGATCTCGATTGCCATCATGATCGAGGCTGCGCCGAAATCCAGCGAGCAGAGCGAGCCACAGGAAAGCGAACAGGCAAACGTTAACGAGCAGAATGAGCAGGACGAACGCGCCAGAGACCTAGATCGCCTTAAGGAAGCGATCGAGAAACTTGAGGACCTCATCGGCCGCCAGGCGAATCTCAATGCCAAGTTCGAGATCCGCAAGGATAAAATCATGCCTACGGCATCCCGCGGTTTCATGGCTGCTACTGAAAATAAGATCCGGGACCAGCTCGACGATCTCAAGGGCGAACTTGCGGAACTGCCCCGTGCCACCGAAGCGACCAATGAGATGTCGAAAGCCTCACGCGCCATGGGCCATTGGGTGGAGCAGATTCAAAACGCCAGGGACGAGCAAGTGACCAAGAGTGGAGAGCAGGCCGTCAATTTCATGGAGCGCTCAAAGCAACTGCTCGAAGAGATCCGCGACAGTCTCGGTGGTGACGAGCTCGAAGCGTTAAATGAAGAACTCCAGACGATTCGCAAAGAGCAGCAGCAACTACGGCGCGCCACCGAGAAATCGCCGGATGCCAACAAACCGAAGCGCCTGGAGATGGCGGGCCAGCAGAAACAGATTCGCGAAAAGTTCGACCAGTTTATGGATGACTTGTCTGAGGCCGCAAAGAAAACCGAGCCTGGCAATCCCGAGGCGTCGGAAAGTCTGTCGCAATGCCGTAATGCCGGCAACGCCAAAGGTACCAGCGGCTCGATGAAGCGCGCCGAGAATGGCCTCAAATATGGGCGCGCGGAGAAGGCCTCGAAGTTCCAGCGCGACGCTGAAGAGGCGATGCGCGAGATGGCGACACATATGCGCAACGCCATGAACGCGCGTCCCGGCATGAGTGGCGAGCGGCTCACCCGCATGCTCGAGGAGACCCTCAAGAATATCGAGAAAGCGCAGAAAGCCGTCAAGAGCGACCAGGCGACCCAGCAGGAGCGCGAAGAGTTGCTCGAGAAATTTTCTCAGGATCTCGACGAGATGGCGAAGCAAATGAATGACCAGCAGATGTCCGAGTTGTCGATGCAGATGCATGGCTGGAACATCGGTGCGTCCGAGGGCGGCAAGCCGCTGAGCGGAGCACTAGGCCTCCTGATCGAGACCGCCCAGTTTCTCGAAGCGAAACTGTTCGCAAACGCCTTCCGCAAACAAATCGAACTGGCTCGGGTCAACGGTCGTGAGCCGCCGGACGAATACAAGAAACGCGTACAAGAGTACTTCAAGCGCCTCAGCAATGATGCGCAATAGACGCTACGCCGTCGCGCTGCCTCCATGACAATACGCCTCGCACCACTCATTCCCCTGCTGCCCCTGCTGATCGGGCTGCTCGTCTATCTCATCGCTGTAGCCCTCTGCTACAAGGGCTATCGAGGTATCGTGTCGCAGCGCCATTGGCGCATGCTGATTGCGACCAAGATGCTGTCGGCTGCCGGTGTCGTCCTGTTGCTGCTCAATCCGTATTTCGTCCGCCCGGCGCCGGACACGACGACTTTCAACGTCGCCATGCTCGTTGACGCCACCGCCAGCATGGACACGCGCGATTGCAGCGACACCTCGCGGCTTGAAACCGTCAAGACCAAGTTGCTGGCCGAGGACAGCGAGTTCCGCCACAACGTCCTCCAAGCGCACGAGAATCTCAACGCCTACGTGTTCGCCGGCGAGAGCCTGCGTCGCTTCGACATAAACACCGATTTCGACTCACTGCCCGGCGACACGGACATCGACTTGGTACTGCGCAAGCTGATCAGCAACAACATTGACAGTAACACTCTCGGCGCCGTGCTCCTGGTCACGGACGGGCTGGACAACCGCGGTGTTGGACTGCTGGACGGCAGCAAGCGCTATAAATCACTGGGCATCCCGATCCATTGTATCGGGGTTGGCGACAACCGCCAGAAAAGCGATCTCGGTGTCACCTGGACGTCGGTACCGGATAAGGCGGAGAAGAGCAAGCCCTTCACGATGACCGCGGTCGTGTCCCGCAATTTCAAGGGCAACTACACGGCACGCGTGGAAGTCCGCGACGGCGTACGTCTGGTGCACGAGCGCGAGGTGTCCTTTATCGACGACCAGAAGGAACTGTCGATCGAGATCGAACACACGTCCTATGTCGCCGGCTTCGAACCGTTGCGCATCCATGTCCTGCCGTTGCCGGAAGAGGTCAACACTCTGAACAACGTGGATTACTCCGGTACCGACGTCTCCGATCCATTTGTCTTCTCGACCTTTTATTACAGCGCCAATCTCGACTGGGACTTCAAGTTTCTCAAGCTGTTCATGGAAGCCGAGGAGCGCATGCGCCTGTCGGCCGTCATCCGTATCGGCGAAGACAGCTATTACACCAGCGACATCGCCGCCGGCAAGACGCAATCCGGTGACAACGGCGAAGCGAAAACCACGACCGGCAGCGGTGCGGAGACGACCGTGGATGAACTGGTGCCTGTGCGTGTCGACGGGTTCCCGGATTCATCCGTCGTCAACGAGCATAGCTGTATGGTGATCGACCTGAACAGCCTGTACATGTTTGATGATGCGGCCTTGCAGACGATCGTCAATTTCGTGGAGAACCGTGGCGGTGGTGTGATTTTCACCGGCGTCGCCCCGGAAATCCCGGAGCCGATCCGCAAGCTTTTGCCGATCCGCACTATGCCGACCGAGCTGATCGGCATGGACGACGCGGGCATCACTTTCCGGCATTCCAGCGTCCTGGCCCGGCGCAGTCTCGAGAACCTGCACGAGCTCGCCGACCATCTGAGCATGCCGCCCGAAGGTTTCTTTTACAAGATCCCGCCCGAGAACATAAAGCCCGGCGCCTTGACTGTGGCCACTGTCAAAGGGTTGCCGCTGGTGGTTCTGGCAGCGCAGAACTACGGTGCGGGGAAGGTTGCCTTCCTCAACATCGAGGACACCTGGAAATGGGTCATGCACGACGACCACGGCGACCGTTATTTCGGCGTGTTTTGGGGGCAACTGGTGTCGTGGGTCTCGTCGTCGTCGAAGAAGCGCATGACTGTCAATCCCAACACGTCGCGGCTCGACATGGCTCAGGAGCAGGAGTTCTCCGTCGACATCCTCGATGCCGAATACATCCCCGATAATCGAGCAGATATTGTTGCGACGATCTCAACCCCGGACGGCGATGAAGAGACCATGCGCCTGTTTCTCAACCCGAAGATCGACGGCCGCTACACCGGCAAGTTCATCCCGCGCGGGATCGGCGAGTACCGTTTCCGTTTCGGCACGGCCTTGCATACCGGCGAGAAGATGGAGCAGGTCGTGGACTATCTCGTCGTGAATCTCAGTCCGGAGGTGCAGCCACAGCCGATTGCCGAAACTCGTCTGCAGAGTCTCGCCCGGGTAACCGGCGGCGAATACTGGAATTACCGCGACGTCGACAGCATCGATGAATTGCCGATCACACGTGCGGTCAGTTTTATCGAGGAAATGCACGAATGGCTGAAATACTGGCTCTGGCTGGTCGTACTGCTACTGACCGTAATACCGGACTGGTACGTTCGCCGCCGCCTCGGCCTGCGGTGAGTCGAACGATTTCAAACAGATCGATATTTCCGGCTTCAGCCGCAATGCACGCAAGAAAATGGCAGGGGGCCCTGTTACTAGCGGATCTCGATGTACACTGCCCGGCGTGCGTCCGTGGCTTCAGTAATCTCGTCGAGCATCAGCTGTGAGACTGGGCGGTTCACTTTCAGCACTGCCATTGACTCGCCGGTCCTCGTATCGTGCGGCGCACGCATGTCGTCGATGTTGATCTCGTTCTTGGCCATCACCCCGGTGATCTTCGCCAACACCCCCGGCCGGTCCTTATAGACGACAAGGACGCTGTGGCCCTGCGGATCGAAGTACAACTTGTCGAAACCGTCGATGCGTGACACCATCGGATTCGATTCCGTCAAGGTACCACGGACACTGACTTTCGAAAACGTCGTGCCGCTGCCTTCGAACAGATCGAAAGTCATCGAACGGCCGTACTTCTTGCCGTCGTCCCCGCCGCGCTTTACGTAGACTATCCCTTTTTCTTCCAAATATTCCGCGGCGTCGTGGTAATCGAAAAGCGAGTCGAAATGGGCCGACAAGCCGGAGACGATCGGTGCCAGAAGCCAATTGGAATATTCGTCCAGGCCACCGTAAAAACTCGCCTCGACACGGCTCGGCGGTGTTTCCGTCCCGAGATAATGCCGCGCCACCTTCGCCAGATAAAAGGCCAACTCGACGTGACCCTCGTCCAGGCCTTCAGGCACGGCGCGATTGACGACATGCGTACAGACACCGCGCTCCATATATGCCACCAGTTGCTCGGCGGCCCGGCGGGCAGCGTTGAGATTTGCTTCGCTGGTGTTGGCACCGAGGTGTGGCAGCATAATGTCGGCGATGTCTGTAACACTCTTCTCTCCGGGTGCGTCCGCGGCATAGACGTCGGTGCAGAAAATCAGTTCTTTATCGGCTTTAATGGCGCGGACGTCATCTTCGTTGACGATGCCGGCCCGGGCGCAGTTGATCAAAATGACGCCGGGCTTGGTCGCGCTCAGCAGCTCGCGGTTGATCATGCCCTGTGTCTCGTCTGTTTCCGGGAGGTGCAAGGTTATGATGTCGGCTGCGGCAAACAACTCCTGCAGTGAGCACAACTCTACGCCCAGCTCCTCCGCCTTGTCGGCGGAGACAACGGGATCGTACACAATGATATGGTTGTCGAAGCCCGCCAGCCGTTGCGCAACGAGCTGGCCGATATTGCCGAGCCCGACGATACCGACGGTCTTCTTCGACAACTCGCGGCCCATGAACTTATTTTTCTCCCAGGCTCCGGTACGCGTCGATGCGTCGGCGGGGATCACGTGGCGGTACGCCGCCAGCACCAGCGCGATGACTTCCTCGGCGACGGCGTTGGCGTTGGCGCCGGGCGTGTTCATCACGTCGATACCCTGGCGTCGCGCGTGCTTGGTGTCGATGTTGTCGTAGCCGGCACCAGCGCGCACGACCACTTTCAGACTCGGCAATGCGTCGATGACTGCGGCTGTGATCTTTTCGCTGCGGACGATCAGGCCGGTAGCGTCGGCGTGGTCGCGCACCAGTTCATCGAGTGTTTTGTCGGCATCCTGCACGACATCGAAGCCGTTATCCCGGAGAATATCGGCAGCTGCCGTGTCAAGTTTGGTAGGAATGAGAATGGTTGACATAGCTATCTCGCGATCCAATCGACCATGGCCGTTTGGAAGCGGTCCCAGAGGCTGTTCGGACCTCGGGTTGTCGGGACGACTCGCGCACTGGCATGGAAGGTATAGGGTAAGTCCGGCGGATAATCGGTGGCAAAACTGAACTGGGTACTGCTCGACTTTTCTGTACTTTTCGGTGTCAACAGCAGGTCGTACCGTCGACCGGCTTCGAGCGTCAGCAACTCGTACTCGAAGCTGTCCCTGTTGGCGGTTACGCTGGTAATGTTGATGTCGTTGTCGGTGAGGAACTTGAGACGTACTTTCTTGCGCTTGGCAGTGTCACCCACATTCCATTTCACATAGGGAGGATCGATATCGACATACCTCGGAATGACGCCCCGGATGACGAGGGTCGTGGGCTTCTTCGACGGCTCGTCCGTCGTGACGATGATCTTTTTCTCATTGACCCCTTCGCGCACCTTGAGAGTAGCTAAAATTTCACCACTCTCGCCCGGTGCGTAGGTCTTCTTATCCAGCCATGTCGTGGTGCAGCCGCAGGTGGTTTTGACGGTTTTTACCGTGATGTCGGTTTCGCCTATATTGGTGAATTGGTAGGCGCCGCTGAGCATGGTGTCGTTCGGCAATCCGTGCAATTCCAGCTCGGTCGATTCGAACTGCAATTGCGCGTCAACGCCGGCGGCCAGCAGCAATCCCGTAATGATCAAGACAGCACGCATATGCAACATTTTTTTGTGAATTAAAACAATCGAATACTGTAGCCGGAGTTTACGGATATGCCGAATGGGGTACTGCCAGAACGTCTTGATATGTTCGCAGGTATTCGCTGATTGCCCGGTCCCTGCTGAACGAGAACTTCGGCTCGTGCCCCGCTGGCGGCACCCATAGCCTATCGCAGGGTGTCGTTGCGGTACAGCGGTCCGGAGCGTTTTACGCTTAATTCATCATCTGCCCTGCGAGAGCCTCGACAACCTGGCGGGCCAGTACTTCGGGCGGTGCAGTTGCGTCCAGCGTCAGGTTGGCGCAGGCTTGGTAAACCGATCCCCGCTCTTGTAGCATTTCCTCGACTTCCTGCAGACCACCGCCGCGAAAGTTCGGGCGTGTGTCGGCGCTAATCGGATCTGCCTTGGCCCGGCGCCACAATTCCTCTGCATCGAGTTTCAGGTAGACGATCAGTGAATCGCGGCTGGCCGCCGCCTGGTTCTGCGGCCGCAGGATGCTGCCGGCGCCGAACGCGATGACGCATTGGTCATGGTTGCACTGAGTCTCGACAACGTCTGTTTCGACTTCGCGGTACGCCTCGGCACCGCGGTTGAAGGCCTCCGTCAGTGAACACCCGTAGCGCTCCTGAATATCGCCATCGACGTCGTACAATGGCCAGCCGAGCTGTTCCGACAACACCGGTCCGAGCGTTGATTTGCCGCTGGCGCGGTAGCCGATAAGAACGATTTTCATAAATCACAACCCTCCACCGAAAGGTGCTGAACTGGCGATGGAATTGCAAACGCTCAGGCATGAATTCTGAGACTCATGCATCCTGTAATTTTTTTTTATAAACACGTAGTACAAGAATATTACGATATAGACGGAAGGCCGGAGAGCCAGAATGAGCAAATACGGTGATGCTCGATCCCGACAGCAGTCTGCAGGTTCGGGCTCCGCGCATCGGCGATATCCGTGTCATCCGCGCTAGGGTTCTCCTGGCACAACGCCGGGCACGGTATCTCTCCATGCCGCTGAGCGAATCCGGCGTTTATATACCGCATCGAAGTCTACCTTTCTACGTCCAGGACGGCCCGTTGCTTTACGCCAGCGCCGCCACGGTGCCGAGGGGGAACCCTAAGGCAGCTCTCTTCTGCTCGCATCGCAGAGAATCAGGCTGCCGCACGGCAGCGATTGGTCCATCGCAGTCGGACGGTTTGCAGAGATCAGGGGGAGATGGCGGGTGACGGATCGGAAACGCTTTCTTACGCTGCGCTGTTGTCGGCCACAAAAATGTTGCCCGCCACGAGACGGCTGATGCTGTGCTGCTGGTTGGCTACCTTCAGGGTCAGTGGGCCGTCGAAAGGCTCTATTTGTTCCACTGTCACTTCAGTATCCAGGCCAATGCCGAGGCCAGTGAGGTAGCGCAGCAGCTCGGGGTCGTGATCGTTGACCTCGACGACGGTGGAACTGTTCCCGGGGGTGAGCTCCAACAATGTCATCTTCGGTTTTGTCGAAAGTTCACCATCGGCGCTCGGAATGGGGGCGCCGTGGGGATCAAAGTGCGGATGGCCAAGAATCTTGTCGATCCGCTTTTCGAGGTCCTCCGACAGCACGTGTTCCCATTTGTCCGCCTCTTTGTGTACCTGGTCCCAGGGGACGCCAAGCGCTTCCTTCAGATACAGTTCCACCAGGCGATGATGGCGAATGACCTCAAGAGCGATTTTGTGGCCCGGTTCCGTGAGTTTGACACCATGGTACGGGCGGTAGGTTACGAGGTTCCGCTGCGCAAGCTTTTTAACCATCGCCGTAATCGATGCCGGCGACACTTCCATCAGCTTTGCCAGCATCGACGTGGAGACCTTGCTTTCGGTCTGCTGCGCTTTGTAGATCGCTTTCAAATAATCTTCGATTGCTTCAGAAGGCATGGTCGTTTTTCGCTGTTCGTTTACCCTGCGCAGGTGGTAAAAAATCGGCCCGGTCCAGACGGCGTCTCGGCAGACCTGTCTCGCTCAATCTCTGAGCCAAGGTAAACCCCCTATTCGGCATATCAATACAAGGAAATCTTCACTGCTGATCCTGCCGGCGAGCACTGGTTAGATCTGACGGTCTTGCGAATCACAACCTATCGCGGTGCGCACTGCCTGGAGTGAGAAGGCCGCCTGTCTAACAAGGGGTTACCACGCCGCCTGGCGTTGGCTTTGTCTGCTATCTCGATTTTACTGAATTCAGAATTCCTGGTTGGAATGAGTAGGTTCCCGACTGACAGTCCGCTGGTCCCATTTTTGATCGGATACCATTAAAATGCCTTTCATCAAAACTGGGTGCAAGGAACAGATATATTCAAACCGCCCTTCATCCCCCACCTCGAATTCCAAAACGGCGGATTCACCATTTTTGATGATCGGTGTTTCCAAACCCAACGCTTCGAGGACCAGGTCATGGCGCATGCCGGGATCCTCATTACGTAATATCAGGCGTATCTTGGTACCCGGTCTGATATATATGGTCGGATTCGTTTGATTGAACTTCATATCCTTGGCGACCACGACGACAGTTACGACAGCTTCTGGCTGTTTAAGGCTGCCTGCCAAAAGTGGAAGCAGGACAGCAATGACTGCCGTTGTGATCAGTGCCTTCAAGAGATGATTTTTGACGATCTTCATGATACCCCAGCCTTGTGAATTAGATGAGTAACCCCGTTACGAACATGATTGCAATGCCGGCAAAAATGCCGATGAAATTTTCCGGAAGAGCCATTCCGCCGTCTCTTGAACGGAGTGACGGGCCCTTGGAAATGATCCAGACGACCTGGAAAATCGCTCCTGCGGCCATACCGAAGAAAATGACCGCCCACAATTGAGAAAAGGAAAATCCACCAATTAAGGTTCCCGCAATGGTTGGCAAACCGGCGAGCAACCCCAAGCCGATAATTCGGGAAATCCCAACCGTGCATGCTGCCAGAGGAACAACGATTGCCAGGCCCTCGGTGATGTTGTGCAGCGTAAATCCGAGCACAAGCCGTGTCCCCATTGACACATCGCCATGAATAAATGCGGAGCCGACAACCAATCCTTCACCCAGATTATGCAATCCGATGCCCAGGGCGATCAAACAGGACACACGCAGTGCCAACGAGCGACCCCCGTCGTCCAGAACCATTGCCTTGCCGGCATTCTTCAGCGTCATCAGGCCTATAAATACTAAAAGCCCTACGCCCAGGAGCAGTATTTCACCATTGTAACTGCCGGCAAGTTCTTCCGTGAACTCGAAACCTTCCTTCATCGTGTCCAACCCGAGAAAGATCAACAGGCCAACGGTCAAGGCCGACAGAAAACGCAGATACTTATCGGACAAATATGGGAGCACGGGCAACCAAAGCAGTCCAAGGGCAACGGGGATCACTCCGATGATCACCCCGAGGATGATAAAGAACCAAGTGTTTTTTGACGATGCAACCGGCGTTTCCAAGGCAATAGGAATTTCCGCATCCCAGGTAATGCCATTTCGGGAAATAATGCCGATTGCGTAGGCTTCTCCTTCCACCCAGTGATAATTGACGATGGTAATTACACCATGCTCGAGATGCCCCAGGGTCTTGTCGGCAGGCTCCATGGTGAACCTCCAATAAGCCTCTTCAATTGACACTTGCGCAATGGTAAGCTCGTCCGGCCCATCGTTCATGACTTCTATCTGGAATCCATGCGGCTTGATGATGATCCGCTGAATCGACAGTTCCTCAATGGGCGGAACCTTGGTAGGCAACAGGTCTTTCCTGTCGCCGAGTTTGACTATGGCGCAGCAAAGGATGCCCAGGACAGCAATCGGCAAAAGACCGTAGAGCCAGGCTTTAGCAGATTTTTTTGGTTCGTCACTCATGACAATCAAACGACCTCAAAATTTCCCATCCACCCGAGCTCTGCAAACTCACTCTGATGGGCGTGGAACATGTACAAACCGGTCTTCGGGAAACGCATCTCGAGAATCGAACGCTCGCCCTGGCAGAACATCACAGTGTCGGTGAAATATTCTGCCTTCATACTGGTGCCGGTTCGGTTCTCATAGAAAAAATTGGCATGCAAATGAAATGAATTGATGGGGTCGAATTCCGTCGTGTTGACCAGATAAATCCTCACCAGCTCATCTTTTTTCACTTTGATGGGGTAGCGCATGTGATGGTTTGCGACGCTGTTCACCGCATAGATTTCATTGTCCCCATCAAAGTTGGTGTCAAAGCCATTCATGACCATGACCAATTCACGAGCGGGTTCACGCCCTTCCTTCGGGTCAATGATATAGGTGCCGTAGAGCCCCTTGTGGATATGCCGTTTCAAAGGAACCGAGTGGCAATGATAGAGGTGCAGCCCGAAGGGCTCCGCCATGAATTCATACTCGAAAGTTTCATTCTGGAAAACAAATTGATCCTTCATGGACCCATCCATTTCCGACGAATGGTAACCATGAAAGTGAATGGTGTGGGGATGATTGTTCTGGTTGATGAATTTGATATAAATCTCATCACCTTCACGACAGCGAATTGTTGGACCGGGTACATGACCGATACTGCCGCCAGGACCAGGGATCTGATTGCCGTCCTGATCATGGGGCGTTTCAGAGGTGTAGGCCCATGACGGAAAGAACAGACCCGGGGCGATTTCGATCTCCTTGTCAACGGCAAAAAATGTATACTCACGCCGTTTTTTGCCGTCGCCCAAATCCTTTGTCACCTTTCCCCAGTCGAAATGGGTGAGGAATAAATCAGGGTCCAAAGTTCCGCTTGTGCAGTCACCGATAACCCCCATATCCGAGTCCATAGGCAGACCGCCAGTTCCTGATTTGCCTTGGCATGATGGTTCTGCGCAGCCGAGCGCTTTGAGAGAACTGGAAGCCAGTGCCGCAGCGCCCAGAGTTAAACCACCGCTCGCAAGGAAATCACGCCGGTTCACACCGGTACTGCGTTTTTCCTGACTTGTCTTTTCATCGCCCATATAGACCTTTTCATAGACAGATAATAATCTTCATCAACAGATAACATAAGCATATATTTAGATATGTCAAAATATTTTTTTCAGCGGATGCCCTTTTGGCTGAGGGGGAGGTGTAATTAAATTTTGTACCTTTACTCAATTATATTACCGGGGTGTCAAAAACTGCTCCGCATTGAATCGGTATCACGTAAGGTGCTTGACATAAAGAAGTTGGATGAATTCGACCAGCGTCTATTCGAGAACGGCCGCTTGCCGGGAGACAAATAACCCCGGTCCCGATGTGGTTGATAACTGGCAATTGGTAAGGCGGCTAAGAGCAAACATCATGGTACAATCAGTCCCTAATGAGGCCCGAACCAAGAAAGTGTCCCCTGATAGAGGGACTGCCGCAACTGGCGTATCTCAGAAATCCGGAATGTCCTGCATTTTCATAAGATTTCACATATGAACTGGGTGACGCTGGGGTAGCCACGCATTCAGAAGCACGCTTGGTCGGGTAACCGCTGGCTGAAATAGAAAACCCCTCTGGTGCAGAGACTCCCAAGCTCGAACGCGCCTCCCTTGAACGGCCGTGACACTCAGATAGGTTAGGGGCATGCATTTTCACAGCCCATGGCTACTTCTCTTTGCCGCGGTCGTTTTTGCCGGCTGCCGGCACATAGTGCCTGTACCCCAGACCGCCGATATTTTGAGTGGGCCCGTGCGTGGGATGTGGGAAGTGCGGCACGACGCTGACCGCTATACTGCCTGTTATGTCCGGCGTGCAGCGGAAGACCGAGTTGATGTCATTATTGCACAGACGACTGAGTTGCAGGCGGACTGGGCGAAGTGGATCGAGAGCGGTAACAGCGATGCCGCCAGCCGCATGACGTTGATTCTCCAGCCCGGCACCTTGCAGATCCAGAAGCGCTACGACTGGCTGAAGGAAGAGACTTCCGGGCCGCCTGCCGGCGAACGCGGATTTCGGTTTTCCGGCCGACGCATTGCCGCGGGAGCCGGTGTCGTTGCACCCGGTCGACTGCCTGTCGCACTGCGCACCGGCAAACCCGGATTTTGGCTTGGCATCTACGGGGATCCGACCAAAGCGGATCTTCCCGGCCGCCCGCAGATCCGTGGCTTGCGCATCAGCACCATCGGCGCTATGAGCGCTGCCGCGAACGTCGGCCTGCGGCCCGGCGACGTCGTTGTCAGCGTCGGCCCATGGGGTTATGATGATCCGGTGTTTGACGGTATCCTGCCGCTGGCGCGCGGCGCCAGCGCGCGGTATCTGCCGCACGATGTCATGCCTCTGCAATACCTGCGCGACGGCGTCCTGCACAAGGTGGATATGCGGCTGCCCGAATTCCCGACCTACGACCGCCCGATCAGCGCCGAATTCCGCGAAGCCATCGACTCCATTTCCGGTGATCCTCCGTCGCCGGAGGAGGAACTGCTCGATATTCTGGCAACTGCCACCGACAGCGCCGATGCCAATGCCGATTTATTGCGGCGCCTGTCGGAAGCACACATTATCACCGACGTCGGGCGAATGTGGCCAATGGTCGCGGCGCACACCCGGCCGTTCGCGACGCTGCCGGTGAAGCAACATTGCGTCGGTGTCGTGCTGCCCCTGACCAGTGGCGCTGCGCTGCAGGACACGACGTGGCTGAATTCGATCTACCTGGCGACACCGCCGCTGGCACCGGCACTGCCGGACTATCGTGGTGCCGACCTTGACGGGCACCTCGCCTACATCGACGGCGTGCTTGCGGCGTCCGCAGACTTCAATCGCGATGCTTTCGCGGCGTTCACCGCCGACGAGCGGACGTTCATCGCCGGGCAGATGCCGGGACTGCTGCAGGGGTTTACCGAGGCACACATGATGTGGTTCGATACGGACCTTGAGCGGCAGACGGGTAACGTCAAGCTCGGGATGATGCTACGGCGTTTGGATATGGATGCGCTGATCGCGCAGTTCCGGACGACGGCGCTGTTGCTTGACGAGGCGTTCATTGTGTCGATCGCCAACGCACTCGGCGACCGGGCGCAGGACGAAGGAATCCTTGTCGATCACAACGGCGGCGCTGGCCGGGTACTGATCGGTGGTCCCGGGAACGACCGCTACCTGTCGGGGGCCGATGCCGCCGTGCTGATCGATCTGGGAGGTGACGATTTCTATGGCAACAACACCGGTAGCAGCATTCCCGGCACCATAGCCTCTGCCGTGCTGATTGACCTGGGCGGCGACGATTTTTACGAGAACTGGCGACACATGCGCCAGGGCTGCGGGTTCATGGGCGTCGGTCTGATCGCCGACCATGGCGGCGACGATACGTATATAGGCATACGCGGCTCACAGGGTACGGGGTTTGCCGGCATCGGCGTGCTGGCGGATTGGCAAGGCAGTGACACCTACCGCAGTATTGACTACGGGCAGGGCGTTGGTCAGCTCGGTGCGGGACTGCTTATAGACAGGGACGGCGACAATCGCTTCGAGGGGCACCTGTCGTGCCAGGGCGTCGGGTTCACCGGTGGGCTCGGTATTGTTTACAGTGCCGGGGAAACTGGCAACGACACCTACTACAACAAAGGGCAACACATGAGTGGCTACGCCGACGATGCCTCATTCGCGGGCTGGGGCCAGGGTGTCGGTATCGGGCATCGGCCGTACTTTTCCGGCGGCATCGGTATGATCGTCGACAACGGCGG
The DNA here is from genome assembly GCA_963580095.1 of Lentisphaeria bacterium. Taxonomy (GTDB): domain Bacteria; phylum Verrucomicrobiota; class Lentisphaeria; order JABSQK01; family CAJWLW01; genus CAJWLW01. The sequence goes on along the minus strand of CAUZJQ010000016.1, from coordinate 13,375 downwards.
CAACGATCTATACGCCGGCGGCACGTTCAGCATTGGCGGCGGCTATTACTATGGGCTCGGCATCGTCAACGACAGAGGCGGCGACGACCGCTATCGCGGCACGCGCTACAACATGGGCTTCACGGCGCACCAGGCGGTAGGGATCTTTGTCGATGAGCGTGGCAATGACGACTATCGCACGACGCACTATGTGGCGTCGGGCATGGCGTGGGATGAGAGTACAACGCTGTTCATTGACGGGCAGGGTGACGACCGCTACGACGGTCCCGGTTTCGCGCACTGTCATTCAGCGCAGAACGGGTTTACTATCTTCGTGGACGGCGACGGTTCCGACAGGTATATCGGCAGTCCGCCGGCGAAGGTCAACGGCAACCAGTACCACAACGGCACCAGCGCCGCGTACTTTCTCGACCTGGGATCCGGTGTCGACGATTTCGGATCTGAACGTAACGCGAATGAACTGTACGTATTCGACGATTATGCGTTTTTCGTTGATGCTGAATCGACCGCTGCTGCAATTATGAAAGCGAAGGCCGGCGAAATCCGCAACGGCAAGGATGAGGTGGAGTAGCGATGACATGCGCTCCGCGAGAGCACAGCCCAAGAAAGAGAGATGACGAGTGAGCTTCTCTTGCACCTGAAACCTGAACACTGAACATCCTCCCATGCATTCACCGGCGCTGACCGAATCGCCGTCTACCGGGGAAGAGACTTTTGAAGGAGTATCAGAATCGCAGTACCGGATTGATTGGACGTACGGCCTGGATATTGGTCTTCGTGATCCTCAGTTGCGAGGTGGCGGTGATGCTGTGGCTGCCCAAAGCGATGGCAGCGCAGGAGGTCTGGGGTATCGAGGTTGCCCGGCAGCGAACGATCCGTCTGCTCGATCAACAGCGTAGCCGTATCCGTCGCTGGAAATTCACCAGTGATGCCGGCACCCGCGAGGAGATGACTGTCGCGCTCGTTTCACAGGAGCTCGATGTGGCGGCACAGTATCTCCGCAATCACGGCAAGTATCTGAACTGGCGCCAGAACGACGAAATTTTCGAGGACCTGTCGATGTACCAGAGCCTTCTGGACAAGCTTGAACCGGGCACGCTGTATCCGGACGCAGAGGAACTCGACATCGATGAGCCGCTGCGAACCCTGCTGGAGGAGTAATGGCCGCCGCTGTCTTTGTCGATCGCGACGGTACGATTATCGTCGACAAACATTATCTGGCAGATGCCGACGGTGTCGAACTGCTGGCGAATTCCGGCGAGGGGTTGCGGGCAATCCAGGACCAGGGCTTCTGCCTGGTTCTGGTCACCAATCAGTCAGGTGTCGGTCGCGGTTGGTTCGATAAGGACACGGTCGCGGCACAACACGCACGGTTGCGGGAATTGCTGGTTCCGTACGGTGTACAGTTCGCAGCGATCAAGGTCTGCCCGCACGTGCCCGACGACGGTTGTGAATGTCGTAAACCGAAACCGTTGATGCTGATCGAAGCCGCGCAGGAATTGAAACTTGATCTGGCTGAGTCATTCATGATCGGTGACACGCCTGCGGACGTCGAGGCCGGCCGGGTTGCCGGGTGCCGAACAATTTGCATCGGCACCGAGGCGTCCGCCGATCACCAAGCAAACGATTTACTCACCGCCGCCGAGATTATTGGCAGCGGCACCCACTCGTAATCCCGATCAGGAGGTCCAGATGAAGAACTGCGTTACGCTCGTTACCGGAGCCGGCAGAGGGATCGGCCGGGCAATTGCCGTGGCTATGGCCGCCGCCGGCGCGCGGGTCGTTGGCACGGCGCGCAGCCAGGATCAGCTCGACAGTCTCGCCGTCGAGATTAGCGATGCCGGTGGCCAGGCGTTCACCGTCGTCGATGATCTTGCGGACTCTGCAGCGCCGGCTCGCATTCATGCGGCCACAATCGAACACTGGGGCGCTGTCGAAGTGCTCGTCAATAACGCCGGGATCGGCAGCAGTCAGAATCCGAAACCAATTGTCGATTTCGACGACGACTTCTGGCACCTGACAATGGCTGTCAACGTCACTGCGCCCTATCTGCTGACCAAGCTGGTACTGCCTGCGATGATCGAAAAGAAATGGGGGCGTATCATCAATATCTCATCGATCAATGCGAAGGTTGCAGGGGTGCATACGTCCGCTTACACGGCCAGCAAACACGCTATTACCGGACTGACGAAAGCGACAGCAGTGGAAGTTGCGGCGCAGGGTATCACAGTCAACGCTGTCTGTCCCGGAACCACCGAATCGTTTATGAACAACAAGAGACTGGAATACGACGCGCAGCGTCTGGGCACAACGATCGAGGCACTGGAAGCCAAAGCTTCGCCGCTGGAGCGTCGGCTGGTTCCCGACGAAGTTGCAGCCCTCGCCGTGTTCCTCGCACAGGATCAAGCCTGTGCGATCAACGGCCAGTCGATCAACGTTTGCGGCGGAACGGTGATGGTGTGAATTCTAAGGTTTCAGGTTTCGCAACAACCAAATAGGGGGGCAGTGCCGGCACCATGTCCTCTGACAACTTCTTTCCCCGACACCTGAAACTTGACACCTTTGCCTCTAAGCTGACGCGCCTGGTACCGCGATCCGGTGCAGGGCTGTCCGGATCCGTGTCGGTATCGCTGTCGACTGCTTCGTTGCGCGGTTGACGAAGACATGCACAAAATAACCGGTCGCAGCGGGTTCCTCGCTGCCTTGACGGAACAGGCCGATTTCGTAGCGTACACTCGAGCGGCCGAGCTTGGCGACGCGCAGCCCCGCGTCGATGTGCTCGGGAAACGTCAACTCATGCAGGTACCGGCACATACTCTCGGCGCAAATGCCGATCACGTCGTCGTGGACCGGGTCGAGTTCGCCTTGGCCCACGAGATACTCGCAGATCACCGTATCGAAATACGAGTAATAGATGACGTTGTTGACGTGATGGTACATGTCGACATCCTTCCAGCGCGTGGGTATCACGAGGAAATGGGAGTAGTCGTCGCGGCATTCAACTGTTGATTTCGACATCCGTTGGGTTTGTCCCTGAGTGTGAAAGTGATGTGTAGGGCATTGCGATCGACAGCACGATAGGCCTGTTGCCGATGCTTTCAAGAATCATCGTTTCCTTTCAGTCGCTTGACAGTTGGTAACAGTTTCCTGTAAATTGCGCACTTGGATAATCCATGAATATCACCCAATCGGTGCGATACTCATGAGTTGCCCAGGACAACCCCCGAGGAAACAACCGATGAACGTTGACAGGACAACCGTAAAGTTGGACGACGACGACGACGACCAGCCGAAGTCTCAGACCTCCGACCACTACGAATTCTACGACCGGCTGACTGCCATGCACCGGATTTCCCGGGCGATTGGCTCCGAACTCGATCTCGACGCCATACTTTTCGAAGTCGTCGAAGAGCTTTCGAGTATCCTCAAGGCGTCGCACGCCACGCTGTTTCTCGTCGATACCGAGACCAATGAGCTATGGTCCAAAGTGTTGCTCGAAGGCAACGACCTCAAGGAGATCCGCCTGTCGCTGGGCGATGGCATCGCCGGGTATGTCGCCGCCACCGGTCGGCCGCTGAACATTCAGGACGCCTACAACGATCCGCGATTCGATTCGCGATATGACGAGGTCAGCGGTATCAAAACCCGCACCGTCATGTGCTGCCCGGTGCAGACCGGTAACGACCAGATCGTTGGTGTCATCGAAGTGATCAACAAGGAGAAGGGCTGTTTTACCTTGGCCGACATGATCGTCGTTGAGACAATCCAGCCGAGTCTCGGAATCGCCATCGAAAACGCTGTACTCTATCAGTCGCTGCTCAGCCAGAACAAAACGCTGGAGCGCACCCGGGATGCCTTGCAGGCACGCATGCGGGAGCTTGATCTGCTCTACACGCTCGAAAAAGTCATCGCCAGCCAACATGACAACAATGACGAATTGATTTGTGAAATGCTGCGCGAATCGGCCGTTAGCATTGGTAGCGGCGTCATAATGTGTGTCCTTGCTGACGGCCCGACGGCAAGGGCCTATGTCGCTGATTGCCGAGACGATCCTGTGTTCACAACGCTGCAGACCAAACCCGTCGGGAAACTGCTGGAGGTCCTGCAGCACGGTAAGGCCTGGTCGGCGGAAACAGTCGAAACAATGCTTGGCGACGGACTGGACGGCTATATTTTCGACGACGCCCTCATCGTTCTGGCGGCGTTCCCGGAGGCGGCATTTTCGGAGAATTCCGGGAAGTCGGGAGCATTGGTAGCCCTCACTCCGCGCCAACACTCGGCTTTAGAGCCGGAAGCGTACGAAAAGATGATGTCCCTGATTGCCTCCCAGATCGCCCGTGGTCTAAACATCGCCGAGGCCAACTGACGTATGCCGAATTCACAAGCCTACGGCGTTGTGCCCATACGGCGCACGCCCGAGAGTTTCGAGTACCTGCTGATCCAGCATCAGGCCGGGCACTGGGGCTTTCCAAAAGGCCACGCCGAAGGCGAGGAGACGCCGTTTGAATCCGCCCGCCGCGAGTTCGAGGAAGAGACCGGCATCCTGGATTACCGGATTGACGAGAGCGTCTGCTTCAGTGAGTCTTATATTTTCGAGACGAAGGGGGTGACGAAGGAAAAAACCGTCGTCTATTTTCCGGCCATCGTGCACAGCTTGGAAGTGACCGTACAGGTGGCGGAAATCGGCGACTACGCCTGGCTGTCGCATGCACAGGCACGCGAGCGCATCAGTTTCGAGGAAAGTCGACAGTTGCTGGACGAAGCGAACCAGCATTTCCAAGACGGCATGGTGGAGGCTGCCGCCGGTCTGCAACGCAAGGTTGCCGCCTTCGGCATTGACAAAATCCAGCGTCATATCTTCCTGTGCTGCGACCAGACCAAGCCGAAATGCTGCGACAAAGCCTGCAGCCTGGCTTCATGGGAGCATCTCAAGTCGCGGCTTACCGAACTCGGGCTTGACCGTGCCGGGGGCGTTTACCGCACCAAGGCGAACTGTCTTCGCATCTGCGAGCAGGGTCCGATTGCCCTCGTCTATCCCGAGGGCACCTGGTACCATTCCTGTACACCCGCCGTGCTCGACCGCATCATCCAGGAACACCTGATCGGCGGCTTGCCGGCGGCAGAGTATGTGATTGCGGAACACCCGCCGAGCAGTCCGGCCTGAATGATTCGCAGTTTTCGTCGCGAAAATTGTTGGGTTACCCTCGGCCTCAGACGTTCGAACGTCTGAGGAATGCCCCACAAGGGGACCGCCGCTTGATATGAAATTCCCCTGCCTACCCTTCGCCTAGCGCCTGCTCCATCAACTCCTGCGCCTCTGGCGCCAGTTCCAGCTGTAGCGCTGCTGCCTGGCCGCGCGGTGACATTTTTCGCCAAGTCTTGCGCACGACCTCGACGACTTTGGGGGCATCATGCTGCGGCAGAAAGTGTTCGAAGTAATGCTCCAGGAAGACCAGGCAGGCGACGTCCTCGAGGGTCTGTGTTTCGGGGTCCGAGCGCAGGTTTTCCTTGCGGATCAATGACTGCACGCGTACGATCGTGACGACGTCATAACCGGCTTCGCCCAGCAACTCCCCGGCTTTCTCGGCGTGAAATACCGCGAGTTCACGGCGCCAGGCGTGGTACCCAGCCCGGCCTACAGGATAGGTGTCGCGGGGAATTTCCCAGCGTCGCAGGTGCTGTGCCCGCACCGCGAGCTTCAGCGCCTCGCTCGCTTCCGGTTCCAGACGATCGAGCCAGGCCGTCATCCGCTGCGAGTACAGCAGCTCCCGCGGCACGGCATTGCCGTCTGTATTCTCGATACGCGGGTCAGCAGAATTGGCGGTATCGGTCAAAAGAATTGCATCGTCGAAGAGAGACATGGCAGATAATCCACAATTAGACTTTTCCACGCGTACGAGAATTGCAAAACTAATACTATTTAATCGGATTCGGTGCAACCTGATCGCCGAAGGTGACGTCAAGGCGTTCTACGTTATTTTCGAGTGGGATGGGGTGCGACAATAGCGCTGATTTCTCCGGCGTGTCGCGGTAGTGAAAATGTTTCGGCATACGCCATCGCTTCCGTCATCTCAGTCGGCTCGGCGAGCGTCTGTCCGATGGTGTTTGCGATGGCCGCAGGCTGTGCTTCGACAATCGCCGCACCTGCTCGACCGGCTACGATTTCTTCCGGGCCGCCGCCCCCGGCGATGACGACCGGCGTCCCGAGCCCGAACGCTTCGAGGATAGTGCGCCCGAACGGTTCGCCATCAGCTACTGACACCAGAACGTCCGCTTTGCGAATGATCGGGTACGGGTTTGGTTGAAAACTGAGGAATCGCACGTTGTCGGGCGCCTGTTCCCATAGCTGCTCCTCGTAGCGCCGACCATCATCGTCCCTGGCACCGCCGACAACCAGCGCGGTGAACGGCTGCCCTGCGGCTGCTTCGAGAAACATCGCGTGGCGTTTCCACTCGACCATGTCGGCAATTAGCACGACGCATGGGCCGTCGGGCAGCTTAAACTTCCGACCGGCGTCGAACGCTTTTGCCTGCCCGCGAATGTCCGGCCAGTCGAAACCGTTGCGGACCGTCGTCATTTTCGCCTGCAACTCGGCGGGGTACTGCTCGCGTTGAAAATTTGAAATCGTGATTGTCTGCAGGGCGCGCGTGACCACCTGCTTCAAAACCTTTTGTGGACTCCGTAAATCGCGGTGGTGAAAGATCAGCGGCAACTTGTTCGGCAGCCCCAGCGTACACAGCAGGCCGGAGCGAATGCCGTTGGCGTAGACCAGGTCGATGCCGCGGGTGTCGAGCCAGTCGCCGAGGATCGGCTTGGTGTTGCGGGTATCCGCCCAGGCTGCCAGCAGACCGCGCCAGGTCCGCGGCCAGTTGCGGGTGGGGATCATGCCGGTGTCGATGCCCATGCTGCGCGCCTGCGTGGCGAGACCGGTATCGGAATCGTCGGCTGTCAGGAGGTAGGGATCGATGCCGTAGGCGCTGTCGCGTTTGAGCTCGGACAACAGGCCGAAGAGGCTGCGCTGCGCCCCCCCGGTGAACGGCGACGTGTCGATGAACAGGACCCGCATGTCACGCCAATCGCGCAATGGCGCGCCGGGCAATGTCTTTGCGGTAGAAGGCGCCGTCCCAGGAAATCTGTTGTGTGGCTGCGTACGCTGTGTCTGCCGCGGCTTTGACGTCGCTGCCAGTCGCGGTTACGCCGAGGACGCGGCCGCCGGCGGTGACGATGTCGTCTCCACTGCGTTGTGTGCCGGCGTGGAAAACAATCGCACCATTGGTTTCAGCCGCTTCGAGGCCGGAGATGACTTTGCCTTTTTCATAGCCGCCAGGATAGCCTCCGGAGGCTAGCACGATGCATACAGCGGGCTCTGGATTCCACCCGAATTCGAAGTCTGCCAGGCGATTTTCGATGGTGGCCAGCATCGCTTCGGCCAGGTCGCTTTTCATGCGCATGCAGATCGGCTGACACTCCGGATCGCCGAAACGTACGTTGAACTCGACCACCCGCGGGCCGGTCGCTGTCGCCATGATGCCGACGTAGATGACGCCGCGATAGTCGAGGCCGTCGGCCTGACACCCGGCCAGGAACGGGTTGAGGATGCGCTCGTGGATTTCCGCCCACAACGCGTCATCGACCACTGGCGCCGGTGAGTAGGCGCCCATGCCGCCGGTGTTCGGGCCCGTGTCGCCGTCTCCGACGCGCTTGTGATCCTGCGACGAGGCCAGCGGCTTGATGGTGTCATGATCGACGAAGGCGAAGATCGAGGCTTCCTCGCCGACCATGCATTCCTCGACCAACACCGATTCGCCGGCAGCGCCGAAGGCACCGCTGAAACAGTCTTCGACGGCGGCGATTGCGGCGGCTTCGGTCTCAGCCACGGTGACGCCCTTGCCGGCGGCGAGCCCATCAGCCTTGATCACGATCGGGGCGCCATTGTCGCGGATGCAGGCGATAGCATCGGGTGCGTTGCTGAATGATTGTGAGTCGGCGGTCGGTATGCCGTGGCGGTTCATGAAGTCTTTAGCGAACGCCTTGCTGCCTTCGAGCTGCGCGGCCATGCTGTCAGGCCCGAAAATGGCCAGGCCGCGACCGCGGAATTCGTCGACAATGCCGTCACAGAGCGGGGCTTCCGGTCCGACGACGATCAGATCGACACCGTTGGTTTCGCAGAAATCGCCGAGCTCCGCCGCCGGCGTGTCGATACATTCGATGCCGTGCATGCCGGCGTTGCCGGGCGCGCAGTAGACGCGATCGACGGACGGGCTTTGATTGAGTTTCCAAGCGAGGGAATGTTCCCGGCCGCCGCTGCCAATAACCAGTGCGTTCATATCGGTGTCCTGTTACGTGATGGAACGACTTGACGTGAGATCTGGGGTGCCCGACACAATATCTGAGATGGCGGCAAGTGGCAAGCGGTAAGTGGCTAAATGGCAAGCTGCAGTTGCGCGAAATATTATTGGTACTGGGCGGTTCGAATAGATACCCGAGCCGGCCTGCCACAGATGACAAGCCATGGCGGACGAGGCAGGCAGCGGCCTTACAAAGTGTTGAAGACCTCGATCGTTTTCGCCATGGCACCGCGGTTGTCGATGACGGCACGGCGGGCGTTGGCGCCCAGCTTTTCGCGTGCGTCGGGGTCAGCGAGCAGGCTTCGTACGTTGGTTAGAAGGTCTGTTTCGTCGCCGACCTCGACAGCGGCTTCCGCCTCCCGGAAGACGCGGGCGACGTCGCGGAAGTTGCTCATGCCCGACCCGAAAATAACCGCCTTGCCGAGCATTGCCGGTTCGATGATGTTGTGGCCGCCGTCGTTACCGGCCAGACTCTTGCCGACAAAAACGATGTCGGAAACGGCGAGAAAGGCCATCATTTCACCAGTAGTGTTGCCGATGAGAACGGGGGGGATTCGGGATTCGGGATTTCGGGATTCGGGATTTCGAATGTCGGTCACGAGATGGGCGGTGAGATTGAGTTCCTGCAGCGTCCGCTGAATGGTGGCGCCGCGTTCGGCGTGACGCGGAATAATGAGCAGCCGGAGGTTCGGGAAATCGGCGACCAGGTCCCGGTAAATGCGCCCGACGATTTCGTCTTCGCCGGGGTGCGTGCTGGCGGCAGCCAAGAGGACATGCTCGCCGTCGCCGAATACCTGCTCGAGCAGCTTGCCGTCGAGTTGCGGGACGCTGTCTGGGACGATGTCGAACTTCATCGTACCACAGGCGCTCAGCTCCGGCAGCTCGCCGGCGACGGCAGTGAGCTTGTGGACATCCTCGGGGGTTTGTACGGCGATCATCGAGAACTTCGAGAAGATGTCGCGGAACAGCCATCTGTGCTTGAGATAGCCGCTCGCGGAGGAGTCAGAGACGCGGCCGTTGATCAGGCCGACGAAGATGTTCCGGCCGGCAACAGTACTGACCAGGGTCGGCCAGATCTCGACTTCGACGATCAACAGGGCGGCTGGTCGCACGGCGCGGAGCGTCGAAGCGATGCATGGATAGAAGTCGAGCGGGCAATAGATGGGGACGACGCCGTCTGGGGCGTTGGCGCGCACGATGGCCTGGCCGGTGGCAGTGGTTGTGGAAACGACGAATTGCCGGCCGGGCTCCCGGCCTAGCCAGTATCTGATGAACGGCAATGCCAGTTGCGCCTCACCGACGCTGACCGCATGGATCCAGATGGGATCCTTGAGAGCGTGCAATTGCGACTTCTTGGCGCTGGAGATGAGGCCGAAGCGTTCGCCAAATCCCTCGAGGAAGTTGCCGCGCTTGACGAGTTTGCACAGGTAGACTGGGAAATACAGAAGGAAGGCGAAGGGAAAGAATAAATTGTAAACGATCAGTGCGAATTTGACCATGTCACAGTTTGCTGCATCGACTGCAGCGAGGGCACACGCTGGCGCGCGTCGGTGATAGCCTGGTGCGACAGTTCGCTGCGCAGGCAGACTTCGTCTTCGTCGGCGACGGCCAAAACTTCGCCCCACGGCGCGACCATCATCGAATGGCCATAGGCCAGCATCTGCATCGGTTCGTTCATACCACACTGATTGACGCCGGCAACGTAGCACTGGTTCTCGATGGCGCGGGCGCGCAGGAGGATTTCCCAGTGGGCTTTGCCGGTCATGTGGGTGAACTCGGCAGGGCACAGCATGAGATCGGCGCCGGCATACACACGGTAGAGTTCCGGGAACCGCAGGTCGTAACAGATCGTCAGGGCGATCGTCCAACCGTTCAAGGTGAAGGTTGCGGGGTTCGCGCCGTGGGCGAAACGCGATGTTTCGTCGACTGAGCTGGTGCCGGTGAACAACTGGAACAAATGGATTTTTTCGTAGGCGGTGACGAGTTCGCCGTCGGCGCCGATGACCAGGGCGGTGTTGTAGATAGCGTTTTCGCGCGCGACCTGGACGCTGCCCCATACCGTACAGATACCAATGTCGCGGGTGACGCTGCTGAGGGTGTCGAGATGCTGCTCGAGCGTCGGAGGATCGTATCCGGCCACCATGAAATTGCCGCGGTAGATGGCGTTTTCGGGCACCACGACAAGGTCGGTGCCGGCGGTATCGGTGTTGTCGAGCAATCTGCGGATGCCGGCGACATTCTGTTCGGGCTGGTCATTGCCACAAGTCTGGCAGAGGATGACGGACAGGCTTTCGGAAGGGATATTCATACAGTTTGGAATCTATTGTGGGTAGCGCCAATGTGCAACCGGACGCTGGACAGAGGAGTTCGGATGTTTTTAGGTCCACAACCGTAAACCTCCTCAGAGCAGAGCCGGACACCGGCATGTATTGCAGTGCATTCTTGCCTGCGGCTTCTCCATGCCTTGACAGCCTTCCTTGGCGGTTTACTTTATGCGGTTTTTCTGTGATGGAGATATGGTAGAGGAACCCAAGCAGACACGACCGAGAAGATATCAGCAGGGCCTGAATTTAGGTACCATGCTGGTGGCCGGAATGGTTTTCTGCACAATGCTTGGGGTTCTTGTCGATCGCAAGTTTGACACGCTTCCTTTCGGTACTATCGGCGGGATTGTACTTGGCTTTGTGTACGGCGGCTACGAGATGTGGAAGGAGATTCGATTGCCAAACCCGACGATCCCGAATAACGATCAACAGTCCGACGATGAATAAATCAACGACAATTCATTCGAGTACGGCGACCAAGCAGGCGGTCGGGGGAGGCGAAACACGGCGCCTGGCAGTGACTGCGGCTATTGGGGCGCTGCTCTCGATTGTCTTCGTAGCCTTGGTCAAGCAGACGTTATACCCGCTGGAGATGCTTGTTGGCTGGGGTTTGGCGACTGCGAATGTGATGCTTGCCTTTGTGTTGCATGCCAAAGCTATTGCGGCTGCGAACAACCGTGAGTTCGTCACTTGGGGTATCGTCGCCAACAGCTGCCGGATTGTTTTGCTGGTCGGTGCGATCGCTGTTGTTGCCCTCATTTTCAATGAGCCGATACCGTTCTTAATTGCGGTATTGGTGACCTATTTCACCGCGAAATTCAACGAGGTGTTGAGCCTGTACGGTTTCGCCAACGAAAGGCCGGAGACAAATGGCTGACACTACGGCCGTGGCCGAGACAATTGAAAAAGCTGCCGAACCGACCGCTGCCGAAGCGTCGGCGGCAAAGATGGAGATCATCCAGTCGTGGGTCGAGCACCATATCGCCGATGGTGGTTCATGGCATCCGATTCCCGGACTGCCGGCGATTAATCTCGAGGCGCTCGGTCTCTCGCTGCATGGCGCCATGCTGATCATCGCGGCGTTGATCCTGATCGTTTTCGGCGGGGTCATTGCCAAGAAAGGGATCCGGATCCGGTCCCGTCTGTCGAATCTGTTCGAAGTGCTTGTTGTCTTCGTCCGCGACGAGATCGCCATTCCCGCCATGGGCGAGAAGGACGGCCGGGCGATGACGCCGCTGCTGTGTAATTTCTTTTTCTTCATAACTGTCCTGAATTGTATGGGCCTGGTTCCGATCTTCGTGACCGCGACTGCCAACTTCAGCATCACCTGTGCCCTGTCGCTGATCACTTTTGTTTTTATGGTCGGCGGCGCCTTGATCAAGAACGGGCCGATCGGTTTCGCCAAGTCGTTTATACCGTCGGGTGTACCGGTGCCTGTGTTGTTCCTGATTGCGCCGCTTGAGTTTGTCGGGCTGTTCATCAAGACTTTTGCGCTGATGGTTCGTCTCTTTGCAAATATGCTTGCGGGGCATATGGCGATCTTCGTGCTGCTCGGCCTGATCGTGCTTTGCCAGTCTGTGGCGATCAAGGCAGTCGCTACGTTGGTGTTCGTACCCTTTGCGCTGTTCATCTATATGCTGGAGGTCCTGATCGCCCTTTTGCAGGCGTATATTTTTACGTTGTTGTCGGCCATGTTCATTGGTATGACATGGCATCCGGATCACTAATAAATCATGGCTTTACAGGTGGATTGGAGCGACTATATTCACGCCTTCCAAAAAGTAACTAAACCCCTGGAGCCGACAGGTTCCAGACCAACCGAAGGGACGATGATATGATGAACAGACTGCTGACAGTTATTTTACTGCTGCTGGCCGTTGGAATCACCGCACAGGCCGCTGATGCAGCCGCTGAGGCAGGCGCTGTCGCGGAAGCGGCGGGGGCGGGGATGGCTGGACTTATCTATATTGGTAAAGGGTTGGCAGTCGTCGGTGCGGGTCTCGCAGCGGTCGGTGCCGGCGTCGGTATCGGACTTGTCGGTGGTTCGGCATGTGAAGCGGTGGCGCGCCAGCCGGAAGCTGTTGGCGCCATTCGCCAGAACATGCTTGTCTGTGCCGCCATGATCGAAGGTGTTGCACTGCTCGGCGCCGTCATGGGCCTGCTTGTGCTGTTTGTGGGTGGCAGTTAATAATCGCCTTGCGCACGACATCTGACCACCTTTCTCGCATCTTTCCCAAAGCGGGGTTTCTGTGGTGAACATATTGATAGCAACAGTCGAGCAGAGCGCTCACGGCACTGACTCGCACGAGGGCGGACCGGCCTTCATCGAAGGCCAGATGCTGGTCCTGGTGTGGGTCGTCTTTGGCCTGATGGCGGCAATCCTGGGCAAGTTACTGTGGAAGCCGGTCATTCAGGCTCTGGATGACCGTGCCCAGAAGATCGATCAGTCGATTGACAACGCTGAGCGCATCGAGAGTGAGCTGGCTTCTGTCGAAGGGCAGCGCAAGGAGATCATTGCCGAGGCCGATGCGAAGGCCAAGGAAATCATCGAAACCGCTCGCAGAGCCGCTGTTGACGGCGCTCGGGCGATCGAGAGCAAGGCTCGTGAAGAGGCCCAGATCATGTTTGAGAACGCCAGCCGCGAGATCAATGCGGTTCGCGACAAGGCGCAGGCTTCACTTCGGCGCGAAAGCGCCGAAGTGG